>CAZWKD010000028.1:0-16083 GCA_964633985.1 uncultured Acidimicrobium sp. | reverse complement strand
TCCTCACCGACACGTTCGGGTGCAACCGTCATCGATTGAAGTTGCACAAAGCCGAGTCGCGCGTGCGCGAGTTGGCAAGCGGCGCCGCTCGATTGGCTCGCGAAGTCGCCGACGCGAGTGAACGTCCCGTGGCGGTGGCTGGCTCCATCGGTCCAACGGGAGAGTTGTTCGAGCCGCTCGGCGCAATGACCGAGGCGGAAGCGATCGACACGTTCGCTGAACAGATCAATGGACTGTTCGAGGGCGGTGCCGACGTGGCATGGATCGAGACGATGTCGGCTCCGGAAGAGATGCTTGCGGCTGCAAAGGCCGCCATTCGCGAAGGCGTGCCGTATGTCTGCACCATGTCGTTCGATACGGCCGGGCGCACGATGATGGGTGTGTTGCCGCAAAGCCTGGAGTCGCAATTCGCTGCACTCGAACCCAAGCCACTCGCGATCGGCGCCAACTGTGGCGTCGGTGCGAGCGACATTCTGGTTTCGATTTCCGAGATGCGTAGTTTCAGTACGCCGATCGTTTCCAAGGGAAACTGCGGCATTCCCAAGTTCGAGGGCACGACGATTACCTACTCGGGGACTCCAGAACTGATGGCGAGATACGCGGCCATGGCGGCCGACGCGGGGGCGCGGATCGTGGGCGGTTGCTGCGGTACGTCGCCCGAGCATTTAGCAGCAATTCGCCGTGGCCTGACCGAACGAACCCCCTCGGCGGCTCCCACGTTGGAGCAGATCGTCGAATTGATAGGTCCGCTTACCAATCAGGCTCCATCGGTGTCGGAGACCCCGCGGAGGACCAGGCGAGACCGCCCCTAACGCACTTTCCCTCAGACGTACATGTGGGCTATGTTCTGCTGAAGGTAAACGACGGGTGAACGCCCGTCTCACAAACAGGGGGAAATGTGGAACACGAAGAGATGATCAATTCATCGTTTTCTCGTCGTAACTTCATCAAGGGAGTAGGCGCCGCTGCTGCGGGCTTCACCGTGATGAACATCGGTGGGCTCGAAGTGCTGGCGCATCCGTCCGCTCCAAAGAGCGGTGGCAAGCTGCGCGTGGGCGTGGTGGGCAGCTCGTCGGACATCATCGACGGTCAGTACATCGTGTCGAAGGCAGACCAGGCGCGCTTGAAGGCCAGTTTCGAGACGATCGCAGTGTTTGATGAGAAGTTCAATCTGACCTTTGACGGAGCGCTTGGTCAGTCCATCAGGGCGGTCAATTCCAGCAAGTACGTCGTGAAGTTGAAGCCGGGAATCAAGTTCCAGAATGGGGCTCCTTGCGATGCCGATGCGGTCATCTATTCGTTCCAGCGCTTGCTTGACCCGAGTCAAACCACCACGGGTAAGGCGATCCGTCCCTTCCTCACCAGTGCAGGAATGGTCAAGAAGGACAGCCTGACGGTGGAGTTCAACCTCTCCAAGCCGAACGTGGAGTTCGATCGCTCATTTGCCAACTACACCTTCGCCATCGTGCCGGTCGGCTATAAGGGCGGTGCAGCAGCATCCGCCCATGTGGGTACGGGCCCGTACATCGTCAAGTCGTTCACCCCGGGTCGTGAGAGCGTTCACGTGAAGAACAAGAACTATTGGGAGAAGGGCAAGCCATACTTCGACGAAGTTCGCATCATCGACTTCGCAGATAAGACCGCCCTCGCCAACGCACTCGTGGCGAAGCAGATCGACGCTGCCGTCGACGTTTCTTTCTCCGACTGGGCGTTGTTCAAGAGCAAGAAGTACATCAAGACGCGCGAGACGTCGTCGGGTGGCTGGTTGGCCATGTGCATGCGTGTGGACAAGGCTCCGTTCGACAACGTGAATGTGCGCCAGGCCATGCGTCTGATCGTCGATCGTCGTCAGATGGTCAACCGTGTCCTCTCGGGCCACGGAATGCAGGGCAACGACCTCTTCGGCTACATCGGTGATTACAACGTCGCCAACTTGCCGCAGCGCAAGCAGGACATTCCTGCAGCGCTCGAACTGCTGAAGAAGGCCGGGTACTCCAAGGCCAAGCCTCTCCGTTTTGAGGCGTTTGCGCCAAACGACACGGGTGGTCTCGTGGCCATGGTGCAGGCGTTCGCCGAGCAGGCCAAGAAGACTGGCGGCGTAGTGGAGGTGACTCCGGTCATCAAGACGGGTGCCTATTGGGACTCAACCGGCGAGTACATGAACGCGCCGTTCCACACCACCTACTGGTCAGGACGTACCTACCTGGCTCAGGTCGCGGCATCGTATGACTCATACCCGGAGACGATGTTTGGTACATCGGGCAAGTTCCGTGAGATGTACTTCGCCGCCGCGGCTGAAAAGAACGCTGCTAAGCGCAAGGAGATCATCGCCAAGATGCAGAAGATGGAGTTCGAGGAGGGTGGCTACATCATCCCCGTGTTCAACAACTTCGGCGATGCCTACAACACCAAGTTGCAAGGCGTGTTGGACCGTCCAGGCCAGTTGAACCTCGACTATTACGGTCAGGGATTCAAGAACTTCTGGTTCGCTTAGTCCAGAACGAAATCCAAAGATCAGGTTTTGCCGCCCACCTTGGTGGGCGGCAAAACTGTTTCTGGAGTTGACTTCACCACATGACCATTCCCATTCTCAAGTTCATCGCGCGTCGAATCGGGCTTGGGCTCGGCACGTTGTTCACGGCCTCACTGATCATTTTCCTGGTCACGCAGGCTTTGCCATCCGACCCTGCGGCGCTCATACTTGGCAGAGAAGCAACGCCCGAGGCACTCGCCGCCTTGCGAGAACAGTTCGGGCTCAATCGTCCTCTATTGGTTCAGTTCTTCTCATGGCTTGGCAATTTGCTGACGGGTGACCTCGGTGTTTCGTTCACTACCCAGATGCCGATCTCGGATTACATCGCGCCACGAGTGGGGTATTCATTCTTCTTACTCGTTGTTGCGGGTCTTGCGTCTATTCCGCTGGCCTTGGCTATCGGCTCCTATGCAGCCTTGAAACGAGATCAGCGTTTTGATCAGGCATCTTCGATCACCACATTGCTGCTCGCGGCAATGCCCGAGTTCGTCGTTGGCACCGTGTTGGTGATCCTGTTTGCCACCTCGGTGGTGCAGTGGTTGCCCGCGGTGTCGTATTTCGAAGAGGGAGCACCGCCGTGGAGTGATCCACTCGGTCTGATTCTTCCTGTTGCCACACTCGTGGTGTCGGTGACTCCGTACGTGGTGCGCGTCATGCGCGCCGCGATGGTCGAAGTGTTGGAAAGCGATTATGTCGAGATGGCCCGGCTCAAGGGCATGGACGAGCGCACGGTGTTGTGGCGTCATGCCGCACCGAATGCCATCGGCCCAACGTTCCAGGTGATCGCGCTCAACCTTGCGTACTTGGCGGGTGGAGTGATCATCATCGAGCGTTTGTACAACTACCCAGGTATCGGAAGCGCCCTTGCTGAATCGGTCGTGATGCGTGATCTGCCGGTGTTGCAGTTCCTCGCGCTCGTCATCGCAGGTGTCTACGTGGTGATGAACTTGCTCGCCGACATCGGCACGGTGCTTGCTACTCCGAGGTTGAGGACGACGCTGCAATGAGCACGTTAGATGTCACGCTGGACCGCAAGCCGGGCATTCTGCGCCAGGCATGGAAGCTGCGCCGCGTAAAGGTGGGCGTCGGCATCGCAGGGTTTCTTGCGCTGATTGCGTTTGTCGGACCGTTCCTTGCGCCGTTTGGCAGCACCGAGTACGTCGACATGCCGAACGCGCTCGACATCCCGCAGAAGGAATTTGACCTCGACTACTACGGCGGCAATCCCGTCTCTCGTGCCATTTTCGACGGTCGAGTGATCTTTGGTACTGACTACTTCGGTCAGGACGTGCTTTCTCGATTCCTCTTCGGCGGTCGAGGCATTCTCGTGCTGGCAGCAGTCGCAACTGCTTTAGCGCTCGTGGTCGGCTCGACGCTGGGTCTGCTGGCTGCGTACCTGCGGGGCAAGGCCGATGAGGTGATCATGCGCACCTTGGACGTGATGCTCTCATTCCCGCAGGTGTTGCTCTCGCTCGTGGTGATCTCGATGTTCGGTCCGAGTCGAGTGCTGATCATCCTTGCAGTGGGATTCTCCACCACGCCCCGTATTGCGCGCATCGTGCGCGGTGCTGCAGTGCCGGTGGTGGAGCGTGACTTCATCAGCGCTGCGGAAGCTCTCGGTGAGTCGCGTCGGCGTGTGTTGTTCAGCGAGATCTTGCCCAATGTGTCCTCGGCGCTACTCGTCGAAGCCAATCTTCGTCTCACCTACAGCATCGGCCTGATCGCCGCGCTTGCGTTCCTCGGCTTTACGCCGGATCCGAATGCCGCCAACTGGGGACTCATGATCCAGGAGAACCGCGTTGCACTGACGGTGCAGCCGTGGGGAGTGATCCTGCCTACGTTGGCCATTGCGCTACTCACCATCGGTACGGGACTCATCGGCGACGGTCTGTCACGAGTGTCGGCGGGTATCGATCGAGGGGGCAAAGGTGAGTAAGGGCCTACGCATCGAAAACCTCCGCCTCGACGTGGAGGCCACGGGTAACGACATCGTCGACGAGGTGACGTTGTCGATCGAGCCGGGCCGTGTGCTTGGTCTCGTCGGCGAGTCTGGTTCGGGTAAGACGACCGTCGGCCTTGCAGTGCTTGGTCACGCTCGACGTGGCGTGCGCATTGCTGGTGGGAACATCCGTATTGGCGATACGGAGATGCTGCAACTCGGTGATGACGATCGACGTCGGGCGCGTGGCTCACTCGTGTCGTACGTGCCGCAGGACCCTGCGTCGTCCTTAAATCCCGCCCTGCGCATCGGCGTGCAGTTGATGGAAGTGCTCGAGGCACACGACTTCGGTGGCTCAGATGACGCTCGTCGTGCCCGCGTCAAGGAGATGATGGGCGAGGTGCTCCTCCCACAGGATGACGACTACCTCCAGCGCTATCCGCACCAGTTGTCGGGTGGCCAGCAGCAACGCGTCGGATTGGCAATGGCGTTTGCGTGCCGACCATCGGTCATCGTGTTGGACGAGCCCACCACAGGACTCGATGTCTCCACCCAAGAGCACGTGCTTGCCACCATTCGCACCCTCACGCGCGAGCACGGCGTCGCCGCCCTCTACATCACTCACGACCTTGCCGTCGTGGCTGATCTCGCTGATGACGTTGCGGTGATGTACGCGGGCCGTGTAGTGGAGGAAGGGCCAGTTCGGGAGATCTTCCGCAATCCGGCGCATCCTTACACGCGACACCTGGTGGCAGCCGCTCCGGACATCGCCGGCGGCAAGCACATGGTCGGTCTCGTTGGTCGTGCGCCACAGCCGGGCAAGCGTCCGCACGGGTGTGCCTTTGCGTTGCGTTGTCAACTCGCCGAGGATCGTTGTCGTGAAGCGTTCCCATCCGTCGTCTCGGTGGGTGATTCGCATGGGGCGCGTTGTATTCGAATTGGGCAGGTACCTGCCGCCACCATCGCCGCGCCGCTCGTGCGTGGCGAACGTCGGGCTGCGGAGGCGGTTCTCGTCGCTTCGGGAGTGAGCGCGGGTTACGCAGGCAAGACCGTCGTGCACGACGTGAGTCTTACGTTGCGCAAGGGAGAGTGCCTTGCGCTCGTCGGTGAGTCCGGGTCGGGCAAGACCACGGTGTCGCGAGCAATTGGTGGTCTGTTGCGCCAGTGGTCGGGATCGATCACGATCGAGGGCAAGGAACTCGGTCGTACGGCTCGTTCACGCTCCGTCGAGGAGCGGCTCGGTATTCAGTACGTGTTCCAGAATCCGTATGGATCGTTGAACCCACGCAAGACGGTGCGCGAGTCCATCTCGCGTCCGCTGCTCATCGCAGGCAAGTCAAAGAATGAGGCCGATGTAGCCGTGCAGGACGTGCTCTCCAAGGTGTCCCTGCCGAATTCCTACGCCAACAAGTATCCCGATCAGTTGTCGGGTGGAGAACGTCAGCGAGTGGCCATTGCCCGCGCTCTCGTGAGCAATCCAACCGTGTTGCTGTGCGATGAGGTGACGAGTGCGCTGGACGTGCTCGTGCAAGCTTCGATCGTCGATTTGCTCGGTCGTCTGCGCAAGGAACTTGGTTTGGCGATGCTCTTCGTGACGCACAACCTGCCGCTCGTGCGCTCGATTGCCGACGAGGTCGCAGTGATGTCCGAAGGCCGCATCGTCGAGTTCGGTACTGCCGAGGAAGTCATCGGCAATCCGCGCGAGGAGTACACCAAGCGTTTGATCGCGGCGACGCCGTCGATCGAGCGAAGCATGGCATGACACGCGAACGAGTAGTCGCTGCGGGTTTCGAGTCAGTCGCCGAGATTTTCGATTCGATCCACGGCGACGGTGAGATTGGCGCCTCGTTTGCAGTTATGCATCAGGGCACACAAGTTCTCGACCTGTGGGGTGGTCAGAGTCCTGACGGTAAGTCTTGGTCGAGCGAAACCAAGTGCATCATTGCCTCGGGCACGAAGGGCATCGCTGCAGTCGCCGTACTTATTTGTGCCGAGCGAGGGCTGATCAACCTCGATGCACCGATTTCTTCGCTGTGGCCCGAGTTCGCCACGGGCGGGAAAGGTCATGTCACGATCGGTGATGCCTTGGCCCACGTTGCCGGAGTGCCGGGGCTCGAGCGCAAGATCGAGCGAGCGGAGTTCGGCGATCTCGAATTGATGGCTCGTTACGTGGCCGAACAGGTGCCGTTCGTGCCTGTGGGCGAGCCCAGCTACCACGCCACGACATACGGCTGGATCGTCTCGGAAGTCATCCGCCGAACGGATGGACGCACCGTTGGTGACTTCGTCCGCGAGGAGATTGCCGGACCGTTGTCGCTCGATCTGCACATTGGGGCATCAGAGGAAGTCATTCGAGAGGTAGTGCCGACGACGCGGAGCAAGGATTTCAACTACACCGCGCTGCTCGATCCGAATGCCGACCCACGGCTGCAATTCGTCTATGGAATCATGCCCCGCGAGATGGTGGGGACGCTCGAGATGGCGCGAATCCAGTTTCCTGGTGGCGGAGGAGTGGCTACGGCTCAAGCCATGTCGCGGTTGTACGCAATGCTCGTCAATGGTGGAGAGCTGGACGGCGTGCGCATTCTGCGTCCGGAGACGATCCAGGCTGCATGCAAGCAGCGTTCGCTCGGCAACGATCCATTGTCGGGTCGACTTCTGCGGTTCGGCGTGGGATTCGAGCTGAATCCAAACCCCTCGTGCCTCGGCGCGCCGGAGGACGCATTCGGCCACACGGGCGCGGGTGGTTCTACCCACGGCGGTTGGCCGAGCCATGGTGTCGGTTTTTCGTACGTGATGGGCGAGTTCCGCCCAGAAACGAACGATGGTCGAGCGCGACGCATGCTCGACGAGCTGTACCGCGTTCTCTCCTGACCCCTCTTCAGCGACCCGCCCACTTCGGGACGCGCTTCTCGGCGAAAGCCCGCGGGCCTTCTTGTGCGTCCTGCGAGTCGATCGCTTTCTTGTACGCCTCATTCGCGCGCAAACGAGTCATTGCCTCATGGAGGGGCAAACTCTCCACGTCTCGCTGGATGTCGAGGATGGCTGCCACGCTGAGCGGCGCAGACGCACAGATCCGCAGCGCTAATTCTCGGGCGACATCCATCAAACTTGCGGAAGGAGCGACGACATTGACCAGCCCGTGTTGATGTAGTTCGGTTGCCGTGAGTGATCTGCCGGCCAAGAGAACTTCGTTGGCCAGTGCAGTGGGGAGCAGTCGTGGCAAACGCACCGAGCCGGCGTCGGGGAGCACGCCCACCTTGGCTTCAGGGAGAGAAAACGTGGCGTGCTCTGCCGCCACGATCAGGTCGGCCGCCATGGCGATCTCGAATCCACCACCGACAGCCATGCCATTCACCGCAGCGATGATCGGCTTCGAGCGGTTCGGCAATTCAGGGAAACCACCGAAGCCGCCAACGCCGTAGTCGGACTCGAACGACTCGCCCTCACTGGCTGCATTCAAATCCCAGCCTGCGCTGAAAAATTTCTCGCCAGTACCCGTGAATATCGCCACGCGTTGCGTGGGGTGAGCCATGAATTTCTGGAACACGGTGCCGAGCTCACGGCTGGTGGCGGCGTCGATCGCATTCGCTTTTGGTCGGTCGAGCATCACCTCGAGAACTTGGCCATCGTGAGTTTCATTGACGAGTACGGGCACTTCAGGCTCCTTCCACGATCAACAACGCATCGACGGCGACCGCGTCGACTGGTGTGGCAAGCACGGGGTTGAGCTCGATCTCCACCACGTTGCTACTCACGGTCGCCTCCTGCAACTGCATGATCAGATCGAGCAAGGCATTCATCTCGATTGCTGGCTTACCGCGATAGCCGAAGAAGAGTGGCGAGATCCGTAGCGAGCGCAGTGCGAGAAACACCTCGTCACGGGAAGCGGGGGCGAGCAGAGTTGCGGTGTCGCGGAGAATCTCCGTGTGTACGCCTCCCGCTCCGACGACGATCATCCAGCCGATCGGGGCAGCGCGGCGGATGGCGACGAGCACCTCCGCCACGACATCGGTCACCGTCTCTTCGATCAGCACCTGATCCACATGTTCGGGAAGCTGCTCCAAGGCGCTCGTCAACGCTTCCGCAGACGTAATTCCTACATGGACGGCGTTGGCTTCGCTCTTGTGGGCGATTCCCAGCCCCTTCAGCGTCACGGGATAACCAATGTCCTCGGCTACCTCCTCGGCCTCCACACGGAGACATTGCGTGCCTTCGGGCACGCGGATGCCGAATTGTGCGAGCAACACCTTTGCCCTCGCCTCGTCCACCAACTTGGTGGAGGGTGCGCTGGACGCCTCGATCGGGACACCGAGTGGACCATGGCTACCCAACCACGCGCAACGATCGAGAGCGATGAGTGCTTCGCGCAGGCCTTGCAGAGGTGCGAGACCACGGGAAGAAATCATCGAACGCAACTCTGCAGACAGGCATTCAGGGATGGTGGCCACCACGACTCCACGCTTGCCTGTGGCGTCTGCTGCGTCGGCGAACGCCTCGGCGGCCACGGCCCAGGTGGAAGGGTCGAGCCCGGCGGCATTAGGGGCATCGAGCACGAGCATCGTGGTGTCGTGCGGCCCGTTCATCGTCTCGCCGAACGTGCGCGCCATTGCCTCGCGATCACCCCACATGAACGTGTGGTAGTCGAACGGGTTGGCCACGCTCACGAGCTCGGTGAGCGTCGTCTCGATACGTGCCTTCTGTTCGTCGGGGAATGGTTCGAAGCGCAACCCCGTGGACTCACTCAGATCGGCAACGAGGCTCGCTTCACCGCCAGAGCACGAGAGCGATGCCATCCGATATCCGCTCAACGCGCCGCCGTGGTGCAGCAGTTTGAGTGTCTCGAGCAGTTCCGTCGGTGTGTCGACTTGTGCCACGCCACAACGTGCGAAGAACGCGGCATACGCCTCGCGATTTCCGGCGAGCGACGCGGTGTGTGACGCGGCAATCAGGGCACCGGCTTCGGAGCGTCCTGTCTGAAGTGCGACGATTCGTTTGCCGGCGGCAAATGCGTGCTCGGCAAGTTCGGCAAACCGTTGAGGATCACGAATGGCTTCGATGAACATGCCGATCGCCGTCACGCGGTCATCGGCGATGAAGTGCTCGAGCACGTCCTCGGTGCCAGAGACCGCTTGGTTGCCAACCGTGACGAGGTAGGCGAGGGGTAGTCCACGATGGGCAAGCGTGAGGTTGAGACCCACGTTGCCGCTTTGAGCGACGATCCCGACACCCCGATCGAGTGGTGCGCATCCATGCTCGTCGGGCCACAGTGCGACGCCGTCCAGGGCGTTCACGTATCCGTAGCAGTTCGGTCCGATCAATGGCATGTCGCCTGCCGCTTCGACGAGTTGCTGTTGCAACGCCACTTCACCGCTCTCGGCAAAACCCGAGGCGTAGCACACTGCGCCTCCCGTGCCCACGGCAGACAGTGACCGCACGGCGTCGACGGTCAAATGACGGTTGACTGCGATGAAGGCGACGTCGGGAACGCCTGGAAGCTGCTCGACTGAGGGGAAGCACGTAATGCCGTGCATCTCGCTTCTGCTCGGGTGGACCGGCCAGATCTCTCCCGAGTAGCCGAGCTTTCGGCATTGCTCGATGATGCGCACGGACGGAGCACCGCCGATGACCGCGATGGAGCGTGGAGCAAGGGTGCGTGAGAGAGTGCTCACTCAGCCCCCGTACTTGCGCAGCATCTGGCGCGAAATGATGTGACGTTGAATCTCGCTCGTGCCATCCCAGATGCGATCCACGCGGGTGTCACGCCACATGCGCTCGAGGGGCAGTTCGTCCATCAGCCCCATGCCACCGAAGATCTGGATCGCTTCGTCGGTGACGAATTGGCACATCTCACTGGCGAACACTTTGGCCATTGCCATCTCGGCGTCGTCGAATCGACCGTTCGCGTCATTCCACGCAGCGCGCAAGGTGAGGAGTTCGGCGGCATCCAGACGCGTTTGCATGTCGGCCAACTTGAACGAGACCCCTTGGAACTTGCCGATCTGCTGACCGAACTGCTCGCGTGAGGCTGCGTATTCGGTGGCGAGTGTGAGCGCACGTCGCGCGCGTCCCACGCAGACGGCTGCCACTTGCAAGCGTGTGGCACCCAGCCACGTGTTGGCCACGTCGAAGCCGCCATGCACTTCGCCGAGAACTTTGCTTGCGGGCACTCGGCAGTTGTCGAAATTGATGATCAAGTTGTGATAGCCCGAGTTCGAGACGCAGTTGTATCCGTGTACCCGCTCACAGCCGGGGGTGTCGAAGTCGACGAGAAAACCCGTGATCTTCTTCTTGATCCCCTTGGATGTCGTCTCTTCACCGGTGGCGGCGAACAAGATCACGTAATCCGCGAGGTCCGCATGTGAAATGAAGTGCTTGGTGCCGTTGATCACCCAATCACTGCCATCCTGCACTGCCGTGCAGCGCATGCCACGCATGTCGGATCCTGCATCGGGCTCGCTCATCGCCAGACAGTCCACGCGTTCACCCGTGATCGTGGGAATCAGGTACTCCTTAATCTGGTCACCCTCGCACGCGCGCAGGATGTTGGAAGGGCGGGCAACGATGTAGTGAAGCGCATAGGACGTGGCGCCAAGTTCGCGGTCGACGAGTGTGGTGTCGAATGAGTCGAGGCCACCACCGCCGTACTCAGCCGGCATGTTGCAGGCATAAATCCCCGCCTCGATCGACTTCCGTTTGATCTGTTCGACGAGTTCGGGAGGAACCGTTCCCAACTTCTCCACTTGATCCTCATGCGGCATCAGTTCCTTCTCGGTGAACTGCCGAGTCGTGGCGACGATCGCTTCTTGTTCCTCGGTGAGCGTGAATTGCATCTCGGTCTCCTTTGCCTACTTCCGCTTGATCTTCATGACGCTGCCTACTTCAGGTGGGAGCGGTAGGTGGCGATGACTCTCCATCACGGCGGCCAATGCTTCGGCCACCTCAGGAAGGACCGGCGCAGATCGTCCTTCGGTCATCTCCACGTGTACGAGCATCTGTTCCGTGGTGGCGAGCCTCACGCCGGTTTCGCCATGAAACATCGAGTGGAAGAAGTGCATGCGCTTGGCGTCAACGTCGAGCAATTGCGTGGTGAAGCGCAGAGGCTCGTTCACCGCAACTTCGCGTTCGTAATTGATGTGCGTCTCGACGGTGTAGAAGGAGTGGCCGGCTGCACGGTACGCCTCGTCGTCGCCGATGTAGCGGAACAACGCATCCGTTGCCCATCCAAAGGCCGTGAGGTACGCAGCCTCCGTCATGTGACGGTTGTAGTCCACCCAATCGGGATTCACCGTGGTGCGGTACAGCTCGAGCGGTGCGGGAACGATGTCGCCGCGTTGCCACCGAATGCTCGACTCTCCAAGTGTTCGCGCTTCCCATTCGGCCACCATTCGTCCCGCGCCCGTATTCGTGCTGCGCAGTGCACGGAGGAGCGCGAGCACCGACTCGTCAGAGCCGTCGCCCAAGGTGACGAGTCCCGAACCGAACTGCTCGTCGTCACTCGCCTCGGGTAGTCCGTTCACGGGATGCATACCGAGGTCACGCAGAATCGCCACTGCCGCATCACTGTCCTTGCCCTCAACGGCGACGAGTGGAACCAGGTGGACAGGGGACACGCCGGTAGTGCGCGTCTGGTGCGTGCCAAGAGTGCGTTGCGCAAGGATCGTCATGGTGGGAGCGTGCTCGGTCACACGCTCGATCGTTTCTGCTTCGCCACTGCGCATCGACACGATTCCGAGCTCCACAGGAACCAATTCGTCGAGTGAAGTGATTCGGCACAGGTTCATCATGGAGGCCTTGGGAAATGCGCCGAGTCGCCGCAGTGAATCGAATGCGGTGCTCACTCGTGAAGTCAGGTCGCCGCCGGATAGGTCGACGAAGGTGACGCCGCTCCCTCGGGCAAGGAATCGCGCACACCATTGCGCGGCGATGTCATCGTCGCCCACCACCGCCACGAGTTTCGGTGCGGAGGAGAGCATCGTCAGTTGGCGGGTTTGTCGCCCACGCGGCGACCGACACCGGCTGGAGCTCCGAGCTTCTCGTGCCCCACGCCGATTCTCTTGAGGGTGGCGAACATGGCCTCTCCCATCGGTGCAGATTTCTGAGATTTCGCATCGACATGCAACAGCAGGTACTCCACGGTTGCGGCCAACACGCCGTCTTCGCGAACGATCTCGGTCCACACGTGCATTTTCTTCACGTCGAAGGAAAGCACGCGCAGTTCCACCCGAACCTTGTCACCCGCGTGGGTTTGGTCGAGGAAGCGGGTGTGGCTCTCTACGGTGAAGAACGTGCCCGTGCTGGCAAGGTACTGCTCGTCGAGTCCGATCGAGCGGAGGAAGTTGTCGCCAGCCTCGCTGGCCAGCTGTCCATATCGGGAGTCATTGGTGTGACCGTTGTAATCGGTCCACTCGCCGGGAATCACTCGTTCCAAGGCGACGATCGGAGTGTTCTCGCTCGGAACGGGCTTGGGGCTGCGCGTGAGCAGTGAGCGCTCGAAGTCGGCAAGCGTCTTGCCGGCCGCATAGTCGTGACCGCGAAGCGCCTGGAATACCGACACGAGACAGTCGTCACGAAGCGCTTCGAGTTCGCGGATAGTGGCCGTTCCCGCTTGGGCATCGGACTGGGAGACGATCTTGTCCAGCAATACCTCGTCGAGTTCGGGCACATCCATCAACTTCGTCCATGGCCACTTCAGTGCTGGCCCGAATTGTGCCATGAAGTGACGCATGCCGGCTTCGCCACCGGCAATGCGATAAATGAGGAACGTTCCCATGAACGACCAACGCAGGCCAGGACCGAAGCGCATCGCATCATCGATCTCCTCGGCAGTCGCGATGCCGTCATTGACCAGCCACAACGCCTCGCGCCACAGCGCTTCCATCAGTCGGTCGGCGACGAAGCCGTCGATTTCCTTCGACAGCATCAGCGGGTGCATGCCGATCTGTTGATACACCTGGCGCGCACGCTCTTTGGTCGCCTGGCTCGTCTTATCGCCACCGCAGATTTCGACGAGCGGCATCAGGTACACGGGATTGAACGGGTGACCCACGACGAATCGCTCGGGGAGGTGCATGTCCTGTTGGATCTGCGTCGGCAGGAGGCCGGAGGTGGAGGAGCCGAACACCACGTGTGGTGCAGCAGCTTTGCTGGCGCGGGCGAGTAACTCCTGCTTCAACTGCAGTCGCTCGGGTGCGCTTTCTTGCACGAAGTCGACGTCGGTCACTGCTTCCTCGGGGGAGGAGACGAAGGTGAGTGTGCCTTCCTTGGGCAATGGGGCAAGGGTGAGTCGCTGGTACGCACGCCGAGCGTTGACCATGATCTCGTTCATCTTGCGTGGCGCCTGTGGGTCGACGTCGTAGAGCTTCACGTCCACACCGTTGAGCAGGAATCGTGCTGCCCAGCCACCGCCGATTACACCGCCGCCGAGTAGGCCGACTGTCTGCAGGCCCTCGATTCCCGAGTTGCCCGACATGTCAGGCGTGCTTCGTGAGTTGAAGCTTCTCGCGAACTTCCTTCGGACCGAGCAGATTGACGTTCATGCCCTGCAGGATCTTCGCCGCACGCTCCACGAGCGAGCCGTTGGTCGCGAGTTCACCCTTGTTCAGGTACAGATTGTCTTCGAGGCCGACGCGAACGTTTCCGCCAGCGAGCACCGACTGCGCGACGAAGGGCAACTGCATACGACTGATCGAGAACGCCGAGAACACCGAGTCTTTGGGCAACTGGTTGACCAGTGCCATGAACGTGGTGGGGTCATCCGGTGCGCCGTAGGCGATACCCATGCACAACTGGATCATCACCGGGTCGTCCAGGAGCCCTTCCTTGATCAGGTCCTTGACCATGACGAGGTGTCCGGTGTCGAACACCTCGAGTTCAGGGCGAACGCCGAGCTCCTGCACGATCTTGGCCATCTTGCGCAACACGCTCGGCGTGTTGGTCATGATGTAGTCGCCACCAGAAGCGAAGTTCATCGTGCCGCAGTCGAGTGTGCAGATTTCAGGCAACAACTTCGTCACGTGATCGAGTCGTTCGGTGGCGCCGACCATGTCGGTGCCATCCGGGTTGAGCGGTAGGACGTTCTCGTCACCGCCGAGTACGAGGTCGCCGCCCATGCCTGCCGTGAGGTTGATCACGACGTCGACATCGGAGGAGCGAATGCGGTCGACGACCTCGGCGTACAACTCGGTGCTTCGCGATCCCTTGCCCGTGCGTGGATCGCGCACATGGATGTGTACGACGGCAGCGCCAGCCTTTGCCGCCTCGATCGCCGAGTTGGCGATCTGTTCAGGAGTGACGGGGACCTTGTCGCTCTTGTGTGCCGTTTCGCCCGAGCCTGTCACCGCACAGGTGATGAAAGCGTTCCAGTTCATGCTCATCAGGACCCCCCTCCGTGATATATCTGTAAGTGAGATTAGACGCGGGGGTCAAGGAGATGGAAATGACGACCGATCACGGTGGCCGTCGCTTGTGGTCGCCATCCGATCCCGCAGACTCCGCAATGGCTCGGTTTGTGCAGGCCGTGAGCAGTGAGGCGGCGCGATTAGGTGATGTGCACGCATGGTCGATCGGCGATCCGACCGCGTTCTGGGCGGCAGTTTGGGAGCACTGCGGGGTGATCGGGGAGCGTGGCGTTCGCGTGATCGAGGCCCATGACTTGATGCCGTCGACACGGTTCTTCCCCGACGCCTCATTGAGCGTGGTGGAGAACCTCTTGCGTCGTTCCGGAGATGCAGAAGCCCTCGTCACCATCGACGAGCGAGGGTTGCGACGGTCGCGCACGTGGGATGAACTCCGTGATCGCGTATCCCGATTGGCGGGTGCACTGCGGCACGCGGGTGTCGCCCAGGGCGACCGAGTGGCGGCCTGGCTCCCGAACTCGATCGAAGCCGTGGAGGTGATGCTGGCCGCTGCGTCCTTGGGTGCGGTGTACTCATCGTCGTCGCCGGACTTTGGGGTCAACGGCGTGCTCGACCGATTTAGCCAGATCGAGCCCGCGGTGCTCGTTGCACAGGACGGCTATTGGTACAACGGCAAGCACTTCGACTGCCTCGATCGCTTGGAGCAGATCGTTGCGGGATTGCCGTCGCTCAAGGCCACCGTGGTGGCGGGGGATACCGTTCGTGCCTCGTCCTGCGGATACCTCCTATATGAGGACTTCTTGGCGGGAGGTGTCGTGACGGCTCCTCGACGTTTTCCGTTCGATCATCCGTGGTACGTGCTCTATTCGTCGGGGACCACAGGAGTACCCAAGTGCATCGTTCACCGCACGGGTGGTGTGTTGCTCCAACACATGAAGGAGCACCAGCTGCACTGCGACGTGCGACCTGACGACCGCGTCCTGTACTTCACCACCACTGGATGGATGATGTGGAACTGGCTCGTCTCCGTGCTCGCTTCAGGCGCGACGGCGGTGCTCTACGACGGCGCTCCCACCGCCCCGAATGCGGCGCGTTTGTTCGACATCGTCGACAGCGAGAAGGTGACACTGCTCGGGGTGAGCGCGAAGTACATCGACTCGGTGCGCAAACAAGGTTTGGCGCCCATCGACACCCACCGCCTGGATTCATTGCGCACGATCTGCAGTACGGGATCACCGCTCTCGCCTGAGGGT
>CAZWKD010000027.1:10783-16100 GCA_964633985.1 uncultured Acidimicrobium sp. | reverse complement strand
ACTTCGAACAGCGGCTCGTCGGCCTTCACCGTGTCGCCCACCTTCTTGAACCAGCGAGTGATGGTGCCCTCGGTCACCGTTTCGCCCAGTTGCGGAAGTGAGATGTCAGCCATGGCGCTCCTTCGGTGTACGCACCAAGTGTAGATACGAAACCGCGCTGAAGCGCAGTTCAGGCATTGATACTGCGGCCGGTGAGCGACAACACCGTTTCGCCGAACAACTCACTCAACGAAGGATGCGGCTGAATGAACTCTGCGATTTCGTCGACTGTTGCTTCCCAATTCACCGCGAGGTAACCGCCCGACAACTGTTCCGTCACCCACGGCCCCACCATGTGCACACCAATCACTTGTCCGGCACTGCCGTCCGAGTTCTTCTTGGCGATCACCTTCACCAAACCATCCGTCTCACCGAGGATCATCGCGCGGCTGTTGGCACGGAATTGGTGCTTGGCCACCACGACGTCGATGCCTTGTGCCTTCGCTTCGTCCTCGGATGGACCAGACCATGCCACTTCCGGCTGGCAGTAGATCGCCCAGGGAACGCGGTCGTACATCACGGGGTACACGGTCTCGCCGAGCATGTGCTTCACCGCAACGATCGCCTCGGCGTACGCCACGTGCGCAAGTTGCGGCGTGTTGATCACGTCGCCCACCGCATACACGCCATCCTCAGACGTGCGGCACCAACCGTCTACTTCGATGAAGCCGCGTTCCGAAATGCGTACCGCTGTTCCTGTCAAACCAAGACCGGCGATGTGTGGTTTACGTCCGACGGACACCACCACCGCATCCACCTCGATCGTTTCGCCGGCACCGAACGTCACGATCGTGGAACCACTCGCCTGTGGTTGATGACCGTTCACCGTGACACCCGTGCGAATGTCGATGCCCTTCTTCTGGAAGCTCTTCACCACCACGTTGGCTACGTCTGCATCGAGCCCCGGGAGGATCTTCGGCAGTCCCTCGAGGATCGTCACCTTGGCGCCGAGATCGGCAAACGTGGAGGCGAACTCGCAGCCGATCGCTCCACCGCCAATCACCGCGATCCGCGCGGGGATGCGATCCAACATCAATACTTCGTCCGAGGTCATCACCGATCCGCCTGGTTCGAAGCCAGGAATCGTGCGCGGCGTCGAGCCGGTGGCCAACACCACGAATCGAGACTGCAACTCACGCGACGAACCATCGTTCATCGACACCTGCACCGAGCGATTGGCGGCGAGCGCGCCGGTTCCCTGGAGATATGTCACCTTCTTCGACTTCGTCAGTCCGGTGAGCCCCTTCACCAAGTTGCCGACGATCGTCTGCTTGCGCTTCTGCGCTACGGCGAAATCGATCGACGAAACACTTGCAGCGATACCGAAATCTCCAGCGTGACGAACATGGCGGTTGACGGCAGCAGTTTCGAGGAAGGCCTTGGCAGGAATGCACCCACGGTTGAGGCAAGTTCCGCCGATCACGTCTTTCTCTACGAGCGCCACGGAGAGTCCAGCCGATGCGCCGTAGAACGCAGCCGCATATCCACCCGGACCACCGCCCACCACCACGAGATCGAACTGTTCGGCCATCGTCATCCTCCGCCGCTTTGCAACACCTGCAGCAACTTGATCGCGCCTGCGACGAGAATCGCCACACCGCTGGCCAACGACCACAGAATCAACGTTTTCGTCTTCACCGTCAATGAAGCCTACGGCGTTGCCTCACTACGCTTGCAGTCGTGGGTTTGCGCGATGCATTTCGGGCCAAGGGTGTGCGCCAACTCGACTCCGAGCGACTGGTAGATCGCTTCAACGAGCAGATCGAGAAGCACGGAGTGACAAAGATCACCGATCTCGAGCCACGCAACAAGGTGCGGGTGTGCGGTGAGGTGAAGCGCATGACCATCAAGCCGCGCTCAGGTATCCCGTCCACCGAGATCACCATCAACGACGGAACCGGTCAGGTCGTCGTGGTGTTCAGTGGTCGTCGCCATGTTGCCGGCATCGAACATGGCAAGTGTCTGCGCATCGAAGGTGTCGCGTACTGCGACAAGGACGACCTCGTCTTTCTCAATCCCGCGTACACGCTGCTGCCCTGACGGGCTGTTCGTCAGCCGACGAGGATCTTCGACACCGCCTCTTCCGCGTCCTCGGTGATCAAGGCCATCACCTCATCACCCACGCGCAAGACGGTCTCTTTGTTCGGCACGAGCACCCGTCCGTCGCGCACGATTGCCACCACCGTGGCGCTGCGCGGAAACTGCAATTCGGCGAGTTGCTTGTCGCGTGCAGGTGAGTTGTCGGCAAGCGTCACTTCGACGAGTTCAGCCTTGCCGCCCTTCAACTGCATCAGGCGCACGAAACTGCCAACCGTCACCGCCTCTTGCACGAGGCTCGTGATCAGGTGCGGCGTCGACACCGAGACGTCGACACCCCACATGTCGTTGAACATCCAATAGTTGTTCGGGTTGTTGACGCGAGCCACCACACGAGGCACGCCGAACTCTTGCTTTGCCAGCAACGAAACGACGAGGTTGTCCTCGTCATCACCCGTGACCGAGGCCACCACATCGGCATCCTTCACACCGGCATTCGCGAGTACCGCCACGTCACATGCGTCACCGAGATGCCACGTCACGCCGTTCGAGTTCTGGTCCTTGTACTCGCGCACCACGGCACGATCGTTCTCGAGGATCGTCACCTGATGTCCAGCAGCCACGAGTTGCTCCGCCGTGAAGCGACCAACACTTCCTCCTCCGGCAATCACCACTTTCACTTCAGTGCCCCTTTCCCGAGGCGAGTGCCTTGTCGAAGTCGGCGAGGTGTGCAACCGTCGCTGCCACGTACGCCACGTCACCTTCTTGAACGACGGTGTCGGCATCGGGAATCATTGCCGACCCCAATCGACGCACTGCGACGACGCGTGCATGATCACCATCGAGTTCGATCATCTTGGTGCCGACGATCGACTTCGGAAGTTCGCGCTCGACGAGCACCACCTTGGCGCTCGGATCCGTCCACTCCACTGCGGGCAGGTCGGGCAAGATGCGGCGCAGGATGCGCTCGGACGTCCACTTCACCGTCGCCACCGTCGCAATACCCAGGCGCTCGTAGATCTCTGCCCGCTTCGGGTCGTAGATCCGCGCCACCACGCGCTCGATGGCGAACTCCTCTCGTGCGACGCGCGCCACCAGGATGTTCGAGTTGTCACCGTTCGTCACCGACGCGAGTGCGCTCGCCCGCTCGATTCCCGCTTCGATCAGTACGTCGCGGTCGAAACCAATACCGACGATCTTGGTTCCGGTGAACGAATCACCCAGACGACTGAACGCCTCGGGTTTGCGATCGATGATCGCCACCGTGTGTCCCTGGCCGGTCAACTCACGCGCCAGCGTGGAACCGACCCTTCCACAACCCACGATCACTACGTGCACGACCACTCCTCGTTCTCTGCTCCGCGCTCGCTGAATCGCCAGTCGAGATCCCGTCTCGATCAGCCCGCGAACCAGTTCAGGCTATTCCAGTAAGTGCCGACCATTGGGCTGGTTGTGGCAGGCTCTATGCGCGTATGGAGTCGGCAGGCAAGTCATCGTTGTTCAAGCGCCTGCTGATCGGTAAGCCGATCTCCACCAGTGAGGATGCCCACCGCCGGCTTCCGAAGAAGATCGCGCTACCGGTGTTCGCCAGCGATGCGATCTCGTCCACCGCCTACGCCACCGAAGAAATCCTGATCGTCTTTCTCTCGCTTGCCAGTGTCGGCATGGCGGCGTACACGCAGCTCGTGCCGATCTCGATCATGGTGATCGTCCTACTCGCCATCGTGGTCACCAGCTATCGCCAGACCATCTTCGCCTACCCCAATGGTGGCGGTTCCTACGCGGTGTCGAGGGAGAATCTCGGCGAGTACCCGTCGCTGGTGGCCGGTGGATCACTGTTGGTGGACTACACGCTGACCGTGTGTGTGTCGGTGGCCGGCGGCGTTGCGGCGATCATCTCTGCGTTCAACGGGCTCGCTCCGTATCGCGTGCAGCTGTGCGTCGGTTTCGTCGTGTTGATGATGTTGGCGAACCTACGCGGCCTAAAGGAGTCGGGTGCGCTGTTCGCACCGCCCACCTACCTCTACATCATCTCGCTGATCATGCTCATCGGCGTCGGCCTGTATCGCGTGTACTTCCAAGACCTGCCGCCGATCGAGCACACCGGCGAGGCCAAGGAACTGCTCGAGATGCAGGGCGCGATTTCGATCTTCTATTTCTTGAAGGCCTTCTCTTCCGGCGCGGTCGCGCTCACCGGCGTGGAAGCCATCTCCAACGGGGTGCCTGCATTCAAGAAGCCCGAGTCGAAGAACGCAGCTACCACGTTGATCTTGATGGCCGTCATCCTCGGCATCTCCTTCTTCGGTCTCAGCGTCCTCGCCCAACAGCTCGAGCCCGTGAAGGATCACGAAGGTTTGATCAAGAACACGGTTCTCGCCCAGTTGGCTGAGCAGGTGTACGGCGGACGCAACGTGTTCTTCTTCATCACCCAGTTCGCCACCTTCGGCATCCTCATCCTTGCGGCGAACACGGCATACGCCGACTTCCCGCGGCTGTGTTCGGTGATCGCTCGAGACAGCTACCTGCCGCGGCAATTGTTGAATCGCGGCGACCGCCTCGTGTTCTCCAACGGCGTCATCTTCCTCAGCCTCGGGGCAATCATCCTCTTGATCTCCTTCGGCGGACTCGTCAATGCACTGATCCCCCTCTATGCCATCGGCGTGTTCACGGGTTTCACCCTCAGTCAGTCGGGAATGTGCATCCACCACTTCCGTCATCGCGAGGAACGGTGGCGGCTCCACATCGCCATGAACGGGGTCGGTGCGGTCACTACCTTCTTCGTTGCAGGAATCGTGCTCACCGTGAAGTTCTTCGACGGCGCATGGATTCCTGCCGTCGTCATCCCCACGTTGATGATCGTGTTCAAACTGATTCACCGCCACTACGCCCGCGTGCGTCAGTACCTCCAAGCCCCGGAGGAATACGTCGCTCCGTTCCACACCCACTTCGTCATCGTGCTCGTCGGCTCGGTCAACCGCGGCGTACTGCAAGCAATCCAATACGCCGAGAGCCTGCGACCGGATCGCTTGATCGCCATGTCGGTGGTGCACTCCGAGGAAGACCGTCAACGACTCGCCGACGAGTGGGCCCGTTTCGGACTCGACGTCGAGTTGGAGACCGTCTACTCCGAGTACCGCGATCTCGCCGAGCCGATCCTCAACCGGATCGACGAACTCGAGGGCGAGTCGGCCGACGACTTGATCACGGTCGTGATCCCCGAGTTCGTCACCAGCCTGAGCAC
>CAZWKD010000027.1:6057-10683 GCA_964633985.1 uncultured Acidimicrobium sp. | reverse complement strand
CGGCCGACGACTTGATCACGGTCGTGATCCCCGAGTTCGTCACCAGCCTGAGCACGCAGTGGCTGCACAACCAGTCGGCACTGCAGCTCAAGGCCCGCTTGTTGTACAGACCGAACACGGTGGTGACATCCGTGCCGGTCGTCATTCCCTGACGCTCGACAACGGCCCATTCGGGGCAGGGTCGTAGCCTGACATCATGAAGATCGTCATCTCTGGTGCCAGTGGTTTGATCGGCACGCCCCTCGTTGAACAACTCACCAAGAATGGCCATCAGGTCACGCGACTCGTTCGCCGCTCGGCGCGCGCCGGTGAATCTCAATGGGACCCGCGCACCGGACTCATCGATGCCTCGGTGATCGATGGTGCCGACGCAGTGATCCATCTTGCCGGTGCCGGAATCGGCGACAAGCGCTGGACGAGTGCCTACAAGCGGGAAGTGCTGGAGAGCCGCACCTTGAGCACGGCTTTGTTGGCGCGCACCATCGCATCGGCGGCAAACAAGCCGAAGGTGTTCCTCTCCGGTTCAGCCATTGGCTACTACGGCGCGCGAGGCGATGAGCGTCTCACCGAGGGCGGCAGTTTGGGTAGTGGCTTCCTTGCGGACGTCTGCCGCGACTGGGAAGCAGCAGCGGCGCCCGCACAGGCAGCCGGCGTGCGCACCGTCTTTCTGCGCACGGGCATCGTGCTCAGCCCGCGAGGCGGCGCGCTGAAGAAGTTGTTGCCGCTCTTCCGTCTCGGTGTCGGTGGACGATTCGGTAATGGCAAGCAGTGGCAGAGCTGGATCTCGATCACCGATGAACTCAACGCGATCGAATACCTACTCACGGCGAACGTCGAAGGCGCAGTCAACCTCACCGCCCCCGAGCCGGTGACGAATGCGGAATTCACCAAGGTGCTCGCGCGAGTGCTCAAGCGCCCGGCTCTCTTCCCCGTTCCCGCCTTCGGTCCGCGCATCCTGCTCGGCGGAGAGTTGGCTGATGCGTTGCTGTTCACGGGGCAACGCGTGGTGCCGGAGCGACTCGAAGCAAGCGGCTACCGCTTCGCCCACCGCGACCTCGAATCGGCATTGCGGGCACTGCTCCACAAATGACGGTCGAGCGCGACGTCGTCATCGTCGGCGCCGGCTTGGCCGGGCTCACCTGTGCACTCGAACTCGAGCGACACGGAATCTCACCATTGATCGTCGAGGCGAGCGATGCCGTCGGCGGTCGCGTGCGCACCGATCGCCGCGACGGTTTTCTCCTCGATCGTGGCTTCCAGGTGATCCTCACCGCGTATCCCGAACTCGCGCGATACCTCGACCTCTCCGAACTCGACCTACGCCACTTCGACAGCGGTGCACTCGTCTGGATGAACGGCAAGGGACACGTCGTCGGCGATCCGTTCCGGGCACCGACCACCTTGCCCGCAACTGCGCTCGCACCCATCGGCTCCCCCGCGGACAAGCTGCGTATCGCCTGGTTGCGGCACCGCGCCCATCGGGTCGAACCACGACGACTACTGCGCGGTCAGGACATCTCGACGGCAGCGGCGCTCCGAGCGTTCGGTTTTTCCAACACGATGATCGACCGTTTCTTGCGACCATTGTTCGGCGGCATTCAACTCGACCCCGCTCTCGCCACTTCACGACGCATGTTCGACATCATCTTTCGCATGCTGAGCGACGGCACCAGCGCGGTACCGCGCACGGGCATGCAGGAACTTCCCGAGACGCTCGCACGCAAGCTCTCGACCGACACCATCCGACCTAACTCTCCCGTCGAACGAATCGACGGCACCACCGTGCGGCTCGCTTCGGGCGAATCACTCGAGGCGCGCGCCGTGGTAGTCGCCACCGACGGCCCATCGGCATCGCGATTGCTCGACTTGCCCGAGGTGCGTTCGCGCCAAGTGGGATGTGTCTACTTCGCCGCCGACGAAGCACCGACGAACAAAAAGATGGTCATTTTGGACGGCACTGGCAAAGGTCCAGTGCTCAACGTGGCGGTGATGAGCAACGTGGCCCCGACTTACGCACCACGCGATCAGCATCTGATCGTTGCTGCTCTGCCCGGCATGGTCGACGGTGACCTTGAATCCGTCACCCGCGCTCAATTGCGTGGCTGGTGGGGTCCGCAGGTCGACACCTGGCGCCACCTCGAGACGTACCGCATCCACCACGGCGGGCCGGTGCAGTCCCCTCCCTTCTCGCCCAAGCAGTCCGTCGTCGTTGGCGAAGGACGGTTCGTGTGTGGCGATCATCGTGACACCGGTTCGATCCAAGGAGCGATGTACTCAGGACGACGAACAGCAACGGCGGTGCTCTCTGCTCTCGCCGTCCGCACACCGTAGATTTGTGGCATGCCTCACGACGCAAACAGAGAGTTGGTCTATGCCGAGCGGACGATTGCCGCTTCTCCGAAGGAAGTGTTCGATCTCCTCGCTGATCCGCGCATGCACCAAGTTTTCGACGGATCGGGAACGGTTCGTGATCCGCACGGCAAGTACCCCTCACGTCTCTCGCTCGGTGCCAAGTTCGGGATGAACATGCGAATCGGTTTGCCCTATCGAATGACCAACACCGTGGTCGAATTCGAGGAAGGCAAACGCATCGGCTGGCGACACGTCGGCGGACACGTGTGGCGCTACGTGCTCACTCCTGAAGGCAACGGCACCCGTCTCGTCGAGGAGTTCGATTACTCCACCAACAGGGCACGACTGTTCCTCAAGGCGATGAACGCGGTCGAACGCAACGAGAAGGCGATCATCGCCACACTCGACAACATCGAACGACACTTCGCCAAGTCGTGACCTTCCGGCTGCCTCAGGGCTTCCACAGTCACGTCACGAACATCGGCATCAAGGACTCGACGGACGACTTCACTCTCGTTCGCACCGAAGGGCCCTGCGCTGCAGCTGGCGTCTTCACCCAGAGCAGGTTCGCCGGCCCGAGTGTCATCGTCAGTCGCCGCCATGTCGCCAACCACCGCGCGCATGCGGTGGTCGTCATCTCGAAGAACGCCAACGTCGCCAACGGTCGAGCGGGGATGAACGACGCAATGGAAGTGGTCGAGGGTGTGGCGAATGCACTCGGTTGTGCCGCCGAAGACGTGCTGATCGCCTCCACTGGCGTGATCGGTCGCCGCTACCCGATGGATCGAGTGCGTGCCGGCTTGATGAACCTGCCAAACAACCCGCACGACGTCGACGCACTCGCGGTGGCTCGCGGCATCATGACCACTGACACCGTGCCCAAAGTTGCCGAGGCGTCGGTAGGTGCTGTCCGCGTGGTCGGCGTAGCCAAGGGTGTCGGCATGATCGAGCCAAACATGGCGACTTTGATCACATTGATCTTCACCGACGCCCTGATCGATGGCGATGAGCTCGACCAGATGTTTCGTCGCGTCATCGACAAGACGTTCAACTGCGTGTCGATCGACACCGATACCTCCACGAGCGACACCGCGATCGTGATGGCAAGCGGCGCCGCAGGCAAGGTGGATCACGCTGCGCTCGAGTCGGCAATGCATGAGGTGGCGCTGTCCTTGACCAAACAAGTGGCGCGCGACGGCGAAGGTGCCGAGAAACTCATCGAAGTGTGTGTCGACTCAGCGCGCGACGAGCGACAGGCCAAGGTGATCGCCAAGTCGATCGTCAACTCGCCGCTCGTGAAGACCGCGGTCCACGGCGCCGACCCCAACTGGGGTCGAGTGGCAATGGCCATCGGCAAGTGCCACGAATTCACCGATGTGTCCGAGGATCAGGTGATCATCCGTTTCGGGAGCCAAGAGGTGTTCCCCACTCCGCTTGGCGAAACCGATCTGCGCACGCTGAGCGACTACATGAAGGGCACGGACGTGCGCATTCACGTGAGTCTTGGCACCGGTTCGGCGAGCGCCACCGTGTGGGGCTGCGACCTCACCGACGGTTACGTACGGATCAACGCCGACTACACGACCTGACGATTCAGCTGCGCTGAGCCAGCCACGCGAGCACGAGCTCGCGATACGCGTAGATCGACTTGTATCTCGCCACATCGTCAGGCAACCGCTCGACCAGCGCGCGCAGCGTGCTTGCTCGTTCAGGTGATCCCTGCACGTAGTCCGCGAGCGACTGCTGAAAGCCGCGAATCGTGAACAGCACCCCACCGGTTTCTGGCAGACGACGCAGCGTCTCGCGTTCCATTCGCACCCACAGGTGTTCCGGACTCACCCCAAGTGGTTGTTCAGGTGGATCGGGCTGGAACAACGCGGGATGATCCACGAGCGTCCAATTGGATCGCCACAGCGGCCGATCCACGGTCAAGCGTCGGAGCAACGTGTCCACGGGTGATCCGATCTGTTCGCCGTATCGCGCCACGGGTTGGTGTGTAGTCATCATGTCCTTGCCCATCTTCGAAGCAAGACGCCACCTACTCGGCGAACACACCACGCCGGCGACGAACACGAGTCGCTCGTCTCCATCTCGTGACGAACTCGGTGCAAGGACGGTCAGATCGTCAGGCACCAACAGCGCAGCCTCGACGAGGGCGTCCACTCCTCCGCTCTCGATCTTCACGCCCTTGAACTCGCCGACCAGTCGGGCTGCCTCCTCCGCAGCTGCCTCGCCACCACGATGCAACGCCACGACCTCGTCGCGGCGAGTGGC
>CAZWKD010000027.1:0-5957 GCA_964633985.1 uncultured Acidimicrobium sp. | reverse complement strand
CCGCAGCTGCCTCGCCACCACGATGCAACGCCACGACCTCGTCGCGGCGAGTGGCGAGCAACTCACGCTTCATCGCAATGGTGGGAGCAGATTCGATATCGTCGGGCAGCCAACGATCGAGGTCGAGTGGCTTCGTGCCGACACGATGACGAAACTCGTCAGTCGGTGCGACGGGAATCATCTCGTCGTAGAACCCCATCGGCACGAAGCCGGTGAGATTGCGCGACGGAACTTGGTCGAAAGGTGTGAACGGATCCTGGTGGAGGACGAAGGTCACTTGGGCTGCATGCGAATGCCGCCATCCACACGGATGGTCTCGGCGTTCACGTAGCTGTTGGTGATCGTCTCGACCACCATGCTCGCCAACTCTTCGGGGAAGCCAAGTCGCTGCGGGAACAACACGCCCTTCTGCAAGTTGGCCTTGAACTGCTCGCTCGCGTCGCCACTGCCGTAGATCGGCGTGTCGATGAGACCTGGCGCAACGGTGTTCACGCGCACGCCGATGGCGGCAAGATCGCGTGCGATCGGCAACGTCATACCCACCACACCACCCTTCGAGGCGGAGTACGAGGCCTGACCAATCTGTCCGTCGAACGCGGCCACCGAAGCGAGGTTGCAGATCGCGCCGCGTTCACCGTTGGCAAGTGGCTCGTTCGTGCTCATCGCCGTGCCGACGATACGAATGCAGTCGAACGTGCCGATCAGGTTGATCGCAACGACCTTCTTGAACGCGTCCAAGTTGGCGGCCGACTCGTAGGTGCCGTCCTTGCCGACCGTGCGCTGCGCCCAGCCGATACCGGCCGAGTTGACGAGTGCGCGAATTGGGCCCATCGACTTGGCCATCTCGGTGGCGTTGATGATGTCTTGGGTGCTGGTGACGTCCACCTTGCAGTACGCGCCACCCACCTCGGTGGCGAGTGCCTTGCCCTTCTCATCCTGAATGTCGGCGACGACGACCTTCGCTCCCCGTTGGGCAAGCAGACGCACACACGCCGCTCCGATACCCGATGCACCACCCGTGACGATTGCACTTGCTCCGTTGAGATCCATGCGGAAACACTACGCAACGGTCAGCTGATCAGCCAATCCGGAGCACTGTCTCGAACTCAGCGCGCGTAGCCGAGTGAGGCCGCCACGGCGAGTTGATCCACCAGTTCGTTCAGCGGGTCGCCGTTGTGCGCCTTGACCCAGGAGAACGTCACGTTGCCACGCTCGTTGACCATGTCGATCAGCGGCTCCCATAGGTCGCGGTTGGCCACTGGTTGTTTCTGTGAATTTCGCCACCCTCGCTTCAGCCACCCCTTCCACCACTCGTCGCGGAAGCAATTCACCACGTACGTGCTGTCGGAGCGGATCTCGACGGGCTCATGAGCGGGCACCGACTTGATCGCTTCGATCACTGCCGTCAGTTCCATGCGCTGGTTCGTCGTATGCGCTTCACCGCCATTTGCCTGCGGCTCGCCACTCGGCGCAACGGCCCACGCCCAGCCACCCGGGCCCGGATTTCCCGAACATGCGCCGTCCGTGTAGATGAGAACCATCCCGTGCATTGTTGCTGATCGGGACGTCCCTACCGCGCACCCGTCGATCTCATCCCACATGATTCGTTCTGCGAGAATGAGCACATGATCTTTGACGGCTCGGTGCATCAACTCCCCGACACTGATCCAGGCGAGACCGCCGAGTGGCTGGACTCTCTCGACGCGGTCGTCGACACCCACGGCAAGACACGCGCCCGCTACCTGCTCTCGCGACTGCTCGAGCGCGCCCGCAGTGCGCAGGTGAGTTTCCCCGCCACCGTCTCCACGCCGTACGTCAACAGCATCCCCCGCGAGCAGGAACCGTGGTTCCCGGGCGACGAACACATCGAACGCCGCATCCGTGCATTCATCAGGTGGAACGCCGCCGTGATGGTGGTGCGCGCCAACATGGCTGCCGAGGGCATCGGTGGCCACCTCTCGACGTTTGCGTCGTCCGCAAGTTTGTACGAAGTCGGCTTCAACCACTTCTTCCGTGGTCGAGACGGCGGTCAACCTGGCGATCACGTCTACTTCCAAGGTCACGCTGCGCCGGGCATCTATGCGCGCGCGTTTCTCGAGCGTCGCTTGAACGAGGACGATCTCGATCACTTCCGCCGCGAGATCGGCCGCGACGGCAAGGGACTCTCCAGTTACCCGCACCCACGATTGATGCCGGAGTTTTGGGAGTTCCCCACCGTGTCGATGGGTCTCGGCCCAATCACCGCGCTGTACCAGGCGCGTTTCAATCGCTACCTGCACAACCGCAAACTCGATGACACGTCGCAAAGTCGGGTGTGGGCGTTCATCGGAGACGGCGAAACCGACGAGCCGGAGACGCTCGGCTCGATTTCACTCGCCGCCCGTGAGCACCTCGACAACCTCACGTTCGTCGTCAACTGCAACCTGCAACGACTCGACGGCCCGGTGCGCGGCAACGGCAAGATCATCCAAGAACTGGAAGCCGTGTTCCGCGGAGCGGGTTGGAACGTGATCAAGGTGATCTGGGGATCGAAGTGGGACGAACTCCTCGCCCGCGATACCACTGGTGCGCTCCTCAACAAGATGAACACCACGGTGGACGGTGAGTTCCAGCGCTACACGGTGGAGAACGGCAACTACATCCGTGAGAACTTCTTCGGCCCCGATCCCCGCTTGCGGGAAATGGTTTCGCACCTTTCGGATGAAGACCTGCGCTTGCTGCCGCGCGGTGGTCACGACTATCGCAAGTTGTATGCGGCGTTCAAGGCTGCGAGCGAGAACCTCGGCTCGGGTAGGCCGACTGCGATCTTGTGCAAGACGGTGAAGGGTTGGACGCTCGGCCCGGAGATCGAGGGTCGCAACGCCACGCACCAGATCAAGAAGATGAGCGAGGAGCAGTTGCGCAACCTGCGCTCCCGTCTGCATCTCGAAGACGAGATCCCCGACTCGGCACTCTCCGCCGATCAACCGCCGTACTACCGACCTTCGGAAGACTCCGTCGAGTACCAGTACATGATGGAGCGCCGTCGCGCTCTTGGTGGAGCAGTTCCACGCCGTCTCACCACGGTCCGACGCCCGCTGTCCCTCCCCGATCCAAAAGCGTTCGACGAGTTCAACTCGGGAAGCGGTGGTCAGGCAGTGAGCACCACGATGGGCTTCACTCGCCTGTTGCGCAACCTCGGTCGCGACGAAGCGTTCGGTTCGCGCGTCGTGCCGATCATTCCCGACGAGGCGCGTACGTTCGGCATGGACTCGTTGTTCCCGGAGTTCAAGATCTACGCGTCACACGGTCAGAAGTACGAGCCCGTCGACCACGCGCTGTTGCTCAGTTACTCCGAGTCGTCCGAAGGCCAAATTCTCGAAGAAGGCATCACCGAGGCAGGCAGTATGTCGAGCTTCATCGCCGCGGGCACGAGTTACGCCACGCGCGGTGTGCCGATGGTGCCGTTCTACATCTTCTATTCGATGTTCGGATTCCAACGTGTCGGCGACTTGATCTGGCAAGCAGCGGATTCGCGTACACGCGGATTCCTGCTCGGCGCTACTGCCGGTCGCACCACACTGCTCGGCGAAGGTCTGCAACATCAGGACGGACAGAGCCTCCTGCATGCGAGCATGATCCCCGCCTGCCAGGCGTACGACCCCGCATTCGCCTACGAAGTAGCAACCATCGTCAAGCACGGCATCAATCGGATGTACGGAGCAAATCCGGAAGACGTCTTCTATTACATCACCGTGTACAACGAGAACTACGAGATGCCCGCACGTCCGGACGTTGCTTCGATCGAGCAGGACATCATGGGTGGCCTCTACAAGTGGCAAGCCGCAAGTGGTGGCAAGCATCGCGCATCCATCTTCTTTTCTGGCTCAGCGCATGGCGCAGCGCGTCGTGCAGCGGCGGAGTTGCTTGAGCATTACGACGTCGGCGTCGATCTTTGGTCAGCCACGTCGTACAAGCTGCTCCGCGAAGATGGTCTCGAGACCGAGCGGTGGAACAGACTCCACCCGACAGAAACCCCACGCAAGACGCGCGTCGAGAGCATCCTCGGTGACACCACCGGGCCCATCGTGGCGGTGAGTGACTTCATGCGCTCGGTACCGCTGCAGATCGCGCCGTACGTCGGCCCGCGCAAGTTCGTTGCGCTCGGTACCGACGGCATGGGTCGTAGCGACACTCGCGAAGCATTGCGCCGCCACTTCGAGATCGACGCCGAGCACGTCGTGGTGGCGGTGCTCGCAGAGTTGGCCAATGCGGGGACCATCGACCGTAAGGTCGTAGCCGACGCGATCGCCCGCTACGGAATCGATCCCGCTGCACCTTCTGCACTTCACCAGTAGGACCACACATGACCACGACTGCCACACCAAAGCCGCTCTACATCACCGGTATTCCTGCCGGCGATCGATTGCTTCATCGCGACGGCACTGCTCTGCTGATCGGCATGTTGCTCGACCAACAGGTTCCGATGGAATGGGCTTTCACTGGCCCCTACACCATCAAGCAACGACTCGGTCATTGCGATGCGAAGAAGATCGCCGCGATGAACGAGGAGAAGTTCGTCTCGGTGTGTCGTGAGAAGCCGGCAATCCACCGTTTTCCCGACAGCATGGCGCGACGAATCCACGCGTTGTGCACGATCATCGCCGACGACTATTCGGGCAAAGGCGCGAACATCTGGAAGGGTGTCGAAGACGCGACCGAGTTGAAGCGACGTCTACGTAAGTTGCCTGGATACGGCGAAGAGAAGGCGGAGATCTTCATCGCGCTGCTCGGCAAGCGCTTCGGCATCAAGCCGACGGGTTGGAAGAAGGCGGCGGGAGTGTTCTCCGACTCTCAACCTCGCTCGGTCGCCGACATCCACTCACCTGCCGCGCTACTCAAGGTGCGCGGGTTCAAGAAGATGCAGAAAGCTGCAGACCTCGACAAGCAGGATCGCCCGAAGAAACCGGCACGCAAGCCCGCTCGTTAGGGTGAGTACATGACGATCCTCGTCACCGGTGGTGCCGGCTACATCGGCTCGCACACGGTGCGCGCTCTCGTCGAACAAGGCAGAGACGTAGTCGTCCTCGACACACTCGAGCTGGGCACGCGCTCACGAATCGGCAACACGCCGTTCGTCGAGGGCGACATTCGCGACGAGCGACTCGTGGAGAAGACACTTCGCAAGTACGACGTCACGGAAGTCATCCACTTCGCGGCGTACAAAGCGGTCGGTGAGTCGATGGAGCAGCCCCTCCGCTACTGGTCGAACAACGTCGGCGGCACGATTTCGCTCGTGCACACCATGCTCGCCAACGGCGTCGAGCACATCGTCTTCTCGTCCTCCGCGGGGATCTACGGCAACCCCGAGCGCATTCCCGTCACCGAGGATGAACCTGCGCGACCGGAGAGCGTGTACGCAGAGACGAAGTCGACGATGGAGCGATTCCTCACCTCGTGCAACGCGATCGGCTTGCGTTCGGTCAGCCTGCGCTACTTCAATGCCGCTGGCGCGAGCGACGACGCCTCGATCGGCGAGGACTGGTCACACTCGCAGAACCTCGTCCCTCGCGTGATGAAGGCGATGCTTGGTGCGAGCGGTCCACTCCAGGTGTTCGGCAACGACTACCCCACACCCGACGGGACGTGCATCCGCGACTACATCCACGTGATCGACCTTGCCGATGCACACGTCAAGGCGCTCGATTACCTCACCACTGGCGGGCCGAGCATTGCCTGCAACGTGGGAACTGGCATGGGCACATCGGTGCTCGAGGTGGTCGACATGGCCGAACAGGTGAGCGGACGCAAGGTTCCTCATGAATTCGCTCCGCGACGCGCCGGTGATCCCACTTCAGTGTTCGCCGATCCGACGCTCGTGCGTGCAATCCTCGGTTGGAAGGCCACGCGCGACCTTCGTGACATCGTGGGCAGTGCCTGGGAGTGGCACTCCCGCAGTTACAAGCCGGCCTGAGTTC
>CAZWKD010000026.1:6868-16424 GCA_964633985.1 uncultured Acidimicrobium sp. | reverse complement strand
CCTTGATCGTCCACTCGGCGATCGAAGGGTCGGCCAACTGCAGAATGAAGCCATCGGCGACTTCGCCGGTGAGTGCAAGTGCCTTCGGGCCATACGCCGCCACCCACACTTCGAGTTTGCTCTTGCCGCCCCAGGGGAAGCGGATGGAGGAGCCCTTGTAGTCCACTGCTCGACCATTGCCGAGTTCGCGAATCACGTGGATGCTCTCGCGCAACGTGTCGAGCGTGGTCGGCTTGCCGTTGGTGACGCGCACCGCTGAGTCACCGCGGCCAATTCCGCACACCGTGCGGTTGCCGTACATCTCGTTCAAGGTGGCGTACGTGCTCGCCGTCACCGTCCAGTCGCGAGTTGCCGGGTTCGTCACCATTGGCCCAACGATCACGTTGCGCGTCTCGGCCAAGATCTGGCTGTAGATCACGTACGGCTCTTGCCACAGGATGTGGCTGTCGAACGTCCACACGTGCGAGAAGCCATACATGTCGGCCTTCTTCGCCAAGTCGACCACACGGCTCGATGGAGGTGTGGTCTGTAGCACTACTCCGATGTCCATTGGCCCCCCTGTTGTCTCGGTTGTGTCAGCGGTTCTGGGGGAATCCCAGGTTCACCGATGATGTGCGCGGGTCGGGCCACCGTGAAGTGACGACCTTGCCGCGCGTATAGAAGTTGATGCCTTCCGGCCCGTACATGTGCTGGTCACCGAAGAGTGACGCCTTCCAGCCACCAAACGAGTAGTAACTCACCGGCACGGGAATCGGCACGTTGATGCCGACCATGCCGACGTTCACCTCGTACTGGAACTGACGAGCAACGCCTCCATCCCGAGTGAAGATCGCAGTGCCGTTACCGAATTGGTTGGCATTGATCGCAGCAAGCCCGTCTTCATAACCCTTCACACGCATCACGGTGAGCACCGGTCCGAAGATCTCGTCGTCGTAACACTTCATGCCCGGCTTGACATTGTCGATGAGGCTCGGGTTGAGGAAGTAGCCAGCGTCCTTGGCTTTGTCGGTTCCGTCCACCACCACCGTGGCACCTTCGCCCGATGCATTGGTCACGTAACCCGCGACCTTGTCGCGGTGCTCCTTGCTGATGAGCGGTCCCATCTCCGCGGCGGGATCGGAACCCGGGCCCACCTTGATGTTCGGGATGCGTTCCTTGATCTTGCCCACCAAGTCGTCAGCGATCGCTTCCGAAGCGAGGACCACGGACACCGCCATGCACCGCTCACCGGCCGAGCCGTATGCGGCGCTCACCGCGGCATCTGCTGCCATGTTCAAGTCGGCATCGGGCAGAACCAGCATGTGGTTCTTGGCGCCACCGAGCGCCTGCACGCGCTTACCGTTCTTGGTGCCCGTCTCGTACACGTAACGCGCGATGGGAGTCGAGCCTACGAACGACACGGCCGCGATGTCTGGGTGATCGAGGATTCGGTCAACCGCCACCTTGTCTCCGTGAACCACGCTGAACACGCCCTCCGGCAAACCTGCTTGTCGCAACAAGTCGGCGATGAACATCGACGCTGATGGATCCTTCTCCGATGGCTTCAGCACGAACGTGTTGCCACACATGAGCGCGTTGGCGAACATCCACATCGGCACCATCGCCGGGAAGTTGAACGGAGTGATCCCCGCCACCACACCGAGAGGTTGACGAATCGAGTACACGTCCACACCACTCGACGCCTGCTCGGTGTAACCACCTTTGAGCAGCGCAGGAATGCCACACGCGAACTCCACGTTCTCGACACCGCGGGCGATTTCGCCCATTGCATCCGCGGGTACCTTGCCGTGCTCGAGTGTGAGGATCGATGCGAGTTCCTTGCGATTGGCATCCAACAGCTCGCGCATGCGGAACATGATCTCGGCGCGACGCGACATGTTGGTCGCGCGCCAAGCAGGGAACGCCGCCTTGGCCACCGCAATCACTGCGTCCATCTCCTCGATGGAAGCGAGATCCACCTCAGCCTGCTGTTCGCCGGTGGCGGGGTTGAACACTTTGCCAGTGCGACCAGAGGTGCCACGCACCACCTTGTTGTTCACCCAGTGACTGATTCGCTCCATGTTTCCTTCTCTATTCGTTGAGGTGGTTGGTGTGCCTTGTTGATTGGCGTCTAGTTGAGGTACTGACAGAGTCCACGCTTGATGAACTTGCCGTGACCCTTGCGGCCCTTGAACGTGTCGTTCTCGACGACCACCATGCCGCGCGAGAGCACCGTGTCGACCTTGCCGTCCACTTTGAAGCCTTCCCACGAGCTGTGGTCCATGTTCATGTGGTGCTTGTCATTGATGCCGATCGTCGTCTTGCCGTTCGGATCCCACACGAGGATGTCGGCATCCGAGCCGGGCGCAATGATGCCCTTCTGCGGATACATGCCGAACATGCGGGCCGGCGTGGTGCAGCACGTCTCCACCCAGCGTTCGAGCGAGAGATGGCCCTGCACGACACCCTGATAGATGAGCTCCATGCGGTGCTCGACTCCACCCATGCCGTTCGGAATCTTGGAGAAGTTGCCCAAACCGAGTTCCTTCTGGTCCTTCATACAGAACGGGCAGTGGTCGGTGGAGATCACCGCCAGCTCGTTCATTCGCAGACCCTTCCAAAGGTCGGAATGGTGTGCGTGCGTGTCGTGCTTGCTGCGGATCGGCGGCGAGCAGACGTACTTGGCGCCTTCGAAGCCCGGCTTGGCGAGGTGGTCCTCGAGCGTCATGTAGAGGTACTGCGGACAGGTTTCCGCGAACACGTTCATTCCGTCGTTGCGCGCCTCAGCCACCGCAGAAAGCGCTTCCGATGCCGACATGTGCACGATGTACAACGGCACGTTGCCGGCCACCTTCGACAACACGATGGCGCGGTTGGTGGCCTCACCTTCGAGCAGGCTCGGGCGTGAATAGCTGTGGTACTTCGGGTCGGTCTCGCCGCGCGCGATGTGCTGTTGCACGAGCACGTCGATGGCGATTCCGTTCTCCGCGTGCATCATGATCGTTGCACCGTTCTCACTCGCGGTCTGCATAGCCCGCAGGATCTGACCGTCGTCAGAGTAAAACACGCCGGGATACGCCATGAACAACTTGAACGAAGTGACACCCTCGTGATCCACGAGGTAGGTCATGTCCTTCAGTGACTGTTCGTCCACGCCACCGACGATCTGGTGGAACGCGTAGTCGACGGCACAGTTGCCACCCGCCTTGCGGTGCCACTCAGCGAGACCCTCGTGGACGTTTTCGCCGTAGCGCTGGAGTGCCATGTCGACGATGGTCGTGACACCGCCCCATGCCGCTGCAATCGTCCCCGTCTCGAAGGTGTCGCTGGCACTGGTACCACCGAAAGGCAATTCCATGTGCGTGTGCACGTCGATACCACCCGGCACGACGTACTTGCCCGTTGCGTCGATGACCTTGTCTGCTGCAACACCGAACGCTTCTGCTTGTCCACGCTGTAGCAACGCGCTGATCGTCTCGCCCTCGATGAGAACGTCCACGTCGTGGCGACCGGTGGGGCTGACCACCGTGCCGTTCTTGATGAGTACCTTCGCCATGTCGTTACCCCCTTGTTTCCTAACGGCGAACCAATTCGTCGTACGCGTCCGGGCGGCGGTCGCGATAGAACGCCCACCTGTCACGCACCGTCTTGATCTTGTCCATGTCGAGATCGCGAACGATCAACTCCGGCTTGTACGGATCACCCACTTCGCCGACGAACTTGCCTTCGGGATCGACGAAGTAGCTCTGACCATAGAAGTCGTCATCGCCGTACTCGCTCTCGATACCGACGCGGTTGATCGCACCGACGTAATAGATGTTGGCTACTGCCGATGCCGGCTGCTCGATGCGCCAGATGTATTCCGACAAACCCCGGCTCGTGGCCGACGGGTTGAACACGATCTCTGCACCGTTCAGTCCGAGTGCACGCCAACCCTCCGGGAAGTGGCGGTCGTAACAGATGTAGACACCAACCTTGCCGACCGCGGTATCGAACACGGGGTAACCGTCGGTGCCCGGCGTGAAGTAGAACTTCTCCCAGAAGCCCTTGACCTGTGGGATGTGTTGCTTGCGGTACTTCCCGAGGTAGCGACCGTCGGCATCGATCACTGCCGCGGTGTTGTAGTACAGACCCTGCTGGACGATCTCGTACATCGGCAGTACCAGAACCATCCCCAGCTCCTTTGCCACCGACTGGAAACGCTTGGTCGTCGGACCGTTCGGGATTTCTTCGGTGTAGGCGTAGTACTGCGGATCTTGTACCTGACAGAAGTACGGGCCGTAGAACAACTCCTGGAAGCACATCACCTGTGCACCTTGCTTGGCTGCTTCACGTGCAGCCTCTTCGTGCTTGTCGATCATCGTCTCCTTGTTGCCCGTCCAATCGGTCTGCAACAACGCTGCTTTGACGATTCGTGCCATGTTCCCCCCTCGATACCCGTATGTCATGGTCAGGCTAGTTGCGACCTTCCCAACTGCGAAAGAGGATTCAGCCTCCGAGAACCAGTCCCACCAGGACGCCAAGTCCAATCACCCACATGCTCGAGACTCGGCTGAACATCAAGATGACGAGTGCCCCCAACCCCAGCACCCAGGTGGCTGGATCTACCAACGCCGTGGCGGCCAGACGCACGACCAAGAGGGCCATCAAACCGACTGAGGCAGCGGTGACGCCGCCGAGAAGGGTACGTAACCGCGGTGCCCTCCGCACTACCCCGACGAACCAGGTGCAGCCAAAAGCGAAGACGAACGACGGCAGGAAGATTCCCGCTGTGGCGGCCATTGCCCCCGCCAGTCCCTGCAAATCCCAACCGATGAAAGTGGCGGAGGTGAACACTGGTCCTGGCGTCACCTGCCCGACAGCGATCGCATCGAGCAATACCGACTCGGAGATCCAGCCGTCTCGATCCACGAGCATCGAGTCAAGGAACGCGAAGAGTACGTATCCACTACCGAACACGACGCTCCCAATCTCGGCGAAGCGGAGGAATATCCGCCACAACTCGGGCGCTGCCACGGCAGCGATCACCACCACGATCGCATTCACCGTGGGACGAACCAGGTGAGCAACGCCAGCGATCGCTCCACCGATGACGAGCACCAACAACTCCGGCACGTCGATGGCCGCAAGCACGATGCTTCCCACACCAATTACCAGGTGGATCGGCGAGCCGAGTGTGGACTTGCGTAGTCGTACGAGTGCAACGGCGATGATTGCTGCCACGACGGGATAGATGCCGTAACGCAAGCGTTCGAGCACTTCGGTATCGGCGATTTGCCGATAGTTCGCCGCGATCAACGACACGATCACCACTGCAGGGAAAATGAATGACAGCCCGGCAACGACGAGTCCGCGCCAACCAGCTCGGCGTGAGCCGATCAACATCGCCAACTCTGTCGAGTTCGGGCCAGGAACCAGTGCAGTTGCTCCGACCATCAGCGCGAAGTCTTCTTCCGACTCCCACTTTCGTCGACGAACCACTTCGTCATGCATCAATGCCACGTGTGCGGCCGGACCGCCAACGCCGATGACGCCGAGCTTGACGAACAGTCGAGCGAGCGAGCTCAGTCGCGCAGGTTCCACGTCGGTCCGACAGGCGTGTCACGAACTTCGATCGCAATTTCAGCGAGGCGATCCCGCAACACGTCCGACAGGTCGAAGCGCTTGTCGGCTCGCACTCGTGCCCGCAGATCGAGCACCACATCCATCACCGGAGCCAATGACTCCCGAGGATCACGCAATCCATTCACCGCCAAATCGGCAAGGCGCGTGATCATGCCGCGTAGCACCGAGCGCGCGTAGTCGGCATCGTCGCTCTGCAGAGTGTCCGCCGACCACAGCCGCAACGCATCGTCGAGACCGAGCGCCGCGCGGGCAGCACCGTCGGCATCACCGTTCTCCACCGCCTCATCGAACGCCAAGCTCAATCGGTCAGTTGCTGCGCGGAGCGTGGCGTCTTCCTCGGCAGCGGCCACTTCGACCACCTGCTCGACCCGTGGTCGAGGTGACGAGTTTGCCGAACGTGGATCCCGCAATCGGCCGAGCGAAAAGGTCTCGCCCGCCTGAATCTCCTCCGATTCACCTCGCACCCGCAACGTCACGACACCCTTGCCAGTCACTTCGGCAGTGTCGGCTTCGATGTCGATGACCAGCGCGGTGTGCTCGTCCACGCCAAGCACCCAGGTCTCGTCATCAAGTTCGCTCTCGAGTTGGGCGAGCCGTCGTTCACCCATGTAACAGAACCGCGTGTCGTGGTGACCACCCTCGGCGTTGTTGTAATGCGGGACGACTACCGCGTCGATACCGAGTTCGCCGAGCACGTTGAGACCATCCAGCCAGCGCGGGTCTTCACCGACCTTGTAGATCTCGTAGACGGGAAGGGTGAACCGACCAAGAGTGAGGGCCGCCGCAGAGGCGAACGTGACGACACCGCCCTGACGCAATTTCGCGCGCAGCACTTCGGACATTGCGGTCCCCGACCATTGGCGCAACGCATACGACGGCGAGCCCGGGCCAGCGAAGACATAGTGCGCATCGGCGACGAGCTTCAGTGCGCGTTCGACGTGGACCGAGTCGGCACCGTGCACTCGGTCCAGATCGGCCGTGACAAGTTGCAAATTGATCGACGTCTGGAAATAGTCACGAGCCTTCGACGAGAGTTCGCTCGCGTTTTCTTGGAAGCCGTACGGCGTGTCGAGCAAGACCGCCCGTGCACCCTTGGGTAAGCGGGACGCCAGTTTGCGGTGGGTCGTCACCATGGTCGGGGCAGTTTCACCCGAACCCATGATCGTCAGCAGCCGTGGAGTGCTCATCGGAAGAACCCCTCAACTATGGCGTCGTGCACCACGCGAGCAAACCTCTCCGGAAACTGTGCGTGCAGATCGTGGTCGGCGGGGCTGAACCACTCGACCCTGCTGGTGGGAAGTAACGATGTTGCTTGCTCCAATGCTTTTCGCTTGGTCGCGGTAAACACTCCGCCCTCGCCCTCGGCCGGCACGAAGAGCACCGGCACTTCGATGTTCGGATAGAGCGCAGTCGGCTGATGTTCCCACAGCCCGCGCAACACCTCGAGGTGACGCTCGAGTGTGAGCCAGGGACGAATGGTGGAGTCGGCGAGCACCTCCATGTTGTTGACCGTCGCTTCGATCCCCGACTCGGGCCAATCAGGGTGTGCTTCACGTATCCAGCGGCGGAACTCATCGACATGTGTGCCCAGCAGGTTCGGTGGACGAAGCACGGTGGCACATTGTTCCCAATCGGGAAAGTGTTCACGCAACTCGAGGAACCCGCCGTCGACCGCCACCACTCCGCGAATCAAGTCCGGCCTGCGATGCGCAAGTTCGATCGCCACGTTGCCACCCCACGACTGGCCGGCCACCACGGGCTTCACCACACCTTCCGAGCGGAGCGACTCGATCAGGAGCGCCAGATCGTCCGCCACCGTGGCCATGTCGTAACCCGCATCCGGTTTGTCGCTGTGACCATGACCGCGTTGGTCGACGGCCACCGACCGATAACCAAGTGACGCGAACGATGCCGCAGAGCCCTGCCACAGAGTGGCATTCGAAGCCAATCCGTGGACCATCACGATCGCCTCAACACTCGGCTCAGTAGGCGACCAGTCGAGCACGCGCAATCGAACCCCGCTCGCCAACTCAACATGTCGGGACGAATGGGCTGCCACAGCGGTCACACTACGCTCGCGAATCGTGAATGTCTTGTTGATCACGTTGGATCAATTCCGCGCAGATTGCTTGTCTATTGCCGGTCATCCACTCGTTCGGACACCGAACATCGACTACTTGGCACGTCACGGTGTGCGCCTCACGCGGCATTACAGCCAATGTGCTCCGTGTTCACCCGGTCGAGCCAGCTTGTACACGGGGATGTACCAAATGAATCACCGTGTGGTGGCCAATGGCACACCTCTCGACAGACGTTTCGACAATGTCGCATGGCTTGCGCGCCGCGCGGGATTCGATCCCGTGTTGTTCGGTTACACCGATCAATCTGCAGACCCGCGCGATACGGATGGTCCGGATGATTGGCGCCTCCAATCCTTCGAGGGCGTGCTACCCGGGTTCGACTGCCAGTTGTTCATTCCTGAGTTCGGCTACGAGCATCAAGAGTGGATCGAACACCTCCGCAACAACGGATTCGACGTGCCGATGAACGCACAGCAGGCTCTGCGCAGCGAACCGGAGCGTCCGGCTGAGTTCGGTATCTCTGCGTTTCTCACCGACCGACTCCTCGGCTGGCTCGATCGACAAGAGGGATCTTGGTTCGCCCACGCCAGTTACCTTCGCCCGCACCCTCCGTACTCCGCTGCAGGCAAGTGGTCGAAGGAATACTCACCAGACGACGTCGAGTTGCCCATTGCTCCACACGACAAGCGTCATCCATTCCACGACTTCGCGTTGCAGATTCCCTCGGCGAAGGCTCCTGACACCGAGGAAGGCATGCGCCACATGCGCGCTCAGTACTACGGAATGATCGGCGATGTGGATGAACAACTCGGTCGCGTGTTCGATGCATTGAAAGCGCGTGGCGAATGGGACGACACGATGATCATCCTCACCGCAGACCACGGCGAACAACTCGGTGACCACGGACTCAAGGAGAAACTCGGATTCTTCGAGCAGAGTTACCACATCATCGGAATCATCCGCGATCCACGCATTCCCGAACGCAACGGTACGACCGTCGATCGATTCACCGAGAATGTGGACATCGTGCCGACGATTGCCGAGGCGCTTGGTCAACCAGTTCCCATGCAATGCGATGGGCTCCCGCTCGGCTCGTTGTTGCGCGGCGATGAGCCCCGAAGTTGGCGACAAGCCGCCACCTATGAATATGACTGGCGGCACTTCTTCATTCGGATGGGAGACCGCGAGTGGCCGTGGGATCGGCGGATGGAACAGCAGAACCTCGCCGTGCGTCGATACGAGAATGATGCGTACGTCCATTTCGGGGATGGCACGTGGACGGCGTTCGATACGCGAGTCGACCCCACCTGGAGAACCCCGCTCACCGACACGTCACGCGTACTCGAGATGGCCCACGACATGTTGACGTGGCGCTCACGGCACCTGAACCGCGAACTGACCGGAATGCTCAACGAACAGGGCGGCATTGGCGAGTGGCCAGTTGGCGTCCCGTGGCGAGCGTGACCATCGATTCCTGAGAGCACGCTCATGATCTGCGAGCGGCGGGTCGCCTAAAGTTCATGAATCGAACGATCCACGGAGATCGTTCCACACCCCCTACGAGAAAGCCCCCACATGCTTGCAGCCCTTGCGCGCTTCAGCGTCCGCCGCCGCCGAATCATGGTCTTCGCAATTTGGATTCCTCTCCTCGTCACCATTGGCATTGCCTCGTCGTTCACCGGGTCAGACTTTGCGACCGAGTTCGAGATTCCCGCCAGTGAGTCGAACGACGTCCAGGCACTTCTCGAAGCGAACAATCCGAATCGCGCCGGGTTCAGCGGCGAAATCGTCTTTGCATCCCCGACCGGTGTCACCACGGACCAAGTCAAAGCTTCGATGACCGAATTGTTCTCCAAGGTCGATGCCCTCGA
>CAZWKD010000026.1:4638-6768 GCA_964633985.1 uncultured Acidimicrobium sp. | reverse complement strand
ACCACCGCGTTTGCCTCGATCGACGTGACCATCCGCTCACAGTCCGAGCTCATCTCCCTTGGCGAAGAGATCCGAGAATTGGGTGAGCCATTTGCCAGTGCTGACCTGCGCATCGAGTACGGCGGCAACATCTTCGCCGGCTTCGAACTTCCTGCCAGCGAGGCCTACGGATTGCTCGCCGCGATCATCATTCTCGTACTCGCTTTCGGATCGGTTCTTGCCATGGGGCTGCCGATCGGCACGGCTCTCGTCGGGCTCGGTGTTGGCGCATCTCTCGTCATCGTCTTGAGCCACGTGCTGCCGATGCCCGATTTCACGACCTCGCTCGTGGCGATGATCGGTCTGGGTGTGGGAATCGACTACGCCCTGTTCATCGTCACTCGTTATCGCGAAGGCCTCCACCATGGAATGAGCGTCGAAGACTCCATCGTCAATGCCGTCGACACGTCCGGTCGCGCGGTGATCTTTGCCGGCATCACGGTGATCATCTCACTACTCGGACTGTTCGTCATGGGTCTTGCATTCGCTCGCGGACTTGCCATTGGCGCCGTCATCGGTGTGCTGATCATGATGATCGCATCGATCACGTTGCTCCCTTCACTCCTCGCCATGGTCGATCGCCGTATCGATGTCACCACCAGAGCAGCGCTCATTGCCCTCACGTTCTTCGTCATCGTCTCCTTCTTCGCGGTCGTTTCACACTCGATACCGCTCTTCCTCGTCGCAGTTTCCTTGGCAGTCGTCGTCACGTTGTTGAGTTTCTTGATCAAGCCGTTGCGTGTACCGATTCCTCAGCGCAAGCGAAAGCCGAAGCACGAAACCTTTTGGTACCGATGGAGTCGACTCGTCCAACGACGACCATGGACGTCGGCGATCGCTGCCACCATCTTCCTTCTCATTCTCAGCGCGCCGCTTGCATCGATTCGCCTCGGCTTCGGCGACAACGGCAACGCTCCCGAGTCGACCACCGTGCGACGGGCATACGACATGCTGGCCGAAGGGTTCGGCCCGGGATTCAATGGACCACTGTTCATCACCGTGCAAGGTGAGACTGCGAGCGACCCCAATGCGCTGAACCTCTTCACGGAGAAGATCAAGTCGGTGGACGGAATTGCCTTTGCGCAAGCCACGCCAGCATCTGCAGATGGTTCGCTCTCGCTCGTCATCGCCTACCCGACGACGGCACCCCAAGACGAAGCGACCACTGCCCTCATCAAGACACTGCGCAACGACGTCATTCCGCAAACTGGGGTCGAGGCCAAGGTTGGTGGATTCACTGCTGCAGGAGTCGACTTCGCCGACGTGATTGGCGGCCGCATGCCGCTGCTCTTCATCGGCGTGTTGTCCTTGTCTTTCATCCTCCTGATGGCGGTCTTCCGCAGTCTCCTCGTGCCGCTGAAAGCCGTGATCATGAACCTGTTGTCCATCGGTGCGGCGTATGGCGTGATCGTGGCGATCTTCCAGTGGGGCTGGGGTATGAACCTGATCGGAGTCGGTAAGGCTGGTCCGATCGAAAGTTGGGCGCCGATGATGCTCTTCGCGATCGTGTTCGGACTGTCGATGGACTACGAGGTGTTCCTGCTGTCTCGCGTGCGCGAGGAATATTTGCGCACTGGCAACAACGCAGAGGCGGTTGCCGATGGACTGACCGCGACCGCGCGCGTGATCACCGCAGCAGCGCTGATCATGGTGTGCGTATTCGCGGCGTTCGTGCTCGGACCGGATCGCCAACTCAAGTTGTTCGGTCTCGGCCTGGCGCTCGCGGTCTTCATCGACGCAACCATCGTTCGCATGGTCCTCGTGCCAGCGACGATGGAGTTGCTCGGCGATCGCAACTGGTGGATTCCGAAGTGGATCGACAAGAGGTTGCCGAAGATCGACGTCGAGGGTCACAACCTCGACCCGCAGAGCGAACTCGTCTGATTAGAACTTGACGAGACAGCGGCGCGGGCCGCGCACCTGGCCGCCTGCCCACGTGACATCAGTCGGGTCGACGAGCGAGTATTCGGGAATACGCGCCAACCACGTCTGCAATGCAACGCGAAGTTCCAATCGTGCGAGGTTGCTTCCTGCGCAACGGTGGATTCCCGAACCAAATGCGACATGCCGGTTGTGTTCGCGATCGAGTCG
>CAZWKD010000026.1:0-4538 GCA_964633985.1 uncultured Acidimicrobium sp. | reverse complement strand
GTCACCGGGGCATACACGCGCAGCAATTCTTCGATTGCAGTCGGCCAGAGACTCGGGTCGTCGCGCAACTGCTGGCGATGCTCCGGATGCTGGGCAAGATGCCACAGGGTGGAGCCGATCGCGGACCACGTGGTGTCGACTCCCGCGACGAGCATCAAATTGCACACGCCGAGGATGTAGTGATCCGGGACCTTCTGGCCTTCCACCTCGGCTTGCGTGAGTTCACTGATGAAGTCGCCCTCACGGGGGTTCTTCCTGCGATCGGCTAGTTGCGTGGCGAAGAACTCGATGATCTTGCGCGAACTTGCGGCGCGCAGTTCAGGGTCGGTCATGCCCTGCTCGAGGACACCACGCACCCATGACGTGAACTCCTCCTCCATTTCGAGTGGTACTCCGAGCATGGTGGCGATCACCCGAACGGGAATGTGCTGCGCGTAGTCACCGGCCGCATCGGCAACTCCCTTGTCGATGAACTCATCGATCAGCGAGTTGCACAAATCCATCGCGCCTTGTTCGTATTTCGCCACGGACTGCGGCGAGAAGATCGGCAGAATCAGACGGCGATGCCAATGGTGATCAGGTGGATCAGACGTGATCGGCGGAGCCGACACCGAGGCATACGGCCCCTCATCCCAACCAGGCGCTGGCGGCATGACGAGAATTCCACGTGAGGTGAACAGTTCGAACTCTTGTGCCATGGCCACGACGTCCTCGTAACGCGTGGGCATCCACGAACCTCCCCACCGATCGGTATGGGCGATGGGACATTGCGACTCACGAATGTGATCGAACTTCGAGAACGGATCCTTGATGAACTCAGGGTCCATGATGTTGTAATCCGTGAGCAGATCACTCACGGGTCGTTGCATGTCGGTCACGACGAGTTGCTCGACTACTCCGTGATCAGAATCGCCCGCTCTGGGCAATTGGCTTCGGCACGCCGAGCTTTCGCCTGCAACTCAGCCGGGATGTCTCCATCGATCAGCACCACGGCGTTGCCGAGATCGTCACTGCCGAATATCTCTGGTGCAGCGATCGCACACATTTGGTGTCCATGGCAGGACTCTTCGTTGATTGAGACGCGCATGACATCACCTTACCCAATCGAATACCCGTGGGTAATCTGTCGCCGAACCAGTCTCCGCAAGACTCACCAGTATCGGTGTACCGGTTGCATTCGCCCAAAAGTCATGACGGACTCAGTTGTCGAATCTACCTATCGCAATGGTGCCAGAGGCTTGGCGAATGATCTGCGTATTCTTGGTTCATGATCGAAAGGAACGTGGCATGAAGAAGTTGAATCGGTTGTGGATCGCTCCCGTTACCGCATTGGCTCTCACTGCTTGTGGAGGTGGCGGTTCATCGAGCGATGAGATGATCGACGAAGAGACAATGACCGGCGACACCGTTTTGTTGGAGGACGGTGTGGAAGATGCGGTTGCGAATGTCACCGTGGAGGACGCCTGGGCACGAACCAACCCGATGAGCCCCGACATGGGATCGATCTATGTCATTCTCACGAGCGAGACCGACGACGCGGTGCTGTATGCCGATGTCGACTTCAGTATTGCCATGTCCACCGAGGTGCACGAAACGTTGACTGCTGCCGATGGTTCGATGACCACCCAAATCGTGGAGTCAGTTCCACTTCCTGCTGGTCAACCAGTCACATTCGAGCCGGGTGGTATTCATCTAGTGCTGATGGGGCTCGTTGAACCGCTCGTCGCAGGAAACGTCATCTCCGTGACTTTGACTCTCGAATCCGGCAATCTCGTGACATTCGACGCAGAGGTACGTGAAGACGCCGAATAGGCAAAAACACAATCCGGGCTAGCGAATCACCTTGCGGAAGGTGAGGTTGATTCGTGGGCCTACCTGACGCTTGGTCTTGGCAATGCGGTGGACCCATTGACGTTGGCTCGCCCCTGACATCACGACGAGATCACCCGCATTCAACTGCACGCTCTCCACACGTTTGGAGAATCGGTGCTGGAAATCGAAGCGACGTGATGCTCCCAGACTGAGCGAGGCGATCACGGGCTCCGGCCCGTTCTCGCGCTCGTCGTCGGCATGCCATCCCACTCCGTCATTACCGTCCCGGTAGAGGTTCACGAGCACCGAATTGAACGTGGCGCCACTCACCTGTTCGCACAATTCGCGCAGGCGAAGCAATACGGGTGTCCACGGCACGGGAATTCGTTCAAGGTTGGAGTAGGTGTACCGCACGCCATCGTCTGCGTGCCACGTCGACAAACGGGGTTCACGATGTTTTTGGCCGAACACGATGATTTCGTGTGACTCCCACGGGTTGTGTTCGAGGATCTCCCTGAAGGCGCAATCCGCCTGAGTCGGATCGAGGAACTGTTCGTGGAGCACGGCACTGCCATCGATCGGCAGCAATTCCCGTGGCTCGCTGAACAGGCTGGGTGTCACACGTACCTCCGCAAGTACGACACCACGAGATCATGGGCACCGACGGCATCGTCTACGCCGGCCAGCATCGAAAAGAATCCGTGCAATGTGCCGTTGAAGCGCACGACGGACGCATTGACACCGTTTTTGGCGAGCCGCTTTCCGTATTCCTCTCCGTCGTCACAGAGCGGATCGAACTCGGACGTGATGACGAGCGCTGGAGGCACTGAGCTGAGCACCTCATCCGAGGCGAGGATCGGCGAAGCAGCGACATCGAGCTTGTCACCCTCATGACGTAGGTAGTGATCGATGAACCACTGCATCATCTTCTTGGTCAACGTCGGGCCTTCTGCATTCGTCTCGATCGAAGGCAGCTTCATCGACATGTCGACTGCGGGGTAGATCAACACCTGGTACTTCAGCGGCACCACCCTGCGTTGGGCCACTACGGCGGCAAGGTTGCCGCCTGCCGAGTCGCCAGCAATCGCCATTCGCCCAGGATCGACCCCGAGCGAATCTGCGTTCTTGAATGCCCATTCGGTCGCCGATTGCGCATCATCGAGAGCGGCGGGAAACTTGTGCTCTGGTGCGAGCCGATAGTCAACACTCAACACGGCCATCCCTGCATTGCGCGCAATGGTTCGACAAATGTGATCGTGGGTGTCCAAGTCGCCCACCACCCACCCACCACCATGGAGATAGACGACGAGCGGGACTCCGCGTTCTGCAGACGGCCGATACAACCGACACGGAACTCCCCCGGCGTCGATATCACGCACCTCGTGAACGGGAATCTCGAGGGGTACTCGCGCAGCCTTGAACACCGCGCGGGCATCACTTGGGGAAAGCTCGTTGAGCGGAGCCATGCGAATCGACGCCATGAAGTCGGCGACGGCCTGACTCTGCGGATGTAGCAACATCACTGACTCCTTTCTCAAGGACATCTCTAGCCGAAACCGTCAGAGTTTGCGTAGAACAGGAACCGAGGTGAGCAGCACCGCAAACACGAGGAACAAACCGATCACCACGAAAAACGTAGGTTGGATTCCCAATTGGTCGACGGAGTACCCGACGACCACCTGCCCGAGAGGCGGTGCCGCATACAGGACCGACATCTGCAGCCCATAGACCCGCCCCTGCAGATGGGGCTCGATACGGCGCTGCACGACCGAGTTCCACAACGGATTGAAGGGGCCCCACGAGACTCCTGCGACGAAGCCAAGCACTACCACCAACCAAGTAGGAGGCAACAACGACATCGGCGCAAGCGCGCAAGTCGACGTGATGATCACCAGCCGCAACAGCCGATATGAATCGAATCGTTGTGACAACTTGCCGAAGGCGAAGGCGCCGAGTACCGAGCCACCCGCCAATGCAACGAACACTGCACCCAACGACCTCGGGTCATCCTTGGCTTCGAAATAGGCCGGCCAGATCACCGTGTCAATCGGCATGTACAGCGCGGCCATTCCGACGAACCCCATCGTGAGCGCGAACAGAGGGCGGTCCGCATAGAGAACCCGCACGCCCTCCTTCAACGACTCGACGAACGACTCGTGCTTCGTCTCCACCCGTCCGTGTTCATCGTCTACCTTCATCGCAAGTACGGCGATCGCAGCAATGATGAACATCACTGCGGTGACACCGAGTGCGGACACCGCTCCGGTGCTCGCGATCAAGGCAGCACCAATTGCGGGCCCGAGCATCCAGCCCACGGCAAAAATTCCTTCGTGACGACCATTGGCCGTGTCTGGTCCAATGTCGGAGGCGGCAGCAGCGTTCGTGATCAACGCCTTACGCGCCGTGTATCCCGCCGGGTCGAAAACCGCTCCAAGCACTGCGATGACGACGATCCATGGATATGTGAGTTCACCAACTTGGTCGACCACCACGAACAGCAACACCGACATCGCGGACATCACGTCAGAGAAGATCGAAACTGCCCGCCGACCCACTCGGTCGATGAGTCCTCCGATGATCGGTGACACGATCACACCTGGGATGGCCGACAGCGCGGCAAGTAAGCCGGCCTTGCCAGCAGAGCCCGTGGTCTCCAGCACCAGCCACGGCAAGGTGATCATCACCACACCGTTTGCAGTGCCCGATGCCAGGTTCGCAGTTTCCAG
>CAZWKD010000025.1:9686-16552 GCA_964633985.1 uncultured Acidimicrobium sp. | reverse complement strand
GCTGGTCGCCACACCGTGGCGGCGATGAACGCTGCGCCGAGCAATGCTCCAACGGCAGTGGCCGTGGGCAGGTCGCGGCCGCCTGCAGGTACTGCGCGTGGCTCACGTGGTGCGCGGGTCACTTGTGCCGGACGCCTCCGTTGCGCGGTCGAAGGATCGCGAGGAGCAGGACGACGGGTTTCACCCGTGGGGTCGGTACCGATCACGATGCGACCTTCACGCTGCGGTCGCTGCACCGGAGGTGGCGTCGTGGTCTCGAAACGGCGGGTCGAACCGCCCGTGAGATCTACTCGTGGACGATTGGAACCGCCTGTCGGCTCATCGTCGCGGTAAGCCGACCACACCGATGTGGGATCGCTTCCCCGCGTGTCGTCGCGACGCGTGCCACCCGTTTGGTCCTTCAAGAAGCGTGGAACCTCACCCGTGGGTGGTTCGGTCCAATGTGGCAACTGCTCCGTCTCGCCACCGCTGAAGGTGATCGCGGGGCCACTGTCGTCGTCGCTCGCGAAACGGACTTCACCGAACTCGTCGCCAAAGTCGACCGTCGGATCCTGATCTTTGCGCTTGTCCCTGTCGTCGCTCATGTCGACCCCTTTACACCTCGAGTAGTTCTTGTTCCTTGCGGGCGAATGCCTTGTCGATCTGCTCCACGTGGTCGTGGGTGATCTTCTCCAGTTCCTTTTCGGCGCGCTCCAGGTCATCTTTGGAGATATCGCCGTCCTTTTCCGACGTCTCGAGCACCTTGCGCGCATCTCGACGAACGTTGCGCACGGCGACTCGTCCGTCTTCTGCCATTCCCTTGACCACCTTGACGTATTCCTTGCGACGCTCCTCGGTGAGCATGGGGAACGTGAGGCGGATGATCACGCCGTCATTGCTTGGGGTGACGCCGAGGTCGGCTGCCTGCAGCGCCTTTTCGATCGCCGGGATGGCTCCGCGGTCGTGCGGCTTCACCACCAACTGACGGGCTTCGGGAACCTGGAACGTGGCCAGCTGCTGGAGCGGCACGGCTGCGCCGTAGTACTCGACCTGGATCTTTTCCACGAGACCGGGATTGGCTCGACCGGTGCGGACTCCACTGAATTGGGATTGGACGTGCTCGAAGGCTTTCGCCATCTTGTCCATTGCGTCGAGCAACGTCTCTTCGATCACCCGACCAGCGTACCTATTTCCTCACCCCTGAGTAAGGACTTCACGTTGCCCTGTTGGAGCAGGTTGAACACCACGATCGGCAAATTGTTGTCGCGACAGAAGGTGATCGCAGTGGAGTCCATCACCTTCAGTCCTTTGGTGATCACATCGAGGTACGAAATGCGTGAATACTTCGTCGCAGTCGGATCCTTCTTTGGATCGGCGGTGTAGACACCATCCACTCCCGAGTGAGTTCCCTTGAGGATCGCTTGTGCGGAGATTTCTGCTGCACGCAACGCGGCTGCAGTATCCGTCGTGAAGAACGGATTACCCGTTCCACCGGCGAGGATCACCACACGCCCCTTCTCCAAGTGACGTTCGGCGCGACGACGGATGTACGGCTCCGCAACCTTCGGCATTTCCACGGCAGACATCACACGCGATGGTTGACCTACTCGCTCGAGCGCATCCTGGATGGCGAGACCGTTCATCACGGTCGCGATCATTCCCATGTAGTCGGCTTGCGCCTGGTCCATACCTTGACCGGCACCCTTCAAGCCACGCCAGAAGTTGCCACCACCGACGACGACGGCAATGTCGACACCGAATTCCTGTTTCGCTTCGTGCAACTCGGTCGCCACTTGGCGCAACGTGTCGCTATCGAGACCGAAACCCGACTTCTCTGCCAATGCCTCGCCTGAAAGCTTGAGCACGATGCGATTCCATCGTGGGGTGGCCTTCGGCGTGGAGGTCATCGGATAAGTGTCTAGCCGATCTCCACCTGGGCGAAGCGAACCACCTTGGCGTTACCGAGCATCTGCGCCACGGACTTCTTGTCGTCCTTGGCGAACGGCTGCTCGAGGAGCACGATGTCCTTGAAGAAGCCTTGGATACGACCATCGACGATCTTGCCGATGGCGGCTTCCGGCTTGCCTTCATTGCGAGTGATCGTCTCGAGCGTGGCTCGCTCGGCGGCAATCACCTCGGCCGGCACGTCTTCCTTGTTCAGGTACTTCGGACGAGCAAACGCGATGTGCACGGCGATGTCGTGGGCCAACTCTTCGGTGGCGCCGCTCATCTCGACGAGCACCACGTTGACGCCTCGGCCACCCTGCACGTGGACATAGGAGTCCATGATGTTGCCGGCAGCAGCCTCGAAGCGGACGACTTCGCCGATCTCGATCTTTTCCTTGAGCAAGATCTTGAGGTCTTCCAGTTCCTTCTCGCGCTCATTGACGGCAGCTTCACTCTTTTGACGCACGAGTGCGGCAAGAGCATCGGCCTCGGCGATGAACGAGTCGCTCGAGGCGACGAAGTCCGTCTCGCACTTGAGCTTGACGATGGCAGCCTGCGGGCAGTCGATGGACAACGCCACCACACCCTGGTTGTTGTCGCGATCGTCGCGCTTGGCGCTTGCGGCCAAACCCTTCTCGCGCAGCCACTGCTTGGCGGCTTCCATGTCGCCGCTCGTGTTCTCGAGCGCCTTCTTACAATCCATCATTCCTGCACCAGTTGCCTGGCGCAGCGCCTGAACGTCCTTCGCGGTGAACGACATGCTCAGCTCCCCGCCTGCTCGCCGGCCTGCGCGACGCGTGCATCACGAAGTGCCTGTGCCTCGGCAGCCGACTTGCGTGCGGCCTCCTGCTCGGCGTCGAACGCGGCTTGCTGCTCGGCAGTGCGCGTGACGGGAGCGGATGCGACTCGCGACAACGTCTTCTCCGCGATGTAACGGCCTTCGATGACCGCCTCGCAGATGACGCGCGACATGAGCTCGTTGGCACGGATTGCGTCGTCGTTGCCCGGGATCGGGAACTGCACGACGTCCGGGTTGACGTTGGTGTCGACGACGGCGACGACCGGGATCTTCAACTTGTTGGCTTCGGTGACGGCGATGTGCTCCTTCATGGTGTCCAACACGAACACTGCCGAAGGCAACTTGGACATGGAGCGAATACCGGAGAGGTTCTTCTGCAACTTCTCCAACTCGCGGCTGATGAGGAGCGCTTCCTTCTTCGGCATGAGTTCGAATTCACCGGAGTCGCGCATGCGCTCGTACTCCTGCATCTTGCCCACGCGCTTGGCGATGGTGTCGAAGTTGGTGAGCATGCCACCCAACCAACGCTCGTTGATGTAGGGCATGCCGCACTTGTCGGCGAAGAACTTGATCGGATCCTGGGCCTGCTTCTTGGTGCCGATGAAGAGCACCGAGCCGCCGTTGGCGACGAGGTCGCGAACGAACTTGTAGGCAGTCTCGACGCGGTCGAGGGTCTGCTCGAGATCGATGATGTAGATGCCGTTGCGCTCACCAAAGATGAAACGCTTCATCCGCGGATTCCAGCGGTGGGTCTGGTGTCCGAAGTGAACACCCGCCTCCAGCATCTGACGCATGCTGACGATTGCCATGATTCTCCTCCTGAGGTTCGAACACTCACCCTCGCGCCGAAGCGACCACAGGTTGGGGTGAGCGAGTTGATTTGGTTGTAGTTACCGCCCGAAAGCGGCTCGGTGAGTGTATCGGCGGGTCAGCCGACGAGCACCGCCCGCGGGCGGCGGTCACCACTACGGCACCACCCACCACGGGGGTCGACATACCGTCCCCCGATGCGCACCCCGATGAACAACCGCTCGGTGCCATGCCCCACCTGATCACCGCGCTCGACTAGATCGCCAGCAGAGACCTCGATGTCGAGCAGATAGCCGTGGGTGACGAGCGCCCCGTCGCGCATGCGCACCACTACATAACGCACGCCACCGACCATGCCCGCAAAACTCACCTCGCCCGAAGCAGTGGCGAATACGGGTTCACCTCGCTCGATTTCATACTCAATGCCACGTCGACCCGCGCAGTACGGGCACGGCGGTTCGCGAAACTCTCCGATGACGTCGAGATGTGTGGGCAACGCAATGCCACACGCGACGGCGATGGCGGCGAGGATCAGGCGACGTCTTGGCTACGCAGGCGCGAGCGCAACTGCAACACCGCGCGTGAGTGGATCTGCGAGACGCGGCTCTCTGTGACGCCGAGCACCTCCCCAATTTCGGCGAGCGTGAGGTTCTCTTCGTAATAGAGGACGAGGACATTGCGCTCGCGCTCGGGCATTTTGCGAATCTCTTGACGCATCACCCGGCGCATCTCGCCCGACTCGATCACCGCATCAGGACTCGTCGACATGTGCATGTCCGAATGTGTGTCGTTGGGTCGCGCATCGGCCATCACATGATCGAGTGGTCCGACCGAGCCAGTGTGAGCATCGGCCAACCATTGGTGGAAATCCTCGAGTGCGATCCCCAGACGCGCGGCGATCTCCTCATCCACCGGCGAACGTCCGAGTTCATGCTCCAATGCGCTGATCGCGTTCTCGATGTCACGCGAGCGGGAGCGCACGGTGCGGGGCACCCAGTCGAGTTGGCGCAGGCTGTCGAGGATGGCGCCACGAATACGAGGGATGGCGTACGACTCGAACTTCACACCGTGTTGCGGATCGAAACGTTCGATCGCACCCATTAGACCGAATACGCCTGCTTGGATCAGGTCGCCCGTGTCGACTCGCTTCGGCAAGTTGGCGCTGAGTCGTCCTGCGACGAACTTGATCAGCGAGGCGTAATGCACGACGAGCACGTCACGCGCATCGTTTGCTCGTTCGTCGTGCCACTTCTCCCAGGCCTGCTCGACCGTGAGGCGAACAGGCAAGGCATTCATGAACCCCAATTATGCCCGCGGGTGAGAGACCTCGTAAGCGGCCTTCAGTCGCTCCTTGCTGACGTGGGTGTATCGCTGTGTGGTGGCGACATCGCTGTGTCCGAGCAACTCCTGCACTGCGCGCAAGTCGGCGCCGTTGTCGAGGAGATGAGTGGCGAACGTGTGACGCAGTGCGTGTGGGTGCGTGGGTGACGACGCACGTTCGTCGAGGATGCGGCGCACGTCTCGCGTGCCGAGACGCTTTCCTCGTGAATTGACGAACAGCGCCGTCTCCGTGCGGTCGCCCACCACTTCGCCGCGCAGCGCGGCCCACGCCTTCAGCGCAATGAGTGCCGGCTCGCCCACGGGGACTCGGCGCTCCTTGGAACCTTTTCCGATCACCGTCACCGCGGCGCGCTTGACATCGACCGAGTCGACGTCGATGGCACACAGTTCGCTCACGCGCAGTCCGCTTCCGTAGAGCATCTCGATCACGGCGATGTCCCGCGCCTCTTTCCACGGTGGCGCATCCTCGCGAGGCTGCAACAAGGTGGAGAGCTGTTCGTTGGTGAGCACCTTGGGCAACCGACCTTGATCCGATGGCGTCTTGACGCCGACGGTGGGATCGATCGTGTTTCGCTCGGTGCGCACCAACCACCCGAAGTACCGCCGTAGCGCCGCCATCTTGCGAGCGATCGAGCGCTTTGCTGCTCGTGTGGTGGCGAGGAACGCCACGTACTGACGCACGGTCTCCTTGCGTACGTCGGTCGGCCCCGAGATCGACTGGCGCGACACCCACTCGGCGAACAGCGACACGTCGGTGAGGTACGCCTTCACGGTGTTGTCCGAAGCGCGTGTGAGCGATCGGCCGAAGGCAGCCAACTCCCACGACTCGAGGTCGTCACCCGTGCGGCGCTTGTTCATCGATCGTGTGCTCCGGTGAGCGGAAGGGACTCCGCTTCGTTTCCACCATATCGCTCACGAGGAAGTTGACCGAGCACCTCCCACCAGCCGCCCGAGTTGGCCAGCCACCCGTGGCTCTCGAGACGACCCAACGCGACAGCAGTAGGCACCAAGTCACTCCCCAATCGCATCATCACCTGATCGAGCGTCAGTGCTTCGCGACCGATCGCTTCGATGATCCGCAAGTCGAAGTCTGCGGGAAGTGGCCGCGCGTCGTACACCCGCGGATGACATCGACGATTGTCGAGCCCGAGCGCCACCAATATGTCGTCCACGCCCACCACGGGAGCACAGCCTTGTTGCAGGAGCAGATTGCTTCCCGCCGACGACGTGTTGCGCGGCGATCCCGGAACCGCCATCACCGTGATGTCGCGCTTCATCGCCTCCGTCACCGTGATCATCGAGCCACCCTTCTCGCGTGATTCGACGACGACGACCACTTCACTGAGCGCAGCCAGGATCCGATTGCGCAGTGGAAACCGAAAGGCCTCAGGCGCGGTACCCGGTGGCGACTCGCTCAAGACCACACCTTCTCGCGCCACCCACTTCCACAACTCCGTGTTGTCGCGCGGATAGATGACATCGAGTCCAGAGGCCACGACGGCGATGGGCGGAGCGATGCGCTGTGAGCGAGAGTCGGCGATCATGACACCGCGGTGCGCCCATGCATCGATGCCACGGGCGAGACCGGACACGACCGACACGTCATTCACTGCAAGGTCGTAGCCAAGATGTGAAGCCATGTAGCGACCCGAGGCAGTGGCTCCCCGCGTGCCGATGATGCCGACACGCCGATGAGCCAAGTGCTCGAGGCTGCCTTGGTGGAAGAGCACCGCCGGTCGTGCGGGGTCGCCTTGTAGCGCCACGGGGTACGACGGGTGACCGACATAGGTGACCCCGATGCGATGCCGCTCCAACGCCACTTCCATACGTGCGAGTAGTTCGTCGTCGTGCAACTCGAGTGCCTTCCACGCCTGCGACGGGGACTGGCGCAACAACAACCCGCCGAGCCTGCTCTGCCCGATGGCGGGCATTGCCACCAACGCGCAGGCGATCACCTGCTCTTCGTCGATCACCACTGCTGCACCGCTGG
>CAZWKD010000025.1:8370-9586 GCA_964633985.1 uncultured Acidimicrobium sp. | reverse complement strand
GGGCCGGAGAAGCGACGGAAGTAGCGCATGCGCATGCGGTCATCGCACACACAGACGCCCGGTGTGCCTTCACCACACGGACACGGATTGGTGGCGGCAACGAGAAGGAACCGTGCCGGCAACTCCACGCTGTGACGCGCGCGAGCAACACGCACGACACCCTCCTCCAATGGTTGGCGCAGTGCATCGAGCACGCTCGGAGCGAACTCGCCGAGCTCATCGAGGAACAACACTCCGTTGGTGGCGAGCGAGATCTCACCTGGGCGCAAACTTGCCGTGCCACCACCCACCATCGCCGTGAGCGACACGGAGTGGTGCGGCGCACGGAACGGTGCCTGCACGACACTGCCACCGCTGGGCATGGAGACGTGCGCGGCCGAGTGAACGATGGTGGATTGCAGCGACTGCTCCGGTGTGAGCGGTGGCATGATGCCGGGCATTCGACGAGCAAGCATCGACTTGCCTGCCCCAGGCGGGCCCACCATCAACATGTGGTGTGCTCCCGCGGCGGCGATTTCGAGTGCGCGCCGCGCCGCGCGTTGACCACGCACATCGGCAAGATCCACGTCATCGTGTGTCGACTCGACTGTGTTCGGCAGTCGCGGCGAGGCCCATGCGTCGGCGTCACGCAGGCACTCCACGACATGCGTGAGCGACCGTGCCCCCACGACACGCTCGCCCGATACCACCGACGCCGAGGAGTGTGCTGACTCAGCCACCACCACGCGACGGTCGTCGAGTGCGGCAACCAACGGAACGAGACCGGGCACCGACCGCAGCGAGCCGTCCAAACCCAGCTCGGCGAGGAACGCGAAGTGGTCGACGCTCTCCTGCGGAATCACTTCCTGCACCACGAGTAGTCCGATCGCGATCGCCAGGTCGAGTCCGGAACCACCGCGCTTCACCGTCGAGCGCATCGACAAGTTGATGGTGACCCGACGGTTGGGCCACGGAAGACTGCTGGACAACAGCGCCGCGCGCACACGATCGCGCGATTCGCGACACGACTCGTCGGGTTGTCCGACGATGGTGAAACCCGGAAGCCCTGCTCCTACGTGTACTTCGATGTCGACAGGTTCACCGTGAATGCCGAGCAGGCTTGCGGAACGAGCCAACGCAAATGCCATGCGTGCGATGTGTGGGTCACCTCCCCTTCTTGACACCGAACGAGTGACCTCGCCTGAAACAATGGTCGGGTGCGCCGCCTGACCCTCGC
>CAZWKD010000025.1:3849-8270 GCA_964633985.1 uncultured Acidimicrobium sp. | reverse complement strand
GACCTCGACGCGTCGAACGAGGAATCCGTGCAGGACGTGGTGGATCAGGCGTACGCCAACGAGCGTGCGGCGCAAGATGCCATGGAGTGGGTGATGACGAACTGCGGCGTGGACATTTCGACTGGCGGCAGTGTCACGCCCGTCGTGACGACGACCACTCCGTAACGCGACTCAGACAGGTTCGCGCGTCAGCGAATTTCGCCGCGGCGCAGGATCACCTTGTCGACGAGGCCATATTCCTTGGCCTGTTCCGGGGTGAACCAACGATCGCGCTCGGAGTCCTTCTGGATCTGCTCGATCTTCTGACCCGAGTGGTGCGCCGTGAGCTCTGCCATGCGGTGCTTGGTGAACGCCAACTGCTCGGCCTGAATCGCGATGTCCGAAGCCTGTCCGCGGAGACCGGCCAGCGGCTGGTGCATCATGATGCGCGCATTCGGCAACGTGAAGCGCTTGCCCGGCGTACCTGCGGTGAGCAAGAACTGGCCCATCGAAGCGGCAAGACCGAGACACACCGTGGCGACGTCGCACGAGATGAACTGCATCGTGTCGTAGATGGCCATGCCTGCGGTGATCGAGCCGCCGGGGCTGTTGATGTAGAGCCACACATCGGCCTTCGGGTCCTCACCTTCGAGGAACAACAACTGTGCACAAATTTGGTTGGCGATGTCGTCGTTGACGTCGCTGCCGAGCATCACCACACGGCTCTTCAGCAGGCGCAGGAAGATGTTGTTCTGGCCGTCCTGAACACCTTCAAAAGCCATCGGAGTGGGAACGTGCAGTGCGGGGTCACCGGTCATGGGCGTCAGGCTACTACCAGCCTCTCGGGCGAACGGAGCCGAGATCAGGATGGTTTCGGCATGAAGTGACGACGAATGCCGCTGAACACCACTACTACGCGTTCATCGTCGGCGATCGTCGGACGCATGGCCAACAGTCCCGCCAGGCCGGCACTCCCTGTTGGGCTCACGTCGATGTCGGTGACGCGATGTGCCAACGAGTACGCCTCGCGCACGTGCGACTCCTCTACTGCGATCGGCGCACCACCGCTATCGGTCATCACGTTCAGCACGCCGATCCAGTCGTACGTCTCATCGTCCAGAATGCCGTCGGCGAGCGAAGGTTTGACGTCCTCCCACGGCCACATGCATGAGTCCCACCGCGCTCCCGCGTTGCGCGTGCCGCCCGACTTGCGGGCCTCGTCCCAAGCGCGAACGACCGGCGCACAACCACTCGTCTGCACCGCGTGAATGCGTGGGCGCAGACCGCCGGCGAAGACACCGAGGGCGAGATCGGTGGCGAACGCTCCCCCGCCGATCTGCACGAAGACCCTGTCGAGCGGAGGCCCGCTCACGCGTTCCTGAGCGTCGGCGATCTCCCAACCGATTGTGCGACCACCGTCCAAACACCATGCGTTCTCCGTGCCCTGCACACCGAACGGAATCGAGCCGTTGGCGACTGCTTCGCGGAAACGATGAACGGTGGGATCACCGGGTGGATCATCGTCGAGACGCGGACATCGCACGATGCGCGCACCGACGCTGGCGAGCATCTGCTCGAGTGCGTCGTCTACTCCCGCAGGAACGAACACGTCGATCGGCCAACCCACTGCTTTGGCGAGTGTGCTTGCAGCGAACGCAGCGTTGCCACACGAGGCGATTGCCAACGGCGGACGTGATGTGCCCCATGGAGCCTTGCCCGCACGCTCGAGAGCGACGAGGTGCAACAACTCGGTGAACAGGTGACGCGCCTTGTGCGATCCGGCAACGTTGTGCGTCTCGTCCTTCACCCACACTCCGCCCGTCGCGGAAAACCCAAGTGCATCCGACAACCCATCGTTACGACCGAACGGTGTGACGCGGAATCCGGTGCCCGCCACCTTGGCCACCATCTCGTCCACTTCGCGAATCAGCGCATCACGAGCATCGGGCGACATGCCGAGCGATTCGGCCAGCACGTCCCATGCCAAGTACGCACGGAAGGCGACGAACGGATTCGGATCCCCAGTTCCCCGCAATGGGCGCATTGGCTGCTCCAACATCAACACGTGACGCCGATCGTCGCTACTCGAGTTGGGGCAACGCCACGACAGCGGCGTGGCCAACGACTCCTGCTCGCCGCACACCGCACACCTGAACATGGCGGTGATCGTCATGTGACTACTTCTTGGCTTTGGCCACGCGACCGTTGAACTCGACGATCATCTCGTCCCACACCGGCAAGTTGGCGCGCAGACCTTGCCAGAACGACTGCGAACGACGCGCATCGAACACCTCGAGCGGGGTGCCCTGCTGCTCCACCCAGGTGTAGTAGCCGAGGTTGAAGATGCGGTTGCGATCGCGGTGCGTGCAGTCGATCATCGAGTCGGTCTGTACGTCCACCAGGTGCTCGGCGAACACTTCTGCCGCCTCCACCTGACCGAATTGGTTCTTGAACCGACGCGCCAGTGTCTTCACGCGCTCGCTCGGGTACAGATCGGCGCCATCGGTGGCGATCGTGATCATCGCATCGTCCGGGCCGAGGTTGAGCAGCTTGGCCGTCTTGATGGCGGCGATGGTGTTGCAGATGGCGGAAAAACCGAAGTGCTGCAGCGTGTCCACCAGCTGGGGATCGAGCCCACGACGTTCGACGAGGTACTTGCGACCTTCGTCGGTGTTGAACAGCACGTCGAGCTCGTCGGTGCTGCGATCGGATACAGCAGCAATGATGTCGGTGTTCATCACGTTGTGGATGAGCGGGATGTGCTTGTCGCCGATGCCCTGAATGTTGTGCTCGCCATAGCCGTTCTCGAGCATCGTCGGGCACTCGAGTGCTTCGACGGCGACGATCTTCGCCCCGAAGTTCTCCTTCAAGCGATCGCCTGCGCCGATCGTGCCGGCCGAGCCGGTGGCGCTGGTGAAGCCGGCGAGGCGCAGACCCTTGTGCGATTTGGCGACGTGTTCGAACACGTGCGACAACGCACGTCCCGTCACTTCGTAGTGACCGAGGTAGTTACCGAACTCACAGAATTGGTTGAAGATGAAGTTCTTCGGATCGCGCTGCATTTCGTTGCATGCGTCGTAGATCTCCTTCACGTTGCTCTCAGTGCCAGGAGTGCGCACGATGTCTTTCGGATCGCTCGTCCACTTGTCGAGCCAATCGAAACGCTCCTGCGACATTCCTGCGGGCAACACTGCGACACCGCGCGCGCCCATGATGCGACTGATGGCCACACCACCGCGCGCATAGTTGCCGGTGGACGGCCAAACGGCGCGCTGCGTGGACGGGTTGAACTGGCCGGTGATCACGCGCGGTGCAAGACAGGAGTAAGCCGCGAGCACCTTGTGCGCGGTGATCATCGGGAAGCGATCACCGAACGCCACGATGATCGGGCTGTCGACACCCGTCAGCGCCTTCGGCAACACGACGTGGTCGGGCACGGCAACACGATCGCCCTTCATGTCGTTGTACCAGTGCACACGGAACAGGTTTCGCGAATCGGGTGCGTTCTTGTCGACACCTTTGGTGATGCTCGGGTCGATCTTCGACGGATCTGCGAGTTGAGCGAAAGTGGGCAACACGACGCCGTTTTCTGCGCACTTGCGCACGCTTTCCGCGAGCGACTCCTCGGAGACGATGGTGGTGGCCAGACCGAGCTGGCTGGAGAGTGCCGTTGAACTATCGAGCGTTGATGTCACTTGACCATTCTGTCGGGCATGCGAGACACACCACTACCCTGATGCAGTCAGGCCGACGTAGCCCAATGGCAGAGGCACGGCGCTTAGGACGCCGTCAGTGAGAGTTCGAGTCTCTCCGTCGGCACCAAAGAGTGATGCGTCGGCGTCAGAGTTGATGGCGCAATGCCATCGCCAAGGCGCGGAAAGCCCGCCCACGATGGGAGAAATGGTGCTTCTCTGCCATCGACATCTCGGCGAACGTGCGGCCATCGCCTGCGCTGGCGATGAACAACGGGTCGTAACCGAAGCCGCGCTCACCCATCTCAGCTTCGGCGATCGAACCCTCGCAGACGCCCTCGGCCACGATCTCGCGGCCATCTGGAAAGCGCAGCAGCGCGACGGTACGAAACCGGGCAGAACGGTCGGCTACACCATCGAGCTCCTGCAGCATCTTCGCGCGGTTGCGCTCGTCGTTCGGCGGCTCGCCGGCAAAACGCGCGGTGCGCACGCCGGGTGCACCGCCGAGAGCGAACACTTCGAGCCCGGTGTCATCGGCCAGCGCAGGCAAACCCGTCGCTTCATTCACAGCGATTGCCTTCAATCGTGCATTCGCCACCAGCGTGTCGCCATCCTCTTCTACATCCGGCAAGTCGGCTGGACGCGGATCCAACTGCACGACACCGTCCATCAACTCCATGATTTCGGCAACCTTGTGCGGGTTGGCCGAGGCGCAAACGACGCGCAGCACTAGCGAGAGATCGCGCGCGG
>CAZWKD010000025.1:1316-3749 GCA_964633985.1 uncultured Acidimicrobium sp. | reverse complement strand
CATGCCGAGCGCAGTGCGCGGCCGATCAAGCGTTGAATCTCGACCGTGCGACTGCTCTGCTTTCCCTTGGCCGCCTCGCGATCGACACGCTCGGGCGACGAACCGGGAAGCATCGAATACTCAGCAGTCACCCAACCCTTGCCCGTTCCCTTCATCCAACGGGGCACGTCTTCGTCCACCGAGGCAGTGCACAGCACTCGCGTGCGTCCGAACGAGACGAGCACTGAGCCCGCTGCCATCTCGGTGAAATCGCGCTCGAAGTTGATGGGGCGGAGATCCTCCGGCTTTCGTCCGTCGTGTCGACTCATGATTCATTTCCCTTTCGTAGATCGTTCAACTTCGGTGCCACCCACTGCTCGGCGCGATCCAACTCGGGACCGAGAAGTCGACTGCCCAACTCGGCGAACCAGGCGATGTCGCCCGAGGACAGGAAGCGGTGCGAACCAACACCGTCGTGTCGTGCCAACGCGTGATCATCGAGTGCCGTCTTCACGGCGAATGCCGTCTCATCGGCACTGCTCACGAGCACCACGTTCGGACCCATCACTTCACCAATGACGCGCGACAGGAATGGATAGTGCGTGCAGCCGAGAAGTAGTGAATCGATTCCCGCATTGCGCACGGGGGCGAGCAGACGCTCGGCCAACACCGTGACTTCGTCACCCGATGTTTGATCGCGCTCGACGAACTCGACGAAACCCGGGCATGCCGCCGAGAACAGCTCGACTGGAGCACCCGTTTCGCGGATGGCCTGCACGTAGGCACCGGACGAGATCGTTCCGACCGTGCCAATGACGCCCACCTTGTTGTTGTGCGTGACGCGCACGAGTGCCCGCGCGCCCGGCTCCACCACGCCGATCACCGGAACTGGCAGTTCGCTTTCGAGTTCGGCAAGTGCCACTGAAGCCGCCGTGTTGCAGGCCACCACGATCAACTTCGCATCGAAGTCACGCACCAGGCTCCACGCCAACTCGCGTGCATACCCGCGCACTTCATCGGCAGGCTTGTTGCCGTAGGGATAGCGACCCGTGTCACCGATGTAGACGAGATTCTCCTGCGGCAGTAGATCGATCACCGCACGGGCGACGGTGAGCCCACCGAAACCCGAGTCGAACATGCCGATCGGAGCATCCAGTCGTGTCGGCATCGCCCTTTCACTTTACGCCCGCCCCATAGTCTCGTTTCGTGCTTCTTGCCACGGCCCTTGCTCTCGGTGCAGCCGTGTTGCACGCCACGTGGAACCTGATCGTCAAACAAAGCGGCGACCGACAGATGGCGTTGTGGGGTCAGTTCACCATCGGCGGATCGATCTGCGCGGTGATTCTCCTCGTCTGGTCGCTCGTCGATTCGCCTCCCGACATTGCGTGGCCGTGGGCGATGGCAAGCGGTGCCATGCATGTGCCATATCTGATGACACTCGCGCGCGCGTACAACCGCGGCGACTTCTCGATGTCATACCCCATCGCACGTGGCGCAGGTGCGCTCGCCGCAACCTTCGGCGGCATCGTGCTACTCGACGACTCGCTCTCCACCACTTCCCTCATCGGCGTGTTGCTCACCGTCGTAGGGCTACTCGTACTTGCGCGCTCAGGTTCGCTGCAGTCCATTCTCTCTGCGCTTGCCGTGTCGGTGACGATCGGTACCTATTCGGTGATCGATGCGCACGGCGCTCGTGAGTCGAATGCCATCGCGTACTCGATGGCACTGCTGATGTGCGCTGCAGTGATGGTGTCGCTGTGGGCACTTGCCACCAATCGTCATGCCATGCTCCCGACATTGCGCGAACACGGCAAGATCCTCGCCTTCAGCGGCACCGCCTCGGGCGTGGCCTACGGCATGGTGCTCGTCGCTCTTCAACATGCGCCCGTGGGTTATGTTGCAGCGCTACGCGAGTCGAGTGTGGTGATCGCCGCATTTGCCGGCTGGAAGATGTTGAACGAAGGCGATCACCGCGTGCGACTCACCTCGGCAGCCCTCGTGTTTGCAGGCTTGGCCACGCTCGTGGCGGGTGGCTGAGATTTAGAAGTAGATGATCTTCTCGGCGGCAGCTTCGGCTGCGTCGAGATCATCGGTGTAGGCACCCGTCGAGAGGTACTTCCAACCACCGTCACACACGATGAAGACGATGGTGCCCTCTTCAATTTCACCTGCCACCTTCACGGCGCCGGCGAGTGAAGCGCCAGAAGAAATACCGGCGAAGATGCCGCATTCGCGCACGAGGCGTCGCGTCATCTCGATGGACTCACGCGGACGCACCACACGCTTGCGATCGAGCACGTCGATGCCGTGCCAGTTCTCGAAGATCGGCGGGATGTAACCCTCGTCCAGGTTGCGCAAACCCTCTACCCGCTCGCCGAGCGGCGGCTCGACGGCGACGATCTTCACGTCGGGGTTCTGTTCCTTCAAGTACCGACCGACACCCATCAACGTGCC
>CAZWKD010000025.1:0-1216 GCA_964633985.1 uncultured Acidimicrobium sp. | reverse complement strand
GCGATTGCAGCGAGTGCGATACCCGTGTTGCCTGATGACGGCTCCATCAATCGCTGACCGGGGCTGAGCACACCTTCCTTGATCGCCGTCTCGATCATGTTCTTGGCGATGCGATCCTTCACCGAACCAAACGGGTTCTGCCCCTCCAACTTGGCCAGTAGACGCACCCGCGGGTTCGGCGACAGCACGCTGACGTCGACCACCGGCGTGTTGCCGATCAGGTCGAGCACGTTTTCGAATGGGGGCATCGCAACTCCGGGGAATTGTTGACTGTCTTGGTCAGAATTGTAGCAATTGCCCCTCTACAACCGTCCAGCCGAGCCGGCTATTCCCGATACCTAATAAATGGTGAGGGACGTCTCGGTAATCGTCTCCCCGACGATCCGATAGTTGCGCGGTTCGGGCAACCCCCGCTTCAGCGACACGATCATGTAGTGCCACGTGGGGTCCGGCGCCTGGGCCACGTCCGTTGGACTGGGATAGGCCTCGGTGTGGGTGTGGCTGTGCACCACCCCGATTACTTCTAGGCCACGATCCTCGGCATTGCGCTCGATCAGCAGATGTTGCTTCGGATTGATCGTGTACACACGCGCCGACTTGGCGTCGTTGACGGTGGGATGGAACTCGAGCACCTCGCCGAGCGAACCCTTGCCGACGAGCAACCCACATGCCTCGTGCGGATAACCGGCAATGACGTGTTGACCGATCTGATCGATCACCGTTTGCGGTATGCGTAACGGACGAACCTCGGACATCGCGTTTTGAGGCTAGCGGTAGCCTCATTTAACCCTATGGACAAGGGCGAACGCACCCGTGGCGATGCTCTGGTAGCGAGCAATCGCAAGGCGAGGCACGACTACACCATCGTGGATGTGGTCGAGGCCGGCATTGTGCTGCTCGGAAGCGAGGTGAAGAGTGCCCGTGCCGGCCAGGTGCAGCTGGCGGATGCCTACGCGCACGTGATTCGCGGCGAAATGTTCCTCGAAGGCATGCATATTGCTCCGTATCAGTTCGCGGTGGGCGTGGGCAGCCACGAGCCGGTGCGCCGCCGCAAGTTGTTGCTGCATGCCGATCAGATCCGTCGACTCGGCGAGCGCATGGCCCGCGAACGACTGACACTCGTACCCCTCGAAGTGCGCTTCAAGAAGGGCCGGATCAAAGTTGATCTCGCGTTGGCGAAGGGCCGCCAGAAGGCCGATCGACGCGAAGCGATCGC
>CAZWKD010000024.1:11293-16707 GCA_964633985.1 uncultured Acidimicrobium sp. | reverse complement strand
TGTGCAGGTAGCCGATGATCGGCTTGCAGCGCAGCACGGTCTCGCCCTGGAGCTCCAGCATCAAGCGCAAAACTCCGTGCGTGCTGGGGTGCGACGGCCCCATGTTGATGATCATCGTCTGATCTTCCGAAGCATTGCCCACGTCTGCGAGCTGAGCGGCTTGCGCTTCACTCATTCGCAGCACGGCACCAACTTCACGGAACAATTCCTTGGCCGTGCTCTCGCTCCGCGGCTTCATCTCCTGTGCGCCTTCGGCAGTGCCAGCGGCCACGGTGGTCTTACGCACGTCCGAGATCGTCACGACGCCGCTCCCTTGAACTGCACAGGGATACGGCCTTGTGCGTAGTCCTTGCGCAACGGGTGACCGTCCCAATCCTCTGGCATCAAGATGCGCGTGAGATCAGGGTGTCCATCGAACGAGATGCCGAACATGTCGAACACCTCTCGCTCCATCGCTTCCGTACCGGGATGCAGGTCGAACATCGAGCTCAAGGTCGGATCGCTTTCCGGCACTTGAACGCGGACGCGCAGTCGTTCGCGGCGCTGCATCGAAAGCAAATTCACCACCACCTCGAATCGCTCGGCCTGCATGCCCTCGGGCAAGGTCCGTCCCGGATGGGTGAGGTAATCGACTGCAGTCAGGTCGACGCACATGGTGAAGCCGTCGTCCACCAACTGCTTCATCACCGTGAGATAACGATCGCGCGGCACGTAGACGACGGACTGACCTCGCGAATCGCCCACTGGGCAGTCATGCAACATCAGCGCACTCCGAGAATGACCGGAGTCGAGGTACCTGCCGGAATCTCTTGAATGTGCACGTCGGCACCTGCGCCACTTACCTTGCGTCGACGCATGATCTCACCGTCTTCGATCAACTGGTGCAACGTCTCGATCGCGTGAATCAACGTCTCGGGCGTCGGAGGGCAACCCGGCGCATAGACATCAACCGGAACGACCTGATCGACACCTTGGACGATCGCATAGTTGTTGAACATGCCACCGCTCGACGCGCACACTCCCATGCTGATGACCCACTTGGGCTCCATCATCTGGTCGTATACCTGACGCAACACTGGTGCCATCTTCTGGCTCACACGACCAGCCACGATCATGATGTCTGCCTGACGCGGCGAGGCACGGAATACCTCCATACCAAATCGCGCAAGGTCGTAATGACCGGCACCGGTGGCCATCATTTCGATCGCGCAGCATGCGAGGCCGAAGGTCGCCGGCCAACTCGAACGCGAACGTGACCACTTGACGATGTCTTCGAGGCGAGCGGTGATGAAGTTGTGCTCGAGACCGCCGAGACCGTCCTTCGACACGTTCTGTGCGAGTCCCATCAGGCCGCCTCGCCTTCCCTGCCCTCGAGACCGACTCGGCGGACCGTGCTCCGCGTGGTTCGCGCGCTCGACACCATCTCATCGTTGGAGGTCAGACGCACTGCCCGTTGGATCGGGCCCCAATCGAGCGCGCCGCGAGCTACGGCGTAGACGAATGCCACGAAGAACACCGCGCTGAACGCGAGCATTTCGAAGAAGCCGTACACGCCAAGTGTCGAGTGAGCAATCGCATACGGATAGACGAATATCAGCTCGATGTCGAACATGATGAACAACATCGCGATCACATAGAAGCTCACGGGAAAGCGCTCCGGGGCCTCCCTGCTCGGCACGATTCCGCATTCATACGGCGCGGACTTGGCCGAGTTGGGACGACGTGGCGCCAGCAAGCGCGATGCCAACAAGCTGAGTACGGCGAACAGCACCGCAACGATCGCCAAAGCGACGATGGGAAGGTACTGCCCCACGACGAGCGCTACGCCTTGGTGGGTAGCCGCTCACCGCTCACGTTCTCGCGCAAGGCGAGATCACGACGGTGGAGCAACCAACACAGGATGAGGAACACGATCAACGATCCGAGCGTGATGAAGATTGCCGGCTGACGCTTGGCCCCGAGATCCCTCACCATGTAGATGTAACGGTGAGGCTGCTCGTTGTCGATGACCGGTCGAGCAGGCGCGCGACCTGGCTCGGTGCGTTGTGGCACCACGGGCGCCACTTCGACGAGCGCGTAGCGCGGATTGTGGAAGAACGCAAAGAAGTCGATCGACTCCGTGATCAACGGATACCGCTCGCCACCTCGGTCGTACACGTTCAACGAGAGGTACTCACCGGGAGCAAACTCTTCGGCTTCGTTTTGAATGATCGCATCCGACGCGGCAACTGCCTGACCACGCTGAGGATCGGCTTCGTCGAGCAGTTTCCAGCCTTCTGCTTGCAACTGTGTTGAGACGGTCTCCGCATTGGCGACAGGGTCAGAGTTCAGATCGAGTGACGCATCGACGATTCCCGCATCGAGCAAGAACTTCGCATCACGAACGATCGTGATCGGCTCGGCCGGTTTCCATGACGGCTCCGGTCCCTTGAGACCGATGCCATATGTCCACCAGATGGCGCCCATCAACACCATCCAACCGAACAACCCTGCGAGCACGACGAGAAAGCCGAGACGTGCGCCCAGGTTGGTGCCGACGATCAGATACGAACCACCGATCAACACCACCACCATCGTGATGACGACGACGATGCCGCGGAGCTCCGGCTCCCACGACACTGCCAACAGCGACGACAACATCTACAAGCCCCTCACGTACTCGACGATCGCGGTGATCTGCTCTTCGGTGAGCACCTTGCCGAAGCCCGGCATACGGCCGCCGCCCTGACCTTGCTCGCCGTAACGCTTGCCGTATTCGCTACCGCCCTTGATGAAGTCGATCATGTCCTGTTGCTTCGGGAACTGGCGCACCGACGATCCACCGGTCAAGTTCGGACCGAATGCTCCACCACCAGTGATCTGCGGGTCACCATATGACCAACCCTTGGTGTGGCATCGTGCACACGAGTAGGAGCCACCACCGAGATCGATGTTGAACAGCGCCTCGCCGATCGAACCGTAGGTTCCATTGCTCACGAGTCGTTCAGCTTCGGCTTGGATCTCGTCTTGCTTCTCGGCGGGCAGATGTCCGGACTCGCATGTCAACGGATTGTCCGTCTCCGACGTGCAGTTCTCGCGCGGGATCTGGATGCTCTTCATGTAATCGATCAACGTCTGAATCTGCTGCTCATTGAGTGGACCGCCACCGGCCAAACCCCAAGCAGACATCGGCGAGAACGGGCGGCCGTATTCGAGGATGAAGCGCACTTCATCCTCTGAGTATCGGTAGAACACGTCGTTCAGTGCTGGCGCCTTCCAGTCGACCGCCTTCACCTCACCCGTGTTCGGGTCGGTGATTGCGTAAGCAGCAACACCGCCGGCACCGTTCATGCCACCGTGACAACCAGCGCAGTTGTAGCCACCATCGGCCGTGGTGGCGAACAAGTTCGAACCCCAACTGGCGAAGCGCTTGTCCCAACCGTTCTGTGCGCCTTCTTGACGACCTGGCTCCAAAATCCAGTACAGCGGCAACACGATGGTGATGACGGCCAGGAAGAGCACGCCGAGCAACTGGGTGCGCTCGAGCTTCTTGCCTTCCAGTTCTTCGTCGTCGTAATACGGCTTGCGGTTGGCGGCAAGACGAATTTCAGAGCCGATCTCCGCACGACCCTTGCGAAGGTTGGCGAGGCCGTAGACGATCCAACCCGTCGTCGCGACGATGAGGACGATCCACGCGAGCGTGGTGGTGACGTCTGCAGTCATCAGTGTGAACCTGCTCCCACGCAGTGTGGGCCCTCAGCCTCTTGACCCGTGGTGTTGGTGCCGATCGGCGGACCGCCGAACACCGAACCGGTGTCGATCACGAGCACACCATTGTTCACCGATACACCGAAGCGATCCATTCCGCGAGGAGCAGGACCGGCCTTCTTCTCGCCCACACGGTTGTAACTCGAGCCATGACATGGGCACTCGAACCACTGCGAGCTCGCACACTCGGGAACTCGGCAACCGAGGTGCGGACACTTCTGATAGAGCGCAATCACACCTGCTTCGATTCCTGCCATCACCGAGGATTGGGCGCCGTACACGGCGCGCGCCTTGGCGATCGCTTCTTTCGGGTATTCGGTGACCCACGCTCGCGCTTGCGGAACGTAGAGGAAACCCTTGTTCGCACGAACCTGGTCGATCACGTCATCCACCGGACCGACCGTGATCTTGGAGCCGAAACCGCCCGAGCTGCCCTTCCAGAGAAACGCGAGCACGGCTGCACCGAACGCACCAAGGCTCGCACTCATCAGCGTTACCGATGCACGGTTGAAGAACTGCCGACGAGAGACTCCGATCGCTTCGGGATCCGGTGGCGACCACGGCGCGACTTCTGCCGTTGGCGCCGCGACGAGCGCAGTGCTGCGTGCAGCGGCAACTTCTGCCTCCACCGCACGGCCGGAGATTCGATCGGGATCGACCTTGCCACGATCCTTCTTGCGTGTCTCACGCGACAACGACCCTGCGCCACGTACTTCGCTGCGGCGTGCGGAGGTCAGCACGACGCCGAGTCCGGCGAGGATCAGTACTGCAACTGCGATGGTGATGATCGATGTGGTGCTCATTGTTTGCCTTTACAACTCGAAGAAGATGCCGTCGCGCCACGGGAAGATGAAGTTGTATCCCGGTCCGCGGAAGAACGAACTGATGATCACGAGAATCGCCCAGAACATCAGGTGCACGGTGAACAGGCTCGTCATGAACTTGCGATCCTCAGGCTTATTCGACGGATTGCGGTCCAGGTACGGCGCAAAGATCAACGCGATGAGACCCATGCCGGGAATCGTCACACCCGCGATCATCGGGTGGAACATCGTGAGCAACTCCTGTAGTCCGAGGAAGTACCACGGGGCCTTCGACGGATTCGGCGTCTGGTTGAAGTTCGCGGCCTGCAACAACGGTGCGTTGACGAACCACGAGAAGAGGAACACGAACGCCGTGCAGCCAAGTGCAGCGACGAATTCGATCGACAACAGGTGCGGCCATGTGTGCACCTTGTCCACCGGCACTGCCTTCACGTCTTGAATGGATCCCGACTTGACGACCGTGAGCAAACGCTGGGTGTGACCACCAGGTCCTGCGCCAACCGGCAAACCACCACCTGCAGGGGCAGCGACCACGGCGCCTCCCTTGTCGGCGACTGCAACGCCACCGGCCTTGGCCGCCTTGCTGCGCTCGAGCAAGTGATCGGGAATGCGTGACTCGTCGCCGCCACCCGTCGATTCCGCGCCCTGGGACGCCGCCTTCTCACGCGCCGCTTGGGCCCGCTTCAGAAGGTGTTCAGGAATTTCTGTCATATCAGTTCAACCTCATGCTCACAGCGGACCGGAGATGCCGCCGTCCTTGCGCACCCGCCAGAAGTGGATGGCCAGGAAGATCACCGTTACGAATGGGAACAACAACACGTGCAACACGTACCAACGCAAGAG
>CAZWKD010000024.1:0-11193 GCA_964633985.1 uncultured Acidimicrobium sp. | reverse complement strand
GGCAAGAGGTAGCCCGTGAAGGACAACAGCAAGGTGAGTGTGAGCAAGATCACGCCGACCACCCAGTTGAACTCACGCGGTGCCTTGTACGCACCGTGATAGAACACGCGCGCCATGTGCAAGAACACACTGAGCACCATCAAGTGAGCCGCCCAACGGTGCATGTTGCGGACCATGTAGCCGAACGTCACCGAGGTCTGCAGGGACTGAATGTCTTGCCAGGCATCGGCGGCAGTCGGTCGGTAGAAGAACATCAAGAAGATGCCGGTGATCGTCAAGAGAATGAAGAGGAAGAAACTCAACCCACCGAGGCACAGCGTGTAGCTCACCTTTACCGCATGGCGTTTCACCTTCACGGGGTGCAGGTGATAGAGCACCGAGTTCATGATCACGTACGAGCGGTTGCGCGGAGAGTCGGTGTATCCCTTGCGGAAGATCGAACCCGGACGGAAGATCGAGTTCCACGCCTGACTTCCCTGCACTGACTCGCCGAGTTTGGCGGCGCGCTCCTTCAGCGAAAGGCGGGGCTTTTCTTCGATGGTGCTGGCCATGTCTACTCCGATTTCCTAGAAGCGCATTCCATACGCGTAGCCGTGGTTGTTGGTGCGCATGTGACTGTCACCGGTCGCTGCCGGCACACCCACCTTGCCGAGAATGATCACGCCCGTCGGGCAACGATCGACACACAGGGCGCATCGTGTGCACACGTCGTCGTCGATGATGAACACCACCTTGTCCGAAGGATCGGCACCAGGCTGCTCGGTGCCACTCGACTCCGCGATCGCCTCAGGAGTGACCATGTGGATGCACTTCCATGGGCAGATGTCGACGCATCCTTCGCACATGATGCACTCGGACTGATCGATGTGAATGAACTGCTTCGGCTTGACTGCCTTGTTCAGGTAGTCAGCATCCACCTCGACCAGTTGGTACTGGTCGGACCACTCCGGCATTGGCGGGTTCGCGTCAGTGCGTGCCATCAGCCTTTCCTCACCAGTGGTCGTCCGTACGTGGATGTCTCGATTTCCTTCGGCTTCACTTCACCGCGCTTCTGCCACCAACTGAAGAGGTAGATCATCAAGCCGATGTAGAACGCGTGGATGACGATGACGAGAATGTCGCGAATCGCCTCGTAACTCATCGTGAACGGAAACTGACCGCCGAATGCCTGTGGCTTGAGTAGATCGAAGGGGCCAAAGATGATCTTGTCCTTGCGCCACCCGAGATCCTTGTCAGCGTGGTCGATCCATTGATGGGGCACCACACCGAAGGCGAGGAACATCACACCGAAGACGTAGACGGAACCGAACATCGCCTCGCCCCACGTGCTCTTGCGTGTGACGGGACGACGCTTGCCCACGGGAATGACGGCAAGAGCCATCGCCGTCGTCGCCGCGAACGAAAACAGGAACGCCTGATTCATTCCGGGCCATTCAAGGATGTCGATCGCGAGCATGGGTCTCGGGGTGGTCCTTCCTCGTGAAACCACTCACGAGACTAGTGCCCGTTCGCGCCGACAGGCGAAAGGTGCGAGGTCGTGAACTCGTGCATTTGTCGACGACGAACGTCACTCTCCGACATCGTGATTCAGTCGTTCCCGACGGTCTCCCACCACTCCTCTGCACCTACGAACAAGCGAGGTGACCCGACCATATTGCGGTCTCCCGTCTCGCTTGCTTTAGAGTAAGAGCGGCTCATAACGAGTCGATCACCAGCAAAGGAACACCGTGACCGAAATCCCCGAACACCTGCTGAAGCGCTCCAAGGAGCGTCGTCAGTCGTTGTCGGGTGACGGTGCACCCGCGGCGAGTGAGTCGACTCAAGTCGAGAAGGCAGCCGCTGCGGCTCCGACCAAGGCGACGGCTCCGGTTGCACCGAGCGCACCGCCCCCGCCACCACCAGATCCTGAGTATGTAGTAGCCGCCAAGCGCCGCGAGAAGATTCCGTTCTGGGCGATGGCAGCACTCAGTCTTCTGCCGTTGTGGGCATTCCTTTACTTCCTCGCACTGCAACCCAAGGAAGAAACGGTCGAAGGTCCGATGGCCATCGGTGCAGGCGTGTACGGCAGCTGTGCGGGCTGTCACGGAGCTGCTGGACAAGGTGGTGCTGGGCGCGCGTTGCACCAGGGTGAAGTCATGAAGACGTTCCCGAAGATCGAGGACATGATCAACTTCGTCTATACCGGCAGTCAGGCGTTCGTCGCCGCCGAAATCCCCGTATACGGCGATCCGAATCGTGAAGGCGGCGCACATGCTCCGCTCTCCTACAACGGCAACCCCATGCCACAACAAGGTCAATCCGCGGGTGGTGCGTTGACCGACTACGAGATTCTTGGAGTGGTCTGTCACCTTCGTTACGACATCGGTGGCACCGATCCAGCCGATGAAGCATGGGCTGCGGAGTACGAGAACTGGTGTTCACCTGAGTCACCGATCTTCCTCGCACTCGAGGCCGGCACGACCAACTTCGACACCGTCGCTGACGATTTTGCTTCGTTGATGCCTGCCCCAGTGCAAGTGGGCACCAAGCCCCGCGCTTCAGCCGGCCAGTAATTCCTCTCTCCGTCGCGCGTTGATCGCGACGCATCCATACGCTGACATCGATGTCTGAGCGTGTAATCGATACCGATGTCCTCGTGATCGGGGCGGGTCCAGCTGGATCGGCTGCGGGTTACTGGCTGGCCAAGCACGGTTGTGCGGTGACGATCGTCGAGAAGAAGCACTTCCCGCGCGAAAAGACGTGCGGTGACGGACTTACTCCACGCGCAGTGAAGCAACTCGACGACATGGGTCTCGGCGAGCGCCTGTCGACCTTCCATCGTTACGAAGGACTGCGCGCCACCGCCCACGGCAAGGAACTCGAACTGCAGTGGCCCACTCACCCCGTGTATCCCCGTCACGGTTATGTCGTGCGCCGTCGAGAGCTCGACGAAATGGTGGCGCGCAACGCGCAACATGCCGGAGCGACACTCCTCGAAGGTCACGAGGCGACGGCACCGCTGCACGAAAACGGACGGCTCGTCGGCGCAACGGTGCTCGACAAGGATGCGGATGAGTCCACCACCATTCGCGCCAAACACGTCGTCGTGGCCGACGGCGCCAACAGTCGCTTCGGTCGCTCGCTCGGTACTGCACGCCGCAAGGAGTGGCCGTACGGCACGGCGATTCGCACGTATTGGCAAAGCCCACGTCACGCAGAACCGTGGATCGAGTCGGCTCTCGACGTGAAGGATCGTGAAGGCAACTCGATGCCCGGCTACGGCTGGATCTTCCCGGTCGGCGACGGCACGATCAACGTCGGTGTCGGACTGCTCTCCACGTTCAAGAAATTCAAGGACGTCAACACGACGGTCCTGCTCGATAGTTACGCGCACATGATCGCCGACAGTTGGGGAATCGACCCGGGGTCGCCGGAGTGCAAAGCCACTGCCGGCAAGATCCCGATGGGTGGATCGGTGGGACCGAAGATCGGTAATGGCTTCGTCGTCGTTGGCGACGCAGCCGGCAGTGTCAACCCATTCAACGGCGAGGGCATCGACTATGCGTACGAGACGTCACGCATTGCGGCCGGCCTGATCGCCGAGGCAGTGGCGACGGGAGACGCCCGCGTTCTCGATCGCTACCCCGCCATGCTCGAGGCCGAGTACGGGCAGTACTTCAAGGTGGCACGTCTATTCGCCAAAGTGATCGGTCGTCCTGCGTTGATGCGCGAGTTGTCCCGTGTCGGTATCCACTCACGAACGCTGATGGAGTGGGTGCTGCGCATCATGGCCAACTTGTTGCGCCCGGATGAGATCGGTCCGGCAGAAGCCGCCTACAAGGCCGCGGCGGCAATCGTTCGACTCGCTCCCAACGCCTGACGCGTCAGGAGCAGACCACCTCGGTCACTTCGTCGGCGATCAGGTCGAGGATCGTCGTGCTGCGATCTGGTGAGAACTTGTTGATGAAGTCACGAAGTGACGTCGTCTCGGTGTCACAGGTGCGATCCACACCGGTCGTGAGACGCACCACCCATCCGTTCTGCAAGACGCCCAAATCACCGCCATCCCGCATGTCGACGAGTGCCGGCAACGTGAGCCGAACGTCTCCATCTTCTGCGTCCCTCGGCACGAGCGCAAACCAGACGATCGCCTCACCCAACGTGTCGGCGAGCATCACGCAACCATCAGCACGGTCGGTGCAGGAAATCTCCCCACGCGTTTGATCGAACACGGTGACGGTTCGCCCATCATCGAGCGTGAGTGTCGCCTCACCGGTCGACTTGCCATCGACGATCGACCAATTGTCAGTTGCGGTGATCGATTCGGTGACTGCGACCAACTCCACGTTCATCGGGGCAGGATCCGAGCTCTCGGATCCACCACGCAACAGAGTGAAGATGCCGAACAACAGAATGAAGGCCACCACGAGCGAACCGAGGGCCGCCCACGAACGCAGCGAGAGAAACGACTTCACTGCTCGATGAATCAGCCGCGACGCCCCACCGGGGCCATTCCGGCTTCGACCGCCTCGCGCGACAACTGTTCGTAGTAACCGAGGATCTGCAACTCGACACCGAGATCGACGCTGCGCACCGACGTCTCATCGGGCACGGTCAACACCACTGACGCGAAGTTGAGGATCGAGCGAACGCCTGCGGCAACGAGCGCATCGGCGGCGGTCTGCGCTGCGTCGGGCGGTGTGGCGATCACGCCGATGCTGGCCCCACCGTCCTTGACGAGTTGCGGCAACGAGTCCAGGTGTTGAACCGCTACGCCGCCGATCTTGCGACCGACCTTGGACGAATCCGTGTCGACGATTCCCACGACTGGAAACCCACGCGAGGAGAACCCGTTGTAGTTGGCGAGTGCATTGCCGAGGTTTCCTGCACCCACCACCACTACCTTCCATTCGTGGAGCAGTCCAAGTTCGCGCTTTATTTGGTAGATCAAATACGTGACGTCGTATCCGACTCCTCGGGTGCCGTAACTCCCCAAGTAGGACAGGTCCTTGCGCACCTTTGCCGCATTGACACCTGCCAACGCGGCGAGTTGATCGCTCGACAATTGCTCGACTGACTCGGACTTCAGACCGTTCAGGATCTGTAGGTACACGGGCAGTCGGGCTACAGCTGCGCCGGGGATCTTGCGCCGAGAATCCAGCGTTCTGACGGGGGTTGGGTCTGTCACGCGCTCTAGGGTAGGCGCTCGTGCAGGATTTCACGATGTCAGGCGACGAGGTTACGTGACTGGTCCAGACTCGCTCACCAGTGTGCTCGCTGCGGCTGCTGCCCTCATCGCTCTCGCCTTTGCCCTGATGTGTCTCGACCGCTTCCTCAACCGACGACAACCACAGGAGTTGGCCTGGTCGGTGGCGATGGGACTCTTCGCGATTGGTTCACTTGCACTCTGGTTTGGCGAGTCGGTGGGATGGAACGCTCTCGCCTTTCGGGTTTTCTTCCTCACCGGTGCAGTGCTGAACGTGGCATGGCTCGCGCTCGGCACGCTGTATCTCCTCGTAGGTCGTCATGTCGGCGACGTCGTTCGTTCGTGGTTGATCGCCGCTTCGAGTTTTGCCTCAGGTGTGGTGTTGTTCGTACCTCTCAAGGCGTCGGTAAGTGGTCACGAGTTGCCCACGGGGCGCGAGGTATTCGGTCCGTTCTCACGTGCTCTAGCCGCGATCGGATCGGGCGTTCCCGCACTCGTGATCATCGGTGGAGCGGTGTGGTCTGCATGGCGAATTCTTCGGGGTAGTTCACCAAGCCTGACATCGTCGGTGCGCAGGCAGATTTCTTCTCCGAGACGACTCGCGCTCGGCAACGTAATGATCTCACTCGGCACACTCGTGCTCTCCGGAAGTGGTTCGCTCGCCGGTCGATTCGGCAAGGATCAGGCTTTCGCGATCACGCTCCTCACGGGCGTCACGGTGCTGTTCGTCGGCTTTCTCATTGCATCGAACTCCCTCGCCAGGTCTCGGCGCATGACGGCGCTCGCGCTGATCGGGGACTAGCGCAACACCAACTGCAGGATCGCGGCACCGAGAATGGCGGCAAAGAGCAACCCGACGGTGAGCGTGGTGGCGGGACGCATGCAGACAGGTTAGGAGTTGGCGCCTTGGTCGGCCTTGCGGGAGAGCCGCACGTTGGCCGATACACCACTGTCCGTGGCCGCGGAAAGCACCACCCCCATGCCGACCGAGGCATCGAGTTCGATCGCGGCCGAAGACCTGTCCTTGCAGATGGCCAACATTCCGTACGAATCGACGACGAGTCCGAGCCCACCGCCGATTTCGCCGAATGCACCGACGACGTGCGCGGTGCGGACGATCGGCTGCGTCGTGTCGTTTCCGATGATCGTCAACTGCAAGGGCGAACCGAGTTGCTCGACGTCTTGTGGGCCCACGTTCAGTTGGCAGTTCCCGTAATGATCGATCCACGTAACTTCGCAATGAACTTCATCACCTTCGTTGCGATGCAACGGCACGAGTCCTGGCATCAACGTCACCGGGTCGATTTCGGTGCCGAGTTTCGTCAGTGGGACTCCGTTGCACAAGTGCGCAGCGGCTGGAGCGAAGATGTCCCGGCCGGCGAACGTCGCACCTGGTGCGGCGAGTTGGTAGTCGGGGTTGGTCAACTCGAATGCCCGCACTGCCCCACCTGCAAGCGCCACACCCGAGGCCAACAGGCCGTTGTCTGGGCCAATGAACACACCGCCAGGCACCTCGATGGCGACACCTTTGCGACTCGTGCCAACGCCGGGATCGACGACGGCCAACACGACACCTGCCGGCAGATATGGCACCGCCCGAGCGATCGTCAGCGAACCAGCGCGCACGTCGTATGCAGGAATCTCGTGAGTGATGTCGATCACACGAACGTGTGCAGCGATGTCGGCAATGACGCCCTTCACCACGCCGACGAACTCATCACGTGTGCCGTAATCGGAGAAGAATGAAACGGTGTCGAGCGTCATGTCGCGAATGGAGACCTTGTTCGAGAAAAACGAATGGGCCGGTGCCAACCCCCCGACGGCACCGGCCCAAACGGCGCACTCTTGCGAGCGCGACTCCCGGAGAGGGTATTACCCCTTCCGGAGTACGTGAATTGTGGCATACCCTAGCGACCTACTGGCCCATCTCCCGACTGCGATTCACCGCAGATCGGACGGTTTCTTCGAGCGCACGACGCAGGCCAGCCGACTCGAGCGTGGCGATGGCCGCAGCAGTCACGCCGTTCGGCGACGTGACTTTGCGACGGAGTTCGGCTGGGTCCTCGCCGGTCTGTTGCAGCAGTCTTCCGCTACCCACCAGTAACTGACGGACCAACGCATCGGCGACCTCATGTGACAAGCCCTCCTTCTCCCCCGCGGCGACCAATGCCTCGGCCACGAGAAAGAGGTATGCAGGACCCGATCCCGATACGGCCGTGACCGCATCCATCAGTCGCTCCTCTACCCGCACCACGGTGCCGACTGCGCCAAGGATCGACTCCGCCCACTGCACGTCATCTTCCGTACAGTGCGTCGAACCACACACTGCAGAAACGCCCTCTCCCACGAGAGCAGGGGTGTTCGGCATGCTGCGCACCACTGCACAGTTCGACCCGGCAGCCTCCTGCAAGGTCTCCACCGAGACTCCAGCTGCAATCGACAGTGCTCGTTTCGCACCGGCAGCGGCCAACTGCGCACACACTTCCGCGGCTGCACCTGGCTTCACCGCGATCACTGCATTCACGGTGGCGCCTAGTTCGCCGACAATCGACACGCCGGGAAACATCCCACTCAGCACCGCACGACGCTCGGGTGAATGTTCCACGATGGTCAAGTCGTCTGCACGCCATCCTGCCTTGAGCAGTCCGGCAACGATCGCCGAACCCATGTTGCCGCCACCGACGAAGGTGACTGAACGGTTGGCGATGGTGGACACGCCGTCAGGCTACCGACGCGCGTCAGTCGACGAATCTGCTGGCGAACCCGATTCGTACGAGGGAAGAGAAGTGTCGCTCCACGGTTGCGAACATCGTGCCGACGATGCGATCCAACTCGCCTTCGTTCAACGCGTGGTTCGGGATCTCACCACGGAGATACACGGCGTCCTCGGCCCCGATCGAGAAGTGCACGCCAACGAGGCCGTCATTGCGGCGTAACAGTAAGTCGAACAACTGCTCGGCATTCTCTTCCGGAGCCGGCATCACGTAGGTCTCGAAGCGCAACGTGCGCTGACCGAGCGTGAACCACAGGGTGGTGAACTCCTTCTCTTCCCCGTGCATCCGCACGTACCACCGAACCTCGTCGCCCTCGCCATGATCCACAGCGACGATCGCCGAGTTGCTCGCTCGTTGATGTTCGAACCAGTCGTCGATCGATCGGCGCAGCTGCTCCAACGCAGCGGGTTCGAAGATCTCGCTCACACCGGCTCCCGATCAGGCACAGGCGACGAGATCGCGCACCTGGAGTGCGCCGTATGCAGCCTGAGCCCGACGCGCCGCGGCCGCCCACGAATACGACTTCGCCCGCTGCGCAGCAGCCGTTCCCATCTGGATGGCAAGCAGGTGGTCATCGAGGAGCAACGCAACATGACGCGCAAAGTCCGTGACATCCCGATTCGGAATGAGGAAACCGGTCCGTGCGTGTTCGACGAGGTTGAGTAGCCCACCGACGGCGTTCGCCACGACCGGCGTTCCGCATGCCGCCGCTTCGAGCGCGACCAGTCCGAAGCTCTCGCTGCGCGACGGCACCACCACCACGTCCGCCGCACGGTAATAAGTGGACAAGATGTGGTGTGGTTGCGGCGGGTGGAACTCCACGCGACCCTCGAGCCCGAGGGACTCGATCAGTTCATGCACTCGGCCCAACTCGGACGAGCCCTCCATTCCGCTTGCACCACCCACCACGACGAGTCGAGCATCGCTACGACCGAGTTCGGCAAGCGTGCGGACGGCAACGTCCAAGCCCTTCAACGGTTGGATGCGTCCGACGAAGAGCAGGATCGGATGGTTGCCGAATCCAAGTGCCGAGCGCGCACCGCGTTGATCGCCGGGCGAGAAGAATGCCCGCTCCACTCCCGGTGCTACGACGTCGATCGCTCCTGGCGCCTTTCCGTACAGCGATTGGAACTGCTGTTGTTCTTGCTCACAACTGACGAAGATCGAGTCCGCGCAGCCAATCACTTCGAGCTCGGCAGCTTCGCGCTCTGCTGACTCGTGATCGCCGCCCGCACTCTTCACTCGCGCAAAGGTGTGGAACGTGGTGACGAGCGGCAAGTTCAGTTCGTGCTTGAGTCGGTGCCCAGCCAACCCCGACAGCCAGTAGTTGGCGTGCACCACATCGGTGCCACCGCTCTTGTTGATGTGCCGCGCCACATTGTCGGTGAACTCGTCCACCACACCAATGAGGCCCTCCTTGGGCAAGTCGAGCGGACCTGCTGGCACGTGCACTACTCGGTGGTTCGGCTCGATCTGCACTTCGCGTGGCAAGTCGTCCCGCCACCTGCGCGTATAGGTGGTGCACTGCACTCCGCGGTTGGCGAGTGACGACACGAGCTCGCGCACGTACACGTTCATGCCCCCACCGTCACCGACTCCAGCCTGTGCCAGAGGTGAGGTGTGCATGGAGAGCACGGCAACGCGTTGCATCACCATTGCAACCTATCTACGGCTCGTGTTATTCCGAACTGGCGCTCCTACAAGCTGGGCGGGCGTCCGAGCAAGAGTGGGTCAATCGTCGAGCAGGGTGTCGACGCTTGCGCCACCCGACTTGTAACGAGAGACCAACTCCGCGGTGAGCGCATCGATGCGTTCGAACAGTGAACGGCGTTCGTTCGAGCATGTGCGTTCGAATTCACTCAGCCGATCGATGACCGCATCCAGGGAGTCGACATCGAGTGCAGCAAGTGCACCAAAGCCAATCTCGTCACACAAGGTGTCGAGTTGCTTGACCAACGGATGATCGAGCGGCACCGCCGTGTCTCGCGGCGGTCGGGACGATCCACCACCATGTTCTTGCCCAAACAGCGCGGCCAGATCGGTGGTCACGTCGACCGAAGGTCGATTCTCGGCGCGGCGGGTTCGTTCGTCCCGAGCCAGGTCCAATCGACCTTGAGCGACACGACGCACGAATGACACGGCGTCCTCCTGTGCCTGCAAGCGGGCTCGCTCTGCGCGCAGCTCCTCCACGCTCAACTTCCCGGGTTCGGTCATCGATCTCCTCCGGACACGGGAGGCAGAATTGCCACTTCATCATCATCTCCGAGCCGTGCACTCAGATCTGCCGCCTCGCCGTTCACCCACACCTTGCACGTCGGCAACACGGCAGCAAAGTTGGCACCGAACTTGTGCTTGGCCTCCTCCAACACTTCAGCCACGGTTGCGCCTGTCACGACTTCGTGTGAGGTGCCGGCGGCTTCACGTGCAGATGCGAACAAGCGAAGTTGAGCCACGAATCCATCGTACATTTGGGACTACCCTGCGTTGCCGTGAATCGTCGCGAGGTGGTGAGTTCGTTGTTGGTGTTGCGACACGGACAATCCTTGTGGAACGTTCAAGAGCGCTGGCAGGGTCGAGCCGACATTCCGCTCAGTGAGGAAGGAGTGCGCCAAGCATCGCTCGCAGCAAACGCACTCGGCTCGTTCGAGCTCGTGGCCTCCAGTCAACTCGAGCGTGCAAGGCACACCGCCTCGATCATCGCCGAACACCTCGGTATCGGCCCCGTCGAAGTGGACGAGCGCTTGCAGGAGACACACGTTGGCCCGTGGGAAGGTCTGACACGCTCGGAGATCGAAACACAGTGGCCAGGATTCCTGCAGGATCGACGGAAGCCGGATGGTTTTGAGAGTGACGACGACATCCTCGAGCGCATGACCAGCGCGTTTCTCGACATTGGTGGTCGCTGCAAGAACGGCACCGCGCTCATCGTCAGCCACTCCGGCGTCATTCGCACCATGCGTCATCTTCTGAATGTCGACAACCCTCGACTTCCGAACCTGGGTGGTTCGTGGTTCCACGTCCTCGCCGACGGCTCGATCGAGGCAGGCGATGTCATATCGGTGATCGACCACTCCACCAATCCGGATTCCCTGTAGTCGTCATGGTCATCGGTCGGCTCCTGGACGAATCATTCGTTGGCGAGATCAAGCGCAACATCACCATCGTCACGCTCGCGCGCTTGGTGGCGAATGCCTGTTACCGATTCGCTCCTCCGTTCCTCGCCATCATCGTCAC
>CAZWKD010000023.1:0-16726 GCA_964633985.1 uncultured Acidimicrobium sp. | reverse complement strand
TCGGTCGACTGCTGAAGATGCGTGGTTTGCGCGTGACCATGCAGAAGCTCGATCCATACATCAACGTCGATCCAGGAACGATGAATCCTTTCGAGCACGGTGAAGTGTTCGTCACCGATGACGGCGGTGAAACCGATCTCGACCTAGGTCACTACGAACGGTTCATCGACGAGAGTCTCACCAGGGCGTCGAACGCCACGACGGGAAGCATCTATCAGGCAGTCCTGGCAGCCGAACGGCGCGGGGACTACCTCGGCCGTACGGTGCAGGTGATCCCTCACGTGACCGATGAGATCAAGCGGCGTATTCAGCGCCTCGCCACGGACGACGTCGACGTCGTGATCACCGAAGTCGGCGGCACGGTGGGCGACATCGAGATCCTTCCGTTCCTGGAAGCGATTCGTCAGTTCCGCAACGAAGTCGGTAGGGACAACGTGTGCTACGTGCACGTCACGCTCGTGCCGTTCATCGGCCCGAGCGGCGAGCAGAAGACGAAGCCCACGCAGCACTCGGTGACGGAGCTTCGCAGCCGCGGTATTCAGCCAGATGTGATCGTCTGCCGTAGCGACGAGCCAGTCAGCGATCAGCTCAAGCGGAAGATCTCCAACCAGTGCGACGTGGACCATCGCAACGTGATCAATGCTGCCGACGTTCGCAACATCTACGAATTGCCGCTGATCCTTCATGAAGAGGGCCTCGATTCCCGAATCTGTGACGTGTTGCGCATCGAGGCAGAGATCGACTTGCGCCCGTGGCGAGAACTGGTGGCAAGGGTGGAAGCATCGACCAGTCCTGTGCGGATCGGATTGATCGGCAAGTACGTCGAATTGCAGGATGCCTACTTGTCGGTGGTGGAGAGCCTCAAGCACGCCGGTTTTCACCATGCGGCGAAGGTGGAGATCGTGTGGATCCAGGCGGAGAACGTCGAGGGTCTGCTTGCCGAAGGTCGACTCGCTGACCTCGACGGGATCGTGATTCCGGGTGGCTTTGGGCCGCGCGGTATCGAAGGCAAGATTCGCGCGGCGGAGATCGCCCGTGAGGAAGGTGTGCCGTGTCTCGGGCTCTGTCTCGGCATGCAGGTGATGACGATCGAATTCGCCCGTCATGTGCTCGGACTGGCCGATGCCAACTCAACGGAGTTCGACGTGTCGACACAGAATCCGGTGATCGACCTGATGATCGATCAGCGCGAAGTCACCGACATGGGTGGCACGATGCGGCTCGGTGCGTACTACGCGGTGTTGGAACCGGGTACGAAGGTCGCCAACGCGTACGGCGAGCCGGTGGTCTCCGAGCGTCACCGTCATCGTTACGAATTCAATTCACAGTTCCGCACGCGCTTCGAGGAAAAGGGCTTCTTGTGCAGCGGAACGTCGCCAGACAAGCGTCTGGTGGAGTTCATCGAACTGCGCGACCACCCGTTCTGGGTGGGGACTCAGGCGCACCCAGAATTCAAGAGCCGTCCTGACCGACCGCATCCGTTGTTCCGTGACTTCATCGGGGCGGCACTACAGCGTCGGGCGAAGCGGGTGCCGATCGCGGAGTCTCCGTCGTCGGTCTCCACGTCTCGCGCCTGATCGACATGAGGCCGTTCGAGGCCTTGGGCAAACGCACGCTTCATGAGTGGGCGGCGTGGCGGTTGGTGGAGCAACAATTTCGGGACCCGGATGGCAACCCGTTCGCGCGCACGTTCGTCGAGTCGCCGGGAGTGGTGGCAATCGCGGCAGTCGACGATCAGCGAAGGCTGGTGATGGTTCGCCAATACCGACCTGCGCTCGACATGGTGTTGTGGGAGATCCCCGCAGGAATGCGGGATGTGGTCGGGGAGAGTCCGCTGGTGTGTGCGCAGCGCGAACTCCGAGAGGAAACAGGGTTCGTCGCCAGTGATTGGATGGAGCTGGGGCGAGTGGCGCAGTCTCCGGGCACGAGCAACTCGATCGCGGAGGTCTTCCTTGCCCGTCATCTCACCCCTGGAGATGCTGCTCCGCAGGGTCCGGAAGAGAACTCGTCGAGCGTTCATCTGATCGAATTGGATGAGGCGGTACGGATGGTCGAGCGCGGTGAGGTGATCAATTCGCTGGCGATCATCGGCATTCTGCGTGCGGCTGCGATGATGCCGCGACCATGATCACCTCGCTCGACCGATTCCTTGGTTGGCTCGCGGTAGAGCAGGGGCGCAGTGAACGCACCATCGTTGCCTACCGTTCCGACTTGCTTGGGTTTGCCAAGTTTCTCGGAGAGTCAGGTGTTCCGCTGGACGGTGCCAGTGTCGCCGACATCGAAAAGTTCGTTGCACGCCAACGCAATGGCGGCAAGTCTCCGAAGAGTGTTGCTCGAGCGATCGCCACGTTGCGCGTGTTTCATCGGTTCCTCGCCGAGGAAGGAATTCGTGCCGACGATCCGATGGGGATGATCGAGGGCGTCGCCGTGCCGAAGGGAATTCCCAAGGCGCTGTCGCAAGAAGAGGTGGGCCGACTACTGGACAGCGTCACCGGTGTCGACGCGTTGGCGATCAGGGATCAAGCCCTGTTGGAGTTTCTCTACGGAACGGGAGCACGAATCTCTGAAGCCTGTGGGTTGCGGATATCCGATCTCGACATGGAGAACTCGTTGGTGCGACTTTTCGGCAAAGGTTCGAAGGAACGAATCGTGCCGTTTGGTCGTCAGGCACACATGGCGCTCACGAGGTGGCTGGGTCCCTCGGGACGGCCGTTCATCGAACCGAAGCAGTGGGCCCGTCGCGACGATGCGGAGGCGGTGTTCCTCGGCGTACGTGGCACCCGACTCACCCGTCAAGCCGCGTGGGGCATCGTCAAGAAATACGCCGCTCGGGCAGGAATCACCGTCGACCTGTCACCGCACGTGCTCCGTCACTCGTGTGCAACGCACATGTTGGTAAACGGCGCCGACCTGCGAGTCGTTCAGGAATTGCTCGGCCACGCTTCGGTGACGACCACACAGGTGTACACCAAGGTCGACAACGAGTTGTTGTTTGCGGCCTACCGCGAGGCTCACCCGCGGGCGAGGACATGATGTTGCACCTCGTGCGGCGATTCTTCCAGTCCTGGTCGCCCCGATACCCAGATTCGTCGGAGACGGAGTCGTTGCGCAGTCTGATGACCGATAGCGAGTTTGCGTTGTGGGCGAGCATGGCTGCTGCCGACCAGCGCCATTCGCTGAAGGTCGTAGAACGATTTCGTCTGCAACTCAACGATGCAAGCACTGCGGAGATCGTCGGTGTGGCGCTCCATGACGTGGGCAAGGTTCGCAGCGGGCTCGGTACGTTCGGGAGAGTGGTGGCCACGGTGATCGGTCCGCGTACGAGACGGTTCGCCACGTATCACGATCATGAACGAATCGGCCTAGAGATGTTGCGCGAGTGCGGGTCGACGCGTGAGGTGCTTGCCGTCCTGGAAGCGAATGCTCGGCCAGAGGTTCTGGACGCGTTCAGATGGGCAGACGACTGCTGACCATCTGGTCAGGGGCGAAGCAATCCGATCGCGTCATAGGCCCGCGAGAGCGTCTGCGTCGCGACGTCGCGTGCTCGACCTGCACCTCGAGCGAGGAGTCGAGCAAGCTCGCCTTTGTCTCCGAGCAAGTCGTTTGCTCGATCTCGAATCGGGGAAAGAGTGGCGACGACTGCTTCGCCAGTATCGGTCTTCAGTGCGCCGTACTGGGTGTATTTGGTGGCAAGTTGCTCGGGGGCTTCGCCCGTGCATGCGGAGAGAATGTCGAGCAGGTTGGCGATACCTGGTTTGGTCGCGCGGTCATATCGCACTTCGTTGTCGCTGTCCGTCACGGCGCGCTTGAACTTCTTCATGATCGAAGCAGGATCTTCGAGGAGGTAGACGATTCCCGCGTCACCATCGGCCGACTTGGACATCTTGTTGGTCGGTTCCTGAAGATCCATCACCCGCGCACCGACCTTTGGAGTTACGGCGCGGGGAATCACGAAGGTGTCGCCGAACCGCCCGTTGAAGCGAATCGCGATGTCGCGCGTGATCTCGATGTGCTGTCGCTGGTCTTCGCCGACGGGGACTTCGTCTGCGTCATAGAGCAAGATGTCTGCCGCTTGTAGCGCGGGATAGGTGAAGAGTCCCGCAGAGACGAATTCGGCCTCGCGTTTGGCGGCCTTGTCCTTGAATTGAGTCATGCGGCTGAGCTCGCCGTAACTGACGAGGCACTCCATGACCCAGCCAAGTTGGTTGTGCTCGGGGACATGCGATTGCACGAAGACGGTGGCCTTGTCCGGGTCGAGACCGACGGCAAAGAGAATCGCGGCCAGGTGCAGGGTGCGTTCGCCGAGAACCCCAGGCTGCTCGGTGACGGTCAAGGCATGGAGGTCGACGATTCCGTGGAAGACGTCCGCTTGGTGTTGACCCGCGACCCAGTTACGCAGAGCCCCGAGGTAGTTGCCGAGGTGCACGTCGCCCGTGGGTTGGATACACGACAACACTCGCGTCACGGCTCCACGGTAGTGGAATCGGAACCGCTGAATTCGGTTCAACTATTGTCTGACCGTGGCATACGAGGTCAATACGCCTGTCTTCGACGGTCCATTCGACCTCTTGTTGCATCTCATCCTGAAGGAAGAGGTGGACATCCACGAGATTTCCCTCCTCACCATCGTCGAGGCATACATTGCCGAGATCGAGCGCATGCAATCGCTCGATCTGGACGTCGCCACGGAGTTCTTGTTGATCGCCGCGACGCTGGTCGAACTGAAGACCAGGCGCCTGGTGCCGAGCAGAGACCCCCTCGATCTGGACGAAGAACTTGCTCTGTGGGAGGAGCGCGACCTGCTGCTTTCTCGTCTGCTCGACTGCAAGACCTTCAAGGACGTCGCGTCGGCGTTTGCCCACCTGTTGGACGAAGCAACTCTCAGCTTTCCTCGCCGCACCGGCCCAGACGAACGATTCAGTGAACTAGTCCCCGACATCCTCGAGGGTGTCACGCCAGTCCGCCTCCAGCGGGCGTACTTTCGAGCCACCCAGCGCAAGGTTCCCCTCGCGATCGATCTCTATCACGTCAATCCGATTCGGGCGAACGTCGGTGAAGCGCTCGTCGAGATGCTGCGTATCCTGCCGAATCTCGGGCGGACGACCTTCCGTGATCTCACGGCCGCAATCGCCGATCGGATCGAAGTGGTGGTCCGGTTCTTGGCGTTGCTCGAATTGTTCAAGCAAGGTCGTGTGGATCTCACCCAGATCGATCGCTTCGGCGATATCACGGTCGAGTGGGTCGGCGGGGAAGACCGAGACTTCGAAGCGGCATTGGCGATCGATGACTATGAAGGGTGAAATGAATGGTGGTGTCCGGTGAATGACATGACTGGTCCCAGCGCAGAGGTGGTCAAGGCGCTCGAGGGCATCTTGATGGTGGCAATGGAGCCGGTCAGTTCGTCCATGTTGTCGCAGTTGCTCGAGGTTTCGCAGGACGTCGTCGACGAACTGTGTGAGCGTCTGGCACAGGCTTATGCCGAAGCGGGCCACGGTTTTCAGTTGGTGAAGGTGGCAGGCGGCTACCGCTTCCAGTCGCATCCCGACGTGGCCGCCTATGTCGAACGATTCGTGCTCGACAGTCAGCAGGCCCGGATCTCTGCTGCTGCTCTCGAGACGTTGGCGATCATCGCCTACAAGCAGCCGATCAGTCGCGGACAGATTGCTTCCATTCGTGGTGTCGATCCCGACGCAGTGATGCGAACGTTGCAGGCGAAGGGGTACATCGCCGAAGTGGGCCGTGACGAAGGTCCCGGACAGGCGGTGATGTTTGGTACGACGAGTTTGTTCCTCGAACGACTCGGCCTGGCATCGCTTGCCGATCTGCCGTCCATCTCTGAATTCGTCCCCGATGCATCGGTGGTCGAGGCGTTGGAGCGAGGATTGCGCGTGGTCCCGAGTGAGACTCCGCAGACACCAACCACAGAGGACCAGTAGCAGGTTCGATGAACTCATCGTCCGCGCCGGGAGGCGCCGATTCGGAACGTCTACAAAAGGTGTTGGCCTTACGTGGGTTCGGCAGTCGGCGTCATTGCGAGGATTTGATTCGTGAAGGACGCGTCACCGTGAACGGCGAGGTGGCGATCCTTGGTCGGCGAGTCGACGTGGAGTCCGACTTGGTTGAAGTGGATGGCGCTCCAGTCGGGATTCGGCCCGACTACGTCTACTACCTGTTGAACAAGCCGAAGGGTGTGGTCTGCACCGTCAGCGATACGCATGATCGCGACACCGTCGTTTCGCTCGTGCCTCCCGATCCGAGGGTGTATCCCGTCGGCCGTTTGGACGCCGACTCCGAAGGTCTCATCATCCTCACCAACGATGGACAGTTCGCCAATCGGGTGATGCACCCACGGTACGGATGCGAGAAGGAGTATCTGGTCGTCGTCGACGCACCACCTTCAGGCGTCAAGCCTGCGGCGATCCGCAATCTTCGCGAAGGTGTGGAACTCGATGATGGCATGACTGCGCCGGCGAAGGTGGCCCAAACCGAACCAGGAGTATTGCGGATCGCCATCGGTGAAGGACGTAATCGGCAAGTGCGCAGAATGTGCCTTGCAGTCGGATATCCCGTCGACCGCCTGATCCGTGTGCGTATCGGCACGCTCACCGATACTCGTTTGAAGCCAGGGGAGTATCGACTGCTTTCCCAAGACGAGGTTTACCGTCTCACTGGCGCCGACAAGAGCGCCCAGAGATAGCCTTTGACCGTCGTGAATCGGAGCGCCAATGTCGTCGGTCTCGGCCTCATCGGTGGGTCCGTAGCAAGTGGGCTGAAGGCGCGCGGCTGGATGGTCCATGGCTCGGACCTCGATTCCGAGGTGACTCGGGAAGCACTCACCCTCGGCGTGATTTCGGACGACGTGTTGGACGAGGCTGCCAGTGTGACCGTCATTGCCACGCCCGTGTCACAGGTGTCTGCGCAAGTGCAGACGATGTTGTCGCGGGTGTCGGGTGTCGTCACCGATGTGGGAAGTGTCAAGTCCAACGTGATCGAAGAGATCCACGATCCTCGATTCATCGGTGGGCACCCCATGGCGGGTAGCGAACTGTCCGGTCTGGCTGGAGTGGATCCGGATCTGTTCGTTGGTGCCGCCTGGGTGCTGACACCGCACCAAGCGACCAGTGACTCGGCGTTCGAGACAGTGGCGTCGATGGCTCGTGATTTGGGTGCGGAGATCGTCGTCTTGGATCCTCGTCGTCATGATGAAGTGGTCGCGCTCGTCAGTCACCTTCCACATCTCACCGCCGCCACGTTGATGGGTTTGGCCGCCAAGCAAAGCGAAGAGCACGTGGCGATCCTCCGGCTCGCCGCCGGCGGGTTTCGTGACATGACTCGTGTCGCCTCGGGTGGACCGGGAATCTGGGTGGACATTTGTCGTGAAAACAAGAACGCCATCGTTCGTGCACTTGATTCGATGATTGGCGGGCTGTCCGAGATGCGAACGATCGTCAGCGAAGGGGAGAGCGATGCTCTTCTCGAGCGACTGCAGCGGGCGCGATCCGCACGTGCCAACCTGCCAGCCCGTCTTCGCGAACTCGGTGATGTCGTGGAGTTCAGGATTCCCATTCCCGACCGCACGGGCGCGGCAGCCGAGATCTTTGCGATCGCCGCAGAACTCGGCGTCAACGTGGCCAACTTCGAGGTCGCCCACTCTGCTGAAGGCAACCAGGGTGTCCTGGTGTTGATCGTCGAACAACCCTCTCGCGACTTGTTCCGAGGTGGGCTCATCGCGCGTGGCTTCAAGCCCGTTGTGCAGACGTTCATTTGAGATTCGTGACGATGACGGTGTCATGGTGAGTCGGCAGAGTTTCGAACGCGAGATATCCATAGATCACGGTGGTCCTGTCGACATGGTCGTGGATGTTCCTGGATCCAAGTCGATCGCCAATCGAGCACTCGTTCTGGCGGCGATGGCCGATGGAGCGAGCATCCTGACGAACGTTCCGGCGGGGGACGACGTCGAGGCAATGGCGAATGCCCTTGGTTCGCTCGGCTCGGAGATCAGCGGTGGAGACGGGGTACTCACCGTTGCCGGGTCGGTTGATTTCGGAACTTCGGGCGCCATCGAATTAGACGCGCGGTTGGCGGGTACGACTTCACGCTTCCTGATTGCGCTGGCGTCGCTTCGTGTGGGACGTACGACCGTGTCTGGTGAGGGACGTCTTCGCGAGCGCCCCTTTGGCGAACTCGTCGGCGCGCTCAGATCGCTGGGGGCGGACGTGGAGGGCGGTCCAGGGCTACCGATCTCGGTGCAACGCGGCAATCTGCGTGGCGGTGCTGTAACGATGAGCGGAGCGGTGTCGAGTCAGTTCGTCTCCGCGTTGATGATGATCGGACCACTTCTCGATGGTGGTCTGCGGATCGAGTTGTCTGGCGATGTCGTGTCTTCCTCCTACATCTCCATGACGGCGAAGTTGATGACTCGTTTCGGGGCGAACGTGCGGTTCGATGGACGCACGGTCGAAGTCGAGGAAGGTCGTTATCGTGCCACGACCATCGATATCGAGCCCGATGCTTCGTCAGCCTCGTATCCAGCCGCGTTGGCGGCGATTGCTGGTGGCTCTGTTCGTATCAGGCGGGCAGCAACGATCGAGATGCAATCGGACAGGGTGATCTTCGACATCCTGCGTCAGATGGGTGTGGACGTGAGTGTCCAAGATGGCGACATGGTGATCGAGCGTGAATCCGCCGAAGCGTTACGGGGAGTGGATGTCAATTTGCGCGATTCATCCGACCTCGTACCCACGGTTGCGGTGGTGGCCTCACGAGCGATTGGACGTACACGCATCCGGGGAGTGGGTTTCGTGCGGAACAAGGAGAGCGACCGGATCGGCGACTTGGCGTCGGAACTCCGTAAGTTCGGGGTCACCGTGACGGAGGAAGGCGATGGTTTGGATGTGGTGGGTTCACCCGTTGCGGCGGCAACCATCGAGCCACACCACGACCATCGGCTGGCCATGGCCCTTTCCCTGCTCGGACGTGTGGCTGAAGGTACGAAAGTGAGCGATCCAGCGGTCGTGTCCAAGTCCTGGCCAGGGTTCTTCGCCGACATGGGACTCGTCTCGTGAGCCTCGGATTGGGGCGCAACTTCTCGGAACGGCATCCGTCCTTCGCAGAGGCGTCCAAGCGTCATGCCGAGGCTTGTGAGCGTGGTCTTCCCTGTTATCGCGATCCGGTGAGTGGTCTTTCGGTCATGACGTCCGAGGCGTTGCGGGCACGTGCGTATTGCTGCGAGAGCGGTTGTCGTCATTGCCCGTACTGATCTGCCTGTGCGGATCGTGGCCATGAACTAGATTCGCTCCCAAGAAAGAAGGAGATCAGGTGTCCGAAGAGCGCGAAATCATGACCTGGGATTTGTTCGGGTCTGCGAGCAGAGAGCTTGCGATCCAGGTTGCGGAAAGCGGATACGAACCCGACATCATCCTGGCCATCGCCCGAGGCGGTCTCCTCACTGCAGGAGCATTGGGCTACGCCTTGTCCGTCAAGAACACCTACACGATGAACGTCGAGTTCTATACCGGGGTGAGCGAGAGACTGGCGGTGCCCATGATCCTCCCGCCAGTGCCGAGTCTGGTGGATCTGAAGGACTCCAAGGTCTTGATCGTCGACGACGTCGCCGACACGGGGCACACGCTCAATCACGTTCTCGAGTTCTGTCGCGGCCAACTGGCGGACTCCCGACTGGCGGTCCTCTATGAGAAGTCGCACTCGATAGTCAAGTGCGATTACGTGTGGCGACACACCGACAAGTGGATCAACTTCCCGTGGAGCGACAAGGAGCCAGTCGCGAAGCGCAAGTGGAGTGTGCGCGACGCCTGAGCATCAGCCCCCGAAACTGATCTCGGGGTCGAGGAACGAATTGTCGGTGATGTCGTTGGCCGTCACCTCGGGCACCTCGATACCCGATTCTCGCAAGATCGGCGTGACCTTGGCGATGAACTCAGTGACTCGTGGTTCCTCGAGGTCGCCAAACGTCGGAGTGTCGCCGTTGCCGATGATTCCGGCTGACAACTGGGTTTCAGCCGAATAGGCGGTCGACTCGGTGGACTGTTGCCAGTAGCTGTCGAAAGTCGTCACTGCATCGACGATGATGGCGTTTGCCCGTTCGGGTGACGCGAGATAATTGAGTTGAGCTCGCTGCAAGATCGGCACGAGTTCGGTGAGGCATGGCGACAGCTCTTCCAGGCGGTCCTTGCGCACGGCCAAGTTCTGTGGGTAGCTGGTCCAGCCAAGATCGTGAATCAACACGCTTCCCGTTTCGATCGCTCCACTTTCCAAGTTTCGATAGCTGAACGGTTCCGAAGTCAAGAAACCCTGATGGGCAACGTTCTCTGTCGCCAAAATCAGGTTGCCTTGGTAGTTGGAGTCCACCTTGTCCTTGTCGAGGATTCCCTGTCCGACGAGATACTTGACCCAGGAAGGTTCACCGAACACGTACAGCGAGTCGATCTCTGGGAGCACTTCCTCGAGAGTCTCTGCGCCAGGGTGGCGCGCCTTGTCCCAGAGGACCACCTGTGGGTTGACGTTCAGCGCATTGAACACGGCCACCGTAGGTGCGTCCGCATAGCGCGCCACTGCGACGTCGTTGCCGACGTAGCCCATGGTGATGGCATCGTCTTGGTACATCTGGGTGACGACGGGTGACTGAATGAATGGTCCTCCCGCACGTATCTCGACGTTGACGCCGAGGGCTTCGCCGTCGAGCACCATCGATCCCGCCGTGGTGCCTGCGTCCTTCGAGACCGTGTAATCGTCGCCGACCAGTTCGTAGAGACCGCCGTGCTCCGCTTGAGGGAACCAGTCGGTCTGGAATACGACAGTGCTCGGGCATACCTCGGCAAGCGAACCGGTGCGGTCCGGTGTCGTCATGGTCGTAGTCGTGGTCGACGCATCGTTTCCGCAGGCTGCGAGAGCAAGAAGTGCGACGAGTGCGATTCTGGGATTCATGGGGAACCTTTCAGAAGGATGCTTGAGGTCAGGAGGAGAGTGAACCTTCGTGCCACCATCCAACGACCCATCGATTGAGTGCTCCGAATGTAACAAAGAGAAGGAATCCAAGGAGGGACGCGGAGATGGCAGTGATGAACATGGGTCCCGCCTGATTGTTGAGGAAGAACAGGCTGATCAATTTGCCGAGGCCCGGGTCGCCGCGTGTGAAAAAGAAGTCGCCGACAATCGCGCCGATCACTGCCAGGCCGGCTGAAACTCGGAAGCCCGCGAAGATCGAGGGGGATGCGGCGGGTAGCTCGAGTCGCACCAATCGCTGGATCTTTGTGGCCTTGTGCAGCGTGAAGTAGTCGTGCAAGCGACGGTCCACCTGGCGGAGTCCGAAGAGCGTGTTCGACACGATCGGGAAGAAGGTGATGATCACCGTCACGAGGACGCGGGAGAGGAAATTGGATCCGACGATTCGAATGATCAGGGGCACGAGGGCGATGATCGGCGTCACCTGCAGGGCAATCAGGTAGGGCCAAAAGGCCCGTTCGACCCATCGGCGTCGATACATCACGAGGCCGAGCAGCACCCCAAGCAGCATCGACAACAGCAGGCCGGTCACGCTCGTCATCGCAGAGATCAGGACGGCGCGTCCCAAGCGCGACCAGAGAACGCCATTCATGTCCTCGAGCAGGCGGTGAGGGGGTGGCACGATCAGCGGTTTGCCGGTCGCGGCCGCGAAGTTGTTGGGCAGGAAGTAGGCCAGTGCATACCACGCTGCAATGAACAGTGCAGCCACGGCGATGATCGGCGACCACCTGTTGCGGGTCATGTCGAAGTACTCCGCAATGCCGCTGAGACGTGACGAGTGAGAGCCACGAAGTCGCCATCGAAACGTCGCTCGAGTCGACCTGCGCGAGGCAAATCAATGTCCACGATTTCGATGATTCGACCAGGTTGATCCGCCATCACGACCACCCGATCGGCGAGCAGCACCGCCTCGCTCACCGAATGGGTGACCAACAGGCAGGCGAACCCGCGGGAGAGATGCAGCGACAGCAACATGCCATTCAGTTCCTCCCTGCGCAATTCGTCGACCGCCGAGAATGGTTCGTCGAGGAGGAACAGGTCCGGAGTCGTCACGAGGGCACGCGCGACGGAGGTGCGCATCTTCATTCCGCCGGACAGCTCCCGGGGCAACTTCTGTGCGCTCGGCAGCAGTCCAACTTCCTCGAGGGCCGACTCCACGCGCAGGGAGTCCTGTTCGCCGAGAAGATCGAGCGGCAGTGCGACGTTTTCGGCAACTGTTCTCCACGGCAAGAGCGTCGGATCTTGAAAGACGAACTCCGTGGTGTGCGCATTGACTTGAATCGCACCCGACGATGGAGCTTCCAACGAGGCCGCAATCCGCAAGAGGGTTGACTTTCCGCAACCGCTCGGTCCGACCAACGTGACGAATTCTCCCTCATGTAGGTCGAAGTTGACGTCCCGCAGAGCCAGCTCACCGTTCGGCCATTTCTTGCTGAGCTCCGTCATGCGAAGTGCGTGAGTCACCACAATCCTCGCTCGGCCATGACCTTCCTGAGCGTCTCCGGCTGGTCAGTCATGATCCCGTCCACGCCGAGGTCGAACAAGTCGTGCATCGTGCTCGGATCATCGATGGTCCAAACGTGTACGTGGATGTCTCGGCTGTGACAGAAATCCACGAAACGTCGATCAACGAGTGGGATCGGTCCTTGACGAAGTGGAACTTGCGCGGCGTGCGCCGTAGAGGCGAACGGAGTACGCGAAACATACGAGGCCAGTCGTGCTTGGGCCACGTCCCGCGGCCCCATGCTGGTGCAGAGTTCGACGCCGAACGTGTCTCGAAAGTGGCGTAGTCGTCGATCACTGAACGATCCGATGCACACTCGCTGCCGTACTTCTGGTCGGCGCAGCGTCTCTGTCAGCGGCTCGACTGCGGAGTCGGCCTTGCAATCGATGTTCAGGCGGACGTTTGGCCAAGTCTCGAGCAATTCGTCCAACGTGGGGATGTGCTCAGAGCCATGAACCTTGATCTGCCGAGACTCCTCGAGCGTGATGTCGCCGATCTTGACGTCGACTCCACACGTTCGGGCCAGGTTCTCGTCGTGAAACGCAAGCAACACGCCATCGCGTGTGGCGTGGACATCAGTTTCTAGGTAGCGATAGCCGAGTTCCACTGCATGGGCGAACGCCGGCATGGTGTTTTCAGGATGTACGCCTGCGCCTCCGCGATGCGCGAAAGCAATCGGGCCCGGGGCATCGAGATAGGGGTGCACGGGTGGTTAGATCGAACGGCCCAAGCCGGTCCAGTACTCATCCTTGAGGAGACGCTTGTACAACTTGCCGGTCGGGTGTCGGGGCAATTCGGTCCGGAAGTCGACGCTGCGCGGACACTTGTAGTCAGCCAACGAGGCGCGACAAAACTCGATCAGTTCCTTCTCCAGTTGGGCGCGTTCATTCTCGGACGAGGGCATGGCGATCGGTTGAACGACCGCCTTGACCTGTTCGCCGAACTCTGGGTGAGGCACTCCAAACACGGCGACATCGACGACGCGAGGATGACCTATCAAGACATTCTCCGACTCCTGCGGGTAGATGTTCACTCCGCCAGAAATGATCATGAACGCCTTGCGGTCCGTGAGGTAGAGGAAGTTCTCGGCGTCCACGTATCCGATGTCGCCGAGCGTCGTCCAGCCGCGACCAAGCGGATCGCGTGACGCCTTCGTCTTCTCTTCGTCATTGTGATACGAGAAGTTCGACGCCGACTCGAAGTACACGGTCCCAATCTCGCCTGCAGGGACTTCGTTGCCTTCGTCGTCCAGGATGTGAATGGTCGAATTGAGCGCCTGTCCCACCGTCCCCGGATGCGCGAGCCATTGGTCGCTGTTGCAGTACACGAACCCGTTGCCTTCGCTGCCTGCGTAGTACTCATGGATGATCGGACCGAGCCAGTCGATCATCTGCATCTTGACGTCCTTGGGGCACGGGGCAGCGGCGTGAAAAACGCATTGCAGACTGGACAGATCGAATCGATCGCGATCTTCGGCGGCAAGTTTGAGCATGCGAACGAACATCGTCGGCACCGTCTGGGTGTGCGTGACTAGATGACGGTCGACCGCCTCGAGGAAGTCGACGGGGTCGAAGTGTTCCATGATCACGGACGTGCCTCCGAGGCGGTGCACCGTCATGTTCCACCTCAACGGTGCGGCGTGGTACAGGGGCGCAGGGGAGAGATAGATCGTGTCGCTCGTCATGCCGAGCAGAAACTGACCGAGCATCGCGAGAGGAGTCTGCGTTCCGAGTGGATTTGACGGGCGCCCGAGGCTGACTCCCTTGGGGCGACCGGTGGTGCCACTCGAATAGAGCATGTCTGCGCCGTCGATGCGGTCACTGAGCGGGTCTTCGGAGTGACCCGCGATTTCGGCTTCGAAGGAGTCATAGCCGTCGACGGTTCCGTCGACCATCAAACGCAAGGAAGCGTTCGGTATGCGTGGTGCGATTGCGGAGGCTTGATCGGCAAGGTGTCGAGTGGTGACGAATGCCTTCGCTCCGCAGTCGTTGATGATGTATTCGAGCTCGTCTGCGGTGAGGCGACTGGAACACGCGGTGTACACGAGGCCGGCATAGTGGCAGCCCCAGATCAACTCGAAGAAGCGCGGATGATTCTCCATGCAGATGGCGACGTTGTCTCCCACCTGCAGTCCGGCGCTTCGCAACATCTGAGAGACGCGATTGGCCGCTCGATCCAGCTGCGCGTAGGTGTAGACGCCCCGACCGTCGCTCATCATGACGGCGACCTTGTCGGGCGTGGACTCGGCGATCAGGCCCGGGTACATGGTCAAACGGTACAAGCCCTGCTTGGGCGACCGCCACTCATCGTCGGCTTACGCTGGCTGAGTGGATGGGTTGCAGCTGCTTCGTGAGTTCGTCGACGGGGTGCGTCCCTGGGACCGGGTGGCAGCGTTCGATCTGATCGCACAGCGCCTCGTCGACATTCCGCAAGGGGCCACCATGCGGGCGCTCGATGACATTCGTGGAGTGGCACGTGGATCGTCCGCTCACGAAGTGGTGGCATCGCTGTTCTCTGGCACAGGGTCGACACCTCCCTCGTTGCGGGGCGATGGCGAGTCGTATGACGAGCCCGGCAACAGTTTCATCCATTCGGTCGTGCTCCGAGGCAAGGGGATTCCGCTGACTCTGGCGGTCATCACTTCGGAAGTCGCTGCGTCCTTGGATGTCGATCTCGAAGTCGTGGGGATGCCGGGGCACGTGCTGGTACGTGATGGCCGTGACCCGCAGCGATTCTTCGACCTCTTCGGGGGAGGTACGGAGCTCGACGAAAACGGCTGTCGTGAGTTGTATCGCAATCTGACGGCCTTGAACGACTGGGATCCGAGGTTCCTCGAACCAATCGACACCGCGCAACAGGTGTTCCGGATGTTGAACAACCTGAAGTCGATCTATCGCCGTCGAACCGATACGCCGCGTTTGCGCAGCGTCATGGCAATGCGAGCACTCTTCCCCGGTGTTGCGGCAGCAGAGCGAGGGGAGTTTGCTCGTCTGATGCGGGAAACGAACTAACTTCGGGATCATGGACGAACAGCTGATCGAAGTTGAGCGTCGACTCGACGCCTTGTTGCAGAAGTTTCCCGCGGGATCCACCAATCCCGTCACGTTCCTCGGCGCACAGTACGACGCGGGGTTGGCATGGGTGCACTTTCCCGAGGGATTGGGTGGACTTGGATTCTCGCCGCGTCATCAGAAGGTGATCAATGAGCGCATCCATCAACAAGGTGGTCCCAACTCGTATGCACGCAACCCGATTGGCTACGGCATGTGTGGACCAACCGTCGTCGAGTGGGGTTCCGACGATCAGAAGCAGCGTTACTTGCGACCACTGTTCACGGGCGAAGAGGTGTGGTGCCAGTTGTTTTCTGAACCCGGTTCGGGTTCGGACTTCGCAGGTTTGTCCGCCAGGGGAGTGCAGGACGGGGAAGAGTGGGTCGTCAACGGGCAGAAAGTTTGGACGACCTTGGCGCATCTCTCGAGGTGGGGATTACTCGTGGTCCGTAGCAATACCGAGGTTCCCAAGCATGCTGGCCTGACGGCAATGGTGGTCGACATGCAGGCGCCTGGTGTTGAAGTTCGACCGCTCCGTCAGATGACGGGTGAAGCAGAATTCAACGAGGTGTATTTCACTGACGTTCGTGTTCCCGTGGCCGAAACGCTCGGTGCCCCGGGTGACGGATGGCGAGTCAGTTTGACGACGTTGATGAACGAACGTGTGGCCATCGGTGGTGCGATTCCACCCAAGGGATCGGGCCCCATACGGGACGCGCTGAAATTGTGGAAGGACCTGCCTGAACATGAACGGACACGCGACAAACGCGATCGCCTGATGGCACTGTGGAGTCGCGCGGAAGTATTGCGGTTGACGAACATTCGTGCCGGTCAGTTGCGCAAGGCAGGTACCCCCGGGCCTGAAGGCTCGATCGGCAAGATGGAGAGCGCGAACTTGAACAAGGTCATCTACGAGTTCTGCGTCGACCTGATGGGTGCTCAGGGATTGTTGTATGGCAGTTACGAGATGGTGCGTCCCAAGACTGCGATGTCCTTCGACAGCGTGCCCAAGTCTTTCCTTCGTTCCCGAGCCAACAGCATCGAAGGTGGCACGACCGAGGTGATGAAGAACATCCTCGGCGAACGAGTGTTGGGACTGCCCGGCGATGTTCGTGTCGACCGTGAAGTTCCCTGGAGTCAGGTGCCG
>CAZWKD010000022.1:0-17116 GCA_964633985.1 uncultured Acidimicrobium sp. | reverse complement strand
CATCGACTCGGTGAACGTGGCCCGATGGGTGATGTCGAGTCCCACCAGCAGCGGAGGCATGCTCCACGGTGCAGCAACGACGACACGAGCCGCCTCGGGATCATGAGCAATGTTTGCTTCCGCGGCAGGGAGCGCATTCCCGGGAACGGTCACTGCCCCGCCCATCACGACGAGCTCCTTGACCGACTCGGCAAAGGATGCATCTCGTTGAATGGCGAGTGCCACGTTGGTGAGCGGACCGATGGTGACGAGGGTCACTTCACCCGCATTGACCTTGACCACGTCGATCAGCGCTTGCACTCCGTCGCCCTCTCGTGGCTCTTGCTTGGCCCGCGGCCGATTGGTGTTGCCAAGACCATCTACGCCATGCACGAAGTCAGCGGGCCGCAGTTCAGGTGCTCCCGGCAACGGATTCGACTCTCCCAGGTACACAGGCACGTCGTCACGCCCCGCTAGTTCGAGCACTCGACACACGTTCTCGGCTGCAATTCGAGAGTCCACGTTGCCGTGCACCACGGTGATCGCAAGTAGGTCGACGTTCTCGTGCGTCGCCGCCCAGAGAATCGCCACCGCATCATCGACACCGCCATCGGTGTCAATGACCATCTTGACTCGTGTCATTCGGTGCTGGTCCGCCTGCCGTCGATGTCACGGTCGGCCACGAGGCGTAAAGAATCTTTGAATCGGTCGAGGTCTTCGATCACCCCAAAGACATCGTCATTGACCTCGTTGACGATTCCGATGGCGGTTGAAACGACGCTTTGACCCTTGGCAGTGGGGACGACGCGCTTCACTCGCGCATCGTTCTTGTCGGTTATTCGCTTCACCAGACGATCTCGTTCCAGGGTTCGCACCACCTGAGACGTCATCATCACGTCCATTCCCGTGTGCTCGGCCAACTCGGCTTGCGAAGGCGCTGGTCCGTGATGATTGAGATACGAGACACTGGCCAGAAGGCTGAACTGAACGTATGTCAGACCCACTTCGTCGAGTCTTTCGGTTACTCTGCGGCGCCACTCCAACATGGCGTGCCAGAGCAAGAACCCCGTTCGATCCCACGCGGATGATTCCGGAAACCGCGTGAGAGAATCACGTTGCGACGCCCTCCCGGTCGCTTTGGCCATCATCGCTGCTTCACCCCAGTCCCTTGAAACATAAGCGTACTTACTAATCGCATCCGGACATCTGCCACACTGTCTCTATATGGACAACCCGTCCTCGCCCACCACTCTAGAAGCGGCCCTCGCAGCGCTCACCCGTGGCTCGCGAATCGTCAACGGGGGAACCGACGTCATGGTGCCGATCAACGAGGGATTGGACAGCGTCGATCACTGGGTGAACCTCCGCAAGGTCGACTCACTCCGTCAGATCGAACGAACCAGCCGTGGATTGCAAATCGGCGCTGGCGTCACGTTCGCCACGATCGAACGCGAACTGGCCACCGTGGCCCCTGCCCTCGCCCAGGCGGCCAGCACAGTGGGGAGCAGGCAGATTCGCAACGTGGCAACCATCGGCGGAAACGTGGCCACTGCCTCACCGGCCGGCGACTCGTTGCTACCCCTCCTCGTCTACGACGCTGAAGTGCAACTGACGAGCCAACGAGGATCGCGGAGCATCCCACTCGTGGAGTTCTTTGTTGGACCCAAGAAGACCATTCGCCACCCGGACGAGATCATCACGACGATCACACTCCTCAGCTACTCAGGAAGTCAACACTTCGCCAAGGTCGGCACACGAAACGCCATGGTGATCAGTATCTGTTCCGTCTGTGCTCGCCTCGATCTGGAAGGCGGCACGGCTCGCGTTGCCGCGGGGTCGGTAGCGCCCACGCCACTCCTCATCCGCGCTGCTGAAGATGCACTGATGCGCGAGAACGCTGCCAGCGAGTTTGCCGATGCGGTCGTCTCATCGGCATCGCCGATTTCCGACCACCGCGCCACTGCCGAATATCGGCGACATGCATTGGGGGTTCTTGCCGAACGCGTCCACCGCCAGTTGTGGCAGGAGGTGCGATGACCGCGATTCGCCTCACGCTTGACGGAAAGCCCGTCGAACTGGAGGCATCGTCGAATACGAGCCTGCTTCGTGCGATGCGCGACGCGGGCCACACCCGTGCTCAAGGAGCATGCGAACAAGGCGAATGCGGTTCGTGCATGGTGATGATCGACGGCGTTCCGCAGAATTCCTGTCTCGTACCCGCTGCAATTTGTGCGAGTGCCAGCGTGACGACCGTTGCCACGTTGCTCCAACCAGACCTTGCCGACGCCTTCGCACGTCATGGCGCCGTCCAGTGTGGGTTCTGTACTCCCGGGTTCGTCGTTGCCGCTGAAGCCGCCCTCGCCGAAGACCATCACCTGACATACGACACGGTGCGTGAACGCTTGGCAGGGAACATCTGCAGATGCACCGGATACCACGGGATCATCGAAGCGGTACTCGAAGTGAGCCAGCGTCGACGAGGCACAGGCCCGTGACCACCATCACCACCACGAGATCGTTTGCTGAGGGCATTCGTCCCGACGTGCCACCAAAGATCTCGGGAGAGTTCGAGTACAGCAACGACGTGCACATACCTGGCGTGTTGTTCGGTGCCACAAAGCGGAGCCCGCACGCTCATGCTCGACTCCTGTCGATCGACGTGTCACGAGCGTTGGCAATGGGAGGGGTGCACCGTGTTTTCACCCACGAGGACGTCCAACAAGGACGCGTGCTCGGGCACATCATCCATGACCAACCCGTGTTCGTCCACGATGTTGCTCGACACGAGGGCGAGCCCGTCGCATTCGTAGTAGCCGATTCACAGGAGCGTGCATGGGAAGCCCTCGACGCGATCGACGTGACGTGGCAACCCCTCGCACCTGTGACCACCATCGACGATGCACTGGCCAACGAACTGATCCATCCTCAGGGCAGGTTGATTCGCGAATTGGTGATCGAGCGTGGTGAACCCGCAGAGGCCGACGTCACCGTTACAGGGACGTGGGAGACGGGTCGGCAGGATCAGCTTTTCCTCGCCCCTGAAAGCGCCGTGGCGTACCCGAACGCCGATGGCGGAGTCACGTTGATTCTCGCCACTCAGGATCTGCACACCGACCAGGGACAGCTCTGCAACGTGCTCGACTTGCCTCGCGAGAAGGTGCACCTCATCAATTCCGGAATCGGCGGTGCATTCGGCGGACGAGAAGACATCACGCTGCAGGCTCACCTCGCCATTGCTGCCCTTGCGTTAGGAAGACCGGTCAAGACGACCTATCGCCGCTCCGAGTCGTTTCTCGCACATCCGAAACGACACCCTGCATTCATGCGGTACCGCCTCGGCGCCAAGCGCGACGGCACGTTGGTGTCGCTCGACGTGTCGATCGATCTCGACGGTGGCCCGTACGCCAGCACCTCGGGCCCAGTGCTCGGCAGTGCGTGTTACTTCGCTGCTGGCCCGTATCGCATCCCACGAGTTCGCGTGCATGGGAGGGCCGTTCGCACCAACAATCCTGTGTGCGGCGCAATGCGTGGATTCGGTGCCGTGCAGGCTTGCTTTGGTATCGAGTCGACGATGGACATGCTTGCCGAGAAGTTGGCCCTCGACCCCATTGAATTGCGCCGTCGTAACGTCCTTGTCGAGGGTGACGTGTTCCCTACTTCCGGTCAACTATTCACCGGCCAAACCGACCTCCACGATTTGATCGACCGCTGTTTGGCGCTACCCATCGAGTCGACTTCAACGGCAGTCGATCTCGACACTCCCGGTGGAACGGGCCGCACGCTCATGGGTGCGGGGGTCGCGCTCGGAGAAGGTTTCGCCCTCGGGGTGAAGAATCACCTCTATGGCGAAGGTGTACCGGAAACCTCTTGGGCCAGACTGACGCGGGAAGGCGACACGATCATCGTCGAATCATCGGCATCCGAATGTGGACAGGGAATCCAGGGAGTCCTCGATCGCATCGTCCGAACGGAGTTCCCCGAATGCGACGTGCGCTTTGCGGTACCCAGCACCTGGATGCAGTACTCGGGGTCGTCCTCGGCCAGCCGACAGAGCTGGATGTCGGGATCTGCAGTTCTCGGCGCCGCGCAACGACTGAAGACCATGAAGTCGAGTGACGGAGAGGCCGTGTCAGCAGAGTTCGAATACCGAGCTCCCACCACATTTCGCGGAGACCCTACGAACGGCACTGGTGATGTTCATGTCTCCTGGATGTTCGTCGCCCATCGAGCAAGTGTGGAAGTCGACCCTCAACTCGGTCTCGTGCGTGTGGCTTCAATTGCCACTGCGCAAGACGTGGGGCGAATCATCAACGCCACCGAAGTTCGCGGGCAGATCCTGGGGGGTATTGCCCAGGGCGTCGGCTTTGCGATCAACGAACACCTCGACACACCTGATGGGCTGGCGACCAACAACTCCCTCACCGACTATCTCGTCCCCACCGCTGCCGACATGCCAAAAGTCGAGATCGACATCGTCGAGCAACCAGATCCACGAAATCCGCTCGGGATCAAGGGAGTCGGCGAACCGTCGGCTATCTCGAGTACCGCTGCAATCGCCAATGCAATCCGCCGGGCTAGCGGACGAACGATCTCGCGAGTACCAGTGCGGCCGAGCGACATCGCGCTCGACAACTAATCGACGAAACGCTTCTCGAGAACTCCGGCCCTCTTCAGCAAATCGACGAGCGGACCGTCCACGTGTTCGGCGAGATCATCGATCTGGAGCGTTTGAATTCGTCGATTTCGCATCAGCACCTTGCCATCGACGATCGTGTCGCGAACGTCCGCGCCATTCGCCGACCACACCAATTGCTCGACGATGTTGGTTCGTCCGAATTCGATGATCGGTCGAGTGTGCGGGGGTGACAGGTCCACCACGATCACGTCTGCACGCTTGCCGACCTCGAGGCTGCCCACCTCGCTGCCCAAACCCAGCGCATCGGCCGAACCCTGCGTGGCCAGCCGCAGCGATTGTGCACTCGACATGACCGCAGGGTCTCGAAGCAACTGTTTCTGCACGAGGCTCGCCATCCGCATCTCCTCGAACATGTCGAGGTTGTTGTTGGTCATGTTCGAGTCGGTACCAAGCCCCACCTTCACTCCCCGAGCCTGCATCTCGACCACCTTGGCGATGCCGTTACCGAGCTTGGCGTTGGAAGTCGGACAATGCGCCGCTCCGACACCTGCGCGCGCGAGCAGGTCCATGTCGCCGTGGGTCATCTCAATGCAGTGAGCCGCGAGCACGTCAGAGTCGAGGCCGATCAAGTCATCGAGATGTTCAGCAGGCGTCTTTCCACCCGAGCGCTCCGCGACCCACTGCGTCTCGAACGGAGTCTCGGCAAGGTGAATGTGGATACCAACACCCATCTCGCGCGCCACCGTGCCCACTTTGCGCAGAGTTGGCTCAGTGCAGGAGTACATGGCGTGCGGTCCGAACCAGGTATGGATGCGCCCGGGCACGCGGTCCTTCCAGCGTTCGATGAACGACAGGGACGACTCGAATGACTCGCCGGGACCAACGGGATCGTCGATCAACTGTGGGCTGAAGATGGCGCGCAGTCCGGACTTCTCCGCGACTGCCGCCGCCTCGTCAGGGAACCGGAAGATGTCGATGAAAGTCGTCGTCCCATTGAGGATCATCTCGGACTGGTTGAGGAGCGCGGATGCACGGATGTGCTCAGGAAGATGGGCAGTGTCCTTGGGGAGAGCGAAGTCATTCAGCCAGGTCGTGAAGGGTAGGTCCTCGAACACTCCCCGATCGAGTGTCTCGTGCATGTGACAGTTGACGAAGCCGGGCATGACCGCACACCCTTGGGCATCGATCGTCGACTTCGCCTCGACCTGGAGGTTCGATCCCACCGCGACGATGACGCCATCTTTGATCGCCACGTCACCAAAGAAGGATCGATCCTGTGGATCTACGGTGACGACATAACCACCGCGGATCAGCAGGTCTACTGCTAGACCCGAATCAGTTGAAGGCGACAAGAACTTCCTTGGCGAACCGAGACACTTCTTCAGCGCTGAACGGCGGTCGAAGATTGATGATTGCCATCTCGATACCCGCCTCCTCGTACCCCTTCAACACGCTGATCATATTGTCAGGGTTGCCGATCACGATACGGCGCCGCACTTCTTCCTCGGTACCACCCCGATTCTTCTGGAACGTCTCGAGCAAGTTACGTTCCTTGCCTTCATCGCCAGAGAGGTCAGAAAAGATGAACGCGGTGCGCATCAGGTCGCTCGGCTTACGCCCGTTACGAGCGAGGCGGGCATCCAGATCCTGGTTGACCGCTTCCCACTCCCACGGAGCAGCGAATGAATTGAACATGTCTGCATTGCGCGCAACGATGTTCTTCAAGCGGTCGCCACTGCCACCCACCAAGAGCGGGATCCCTTCCTTGCGCACAGGCTTCGGGTCGAAGACGGCGGAATTCAATTCGTAGTGCTTCCCCTTGAACGTCACCTCTTGCTCGGTGAACAGGCGACGAAACATCTGCAACGATTCGTCCAGCCTGGTCATGCGCTCTCCCACGGCGGGATACTCGATGCCATACATCTTGTGTTCCACCTCGTGCCACGCGGCACCCACTCCGAGAATGGCTCGACCGCGCGTGATGTGGTCGAGCGTGACCGCCATCTTGGCGAGCACGATCGGGGGCCGATAGGTGATGCCTGAGACGAGCGTGCCAACCTGCATCCGCTTCGTTCGAGCAGCGAGTGCACACAACGTTGCCCAACCCTCGAGTTGGGGACCATCGGGAACACCAATCGGCATGTTCGGTCGGGCGCCGGCATTGAGAGGCACGAGATGATCGAACGTGAACGCAGCAGCGAAACCCGTCTCGTCTGCGGTCTGCCACGTCTCTTCGAGTGCGGCCATGGTGCAGTGTTCTGGCGGGGTTTGGATGGCGATCTTCATGAGGTCACCGCACGCCAGCGAGATCGGCCAGGACTCGTCGATACTCGAGAGTCATCTTGTCGTACTTGGTGTGCACTTCTTCGGTGATCTCAAGTGGGAAATCGGGTTCGATGTGCTCGAGCAGTGCACGATCCTCTGACTGCACCAGCTTGTCTACTGCAGTGATCGACTCCCAACGCTCAGGCGCAGGATCGTCGTTGCGAGCGATGAACTGGCAGAACAGCGTGCGCTCGTCGTCGATCGGTGTGCACGTCTTGTACAACACGTGCACTATTCCGTTCTCCTCGTAGACGAGACGCCCACGAAATATCAAGGGCTGGACGAGTTCCGCATGTGTGGTGCGACGGGTGGTTTCACCCGTCACTCCATTGATGTTGCGCATCGCGTCACTCACTTGAGCAATCAGCGTGACCGAGAACTTGAGGTTGAACCCGTCTCGCGTTACGTCGCCCATCTCCAACTTGTTGTTGGCGTTCGAGCCAATCGAGTTGCGGTGCACCCACGCCACATGACTCACGTCCAGCGCGTTGTCGACGATCCGAGGCGCGGAGGCCCGCCACTCGTCCATCATCTCGTGGATCAACGTGTATCCGCTCTCCTCCAACTCGGTAAGGAACGGCATCTCTTCGGGTTCGCTCCCTACGCACATCCACACGAGCCCGTGGCGCTCATTGACCTTGACGGCGTCCACCTTCGCGCGAGCCGGGATGGGAAGACCAGCCTCCTGCGACGGAATGTGAGTGCACTTTCCATCGCTACCGAACTCCCACCCGTGATAGGGGCATGCCACACAGTCGTTGACCACCCATCCCTGCGAGAGACGGCCACCTCGGTGTGGGCAGCGATCACTCAACCCATGCGCCATGCCACTCGAGTCTCGATAGACGACGTAGTCCTCGCCGAACAAGCGCACGTGCTTCGGCGTCGCCGACAGATCACCCGAATAACAGACGGGATAGAAGTAGTTCCGCAGAGCAGGAATGTCACTCACCAACATGTTGAATATCACCCCTTGATTTGAGTCGGATCTTTCAACCGATACTAAGCACGCTTACTTTCTAGACTACGCCAAGATCCGAAACAAGTCGCTACCGAACTCAGTTCACTGCTCCGTATAGGGCTGGCCCACCGATTTGGGCGCACGGCTGCGTCCGACGAACCCCGCCACGACGACGAGGGTGACGATGTATGGGGCCGACAAGAGGAACTCAGACGGGATTCCCGTGTCGAGGTTGCCGAGCTTCAAGCGGACGGCTTCGGCAAGGGTGAACACCAGCGCCGCCACGAAAGCACCGATCGGGTGCCAGCGGCCGAAGATGACCGCAGCCAGAGCGATGAATCCCCGACCTCCCGTGATGTTCTCATCGAACCGACCTACCGCACCAACTGGCCACCAGGCACCACCGAGACCGGCCACCGCCCCACCGATCAACAGGTTGCGATAGCGAAGCTTCAGGACGTCCACACCGAGCGAACCCGCGGCCTTGGGGTATTCGCCGATCGCACGTGTGCGCAGACCCCATCGCGTCCGGAACATCCACCAGGTCGTTGCAGCAACGATCACGTACGAAAAGTAGACGAACAAGTTCTGTTCGAACATTGCCGGACCGATGACAGGAACGTCGGACAGCAACGGCACGCGGATCGGTCGAAACGGCGTCAGGTAGTTGTAATCCTGATTCTTGGAGAGCACACGCTGACCGATGAAGCTGGTGACACCAAGCGACAAGAAGTTGATCGCAAAGCCGACGATCACCTGATCCACTTGAAACTTGATCGCCAGAACGCCAAGCAGACCACCCAGTGCCACGCCGGAAGCAACGGCGCCGACGATTCCCAACCAGGGGTTGAGTACCGAACCCACGACCGAACCGGTGAAGGCTGCCAACAACAACTGGCCTTCGATCGCGATGTTGATGACGCCACTGCGCTCGCACAGGATGCCCGCAATTGCCCCGAGAGTGATCGGCACGCTACGCGCCACGGTGTCCTGCAACATGCCGGTGAAGTTGAACGATTCCCCACTCGCCGACCAAGCGAGGAACGACATGACGAACAGCGCCGTCCCCACCGAGAGGAAGACGTTCATCAAGCGGCCATAACCGCGGTACAACTGGAATGCTCCGGCACCGACGAGCGCAACGGCAAGGATCTGAGCGAAGCGTTGCGAGGGCAAATCGAGGGTGAGTGTCTCCGTGAGACCGAAGCCGGCAGTGCCGCCGTCTTGGGTGAAGAACACCGCGGCGATCACGCCCAAAATGATGAGCGACACACCCGTATTGCGCGATTGCTTGCGCTGTTCTGCAGAGAGCGACACCGACGTCGTCACGATCCCCACCCCTTGAACGTCTGACCCGTCGTGACCTGAGCTGACTTCACTCGCCAAATCGCTTTGACGAGCAGAGGGGCCGCAATGAACATGACGATCAGCGCGCGAAGCACCACGATGAGATCGATGTTGATGTCCGTCATGACTTGCATGTCGCGTCCTCCACTTTGAAGCGCGCCAAACAGAATGCCCGAGAACATCGTGCCCAGTGGCGTAGAACGACCGAGCAATGCAACTGCGATGGCATCGAACCCGATCGTCCCTGCGAAGGTTTGGGTGGCGTAGCCGTAACGACCAAGGATTTCGATTCCGCCAGCCAAGCCCGCTATGCCACCTGCCACCACCATGCCCAAGATGGTGAGCCTTTTCGCCCGCATGCCTGCGTACTCGGCAGCATCTGCATTCTGACCAAATGCCTGGAACTCGAAGCCCATCTTGCTGCGTTCGAGGAACCACCAATAAGCAGCGACGACGAGTAGCGCCACGACGATGCCCGAATGAGCGGCGAAGTTGTCGAGGCCGATCAATCCGAACACTTTTGGCAGGATCGCTTGATCGGAGACGAACTTGGAGATCGGGTCACTACGGTCGGGACGCTGGAACAACTCGGTGTCGAGGGCCCACAAGATCGTGAACGTGGCGATGTAGTTGAGCATGATCGTCGTGATCACCTCATGAGCACCCGTGCGAGCTTTCAATACTCCCGGAATTGCTCCGTACAGGGCACCGCCGACCACACCCGCGAGTAATGCGAGCGGAATCTGCACGATTCCCGGACCGTCCATTGCGAACCCCACCCAGGTTGCAGCAAGTCCGCCCGCCAACATTTGGCCAGTGGCACCGATGTTGAACAGACCGGTCTTGAATGCGACGGCAACGGACACACCAGCGATGATGAACGGTGTCGAGTTGTTCACCGTCTCTGCCAGTGCGCGTGGCGAGCCGACCGACCCCTTGACCAGAGACCAGTAAGCGGTTCCCAGCTCGGAGAACGCCGCGCCGATCTCGCCATTACCCAAGCGTTCGACGTCGGAAAGGATGATGATGAGCGCGCCGACGACCAGTGCGGAGACCACTGCCAACAACGTGATCACGAATGAACTCATCCGGTTGAGCCGAGAGCCGAGAGCGTCGAACCAGCGCGGCATCAGGATGTCGCTCCTTGTGGCTTCGAACCCGCCATGTACAAACCGACGTCCATTGCCGATGTCGTCTTCGGGTCGACCTCAGCGACGATCCTGCCTCGGTACATCACGAGCACACGGTCGGAAAGCGCCATCACTTCGTCGAGTTCGGTGCTCACGATCAAAACCGCCGTTCCCGCGTCCCGCTCTTTGACGATCTGCGAGTGGATGTATTCGATCGAACCGACATCGACACCACGTGTCGGCTGGGATGCCACTGCCAGTCGCAAGTCTCGGCTCAACTCGCGGGCCACGATCACCTTCTGCTGGTTACCACCCGACAACGTACTGGCAGGGTTGTCCACTGAATTCGTTCGCACGTCGTAGTTCTGAACCAATTCTTCAGCGACGTCGTGCACCTTGCCCCAATCCATCGAGACACCACTCGAGAACTGATCGCTGTGATAGCGCGTCAACACCAAGTTTTGGGCGATCGTCATGCCCACCACGAGCCCCTGACGTTGGCGATCTTCGGGGATGTGGGCCATACCCAACTCATGGCGCATTCGCGGAGAGGATGCCGTGATGTCGTCTCCCCCCATCCGCACTACGCCCTGGTTTGCTGCTCGAAGACCGGTCAACGTCTCCACCAACTCGGTCTGACCGTTGCCCTGCACTCCCGCGATTCCCACGATCTCTCCACGACGAACCGAGAATGAAATGTCATCCACCACCGTGCGGCCGTCGGGATCGAGCACCGTGAGACCCGCCACAGCGAGGACCTCTTCTCCCGGTTGCGCAGTGGCCTTACTCACCACCAATTGCACCGGACGACCCACCATCATCTCGGCAATCTTGTTCTCGTCCGCCTGCTGCGGGGTGGTTTCGCCAACGACCTTGCCGCGACGCAATACGGCGATGCGATCGGCGATGTGCAGTGCTTCCTTCAACTTGTGGGTGATGAACACCACGCCCTTGCCGGATGCCACCAGCGACTTGACGATCTCAAAGAACTCGAGAATCTCACTTGGCGTGAGCACCGCCGTCGGCTCGTCGAAGACCACGATCTTGGCGTCACGCAACAGAACCTTGACGATCTCCACACGCTGCTGAATACCTACAGGCAGGTTCTCGATCAATGCGTCCGGATCCAAGTCGAGGTGGTACTTGTCGGAAATCTCCTTCACCATTTGGCGCGCCTTGGCGATGTCGAGGCTTCCCAATGCACCAGTGGGCTCCACCCCGAGTACCACATTTTCCGCAACCGTGAATACGGGCACGAGCATGAAATGTTGGTGCACCATGCCGATTCCAGCTGAGATTGCGTCAGCTGCTGATTGAAACGTCACCGACTGACCATCGATACGGATCTCGCCTGAATCTGGCCGATACATGCCGTAGAGCACGTTCATCAGGGTGGACTTACCTGCGCCGTTTTCTCCGATGAGCGCGAGCACCTCGCCGCTTGAAACGTTCAGGCTGACGCGATCGTTCGCCAGAACGCCGGGGAACGACTTGGTGATGTCGACGAGATCAAGCCGCACAGCGGAACCGCCCCATCTGAAAACAATACCCAAGTCGTTTCACGCCAGAAAATGGAACGAGGGGGCCGCTTTCGCGACCCCCTCGAACCTCACGCTTGAAGCGCGGGAATTACAGCGTGGCGATTGTGCCGTCGATGATTCCCTGCTGGATCTCGTCCAGCTCGGCCTGCAGTTCGGCAGGGATCTCCTGCGAAACCACGTAGCCAGCGCCACCATTGGCCAAGGTACCGACATAGTCAGTGCCACCGCCGGTGCCAGCCAAGCCATCCTGCACAGCCTGGAACACTGCTGCCGTCACGCCCTTCAGAGCGGACGCGAGGTACACGTTTGCGTTCTCCGCGTCGGAGATCGCCATGTCCTTGTCCACGCCGATGATGCGCAGCTTGCCGTCGGTCTCCTGAGCGAAGGCTGCCGAGCCAAGACCCACTGGGCCGGCGACGGTGAAGATGACATCTGCACCCTCGTCGTACATGGTCTTGGCAATGTTGCGGCCGTCGTCGAGGCTCTCGAAGTTGCCGGCGAAGGTGCCGTCCTGCTTGTCGATGTCCCAACCGAGGACCTTGACATCAGCGCCCTTCTGCTCGTTGTAGTACTTGACGCCGAGCGCGAAGCCCTGCATCCAGACCGTCACCGGCGGAATGTTGATTCCACCGTAGGTGCCGACCACGCCCGTCTCCGACATTGCGGCAGACAGGTAGCCCGTGAGGAACGCGCCCTCATTGGCGGCAAAGGTCAAGCCCTGCACGTTGGCAGCAGAGGTGCCCGAGTCGACGATGGCGAATGCCACGTCCGGGTTGGCCTCGGCGAACTTCTTGGTGGCGTCTGCGAGCAAGAAGCCGACGGTGATGATGACGTCACAACCCTTGTCGATGAACGACTGAAGGTTCGGGTCATAGTCCGCGTCGCCCTGCGACTCGAGATACTCAGCTGTCACACCGAGTTCTGCCTGGGCCTGCAACAGACCCTCGTAAGCAGCCTGGTTGAAGCCCTTGTCGTCCACGCCACCGACGTCGGTGACCTGGCAAGCCAAACCGGTCGGCTCGGCCGTGGTCTCTTCGGTTACTGCTTCGGTGTCCTCGGTTGCGGTGTCGTCAGATCCGCCGCATGCGGCGAGACCGACCACTGCAACGAGACCGATAGCGAGACCCTTGAAAGTCCGCTTCCTCATTGTGTGTTTCTCCCTCTCATACGTCGTGCACGACGTATGTGTTTGTAGTTGCGGAGAGCATAGTGCAGGCCCAAGTCAGGCCCGAAAGCCCGGCATCACCACGTCAGCGAGTAGTCGGGATCGCTCCCCCTCGCCGATGAAGGCCACACGCAGCCCCGCCACCGTCGTGGCGAGAAACTCACTGATTCCCCAGCCAAACGTGTTGGCGAGGGCCTGCCATTCGTGCGAGATGGAGGTCCGGCTCATCAGGCGATTGTCGGTGTTGATGGAGATCGGAAAACCCGCCCTGAACAAAATGTCAACCGGATGGCTGGTGAGGTCGGGATACATCTGAGTGTGCAGATTGGAGGAAGGACACACCTCCAACAGCACCCCCGAGTCGTGCACCGCTTGGGCATCGGCACCGAGGGCGTACATCACACCATCCACATGGATGTCGTCGGCTACTCGCACTCCGTGACCGATACGTGATGCACCGCAAGCAAGTGCGTCTCGGATCGATGACACTCCGTCCCCTTCGCCGGCGTGCAGCGTGTAGGGAATTCCCTCCGCGCGAAGAACGTCGAGCGCCTCGCGGTGCAACGACGCCGGCCAGCCTCGCTCGGGACCTGCGAGGTCGAAGCCGACGACGTTCGAACCCTTGCGCCTGACTACTTCTTCAGCCACACGTATCGATTCGCCCGAGTTGCGCATGGCACAGGCGATCATGTTGACGGTGATCCCATGTCTCGTCGATGCGTCGGCGAAAGCCTGCTGGGCGATGTCCATCACCTGGGCGATGTCCATCGATCGTCTCGTCAGCAACTCTGGGGCGAATCGCACTTCGCCGTAGACGACGCCATCTCGTTTCAGGTCTTCAACGCTCTCGAAGATGGCCCGACGGAGAGCCTCCGGCTCCTGGAGCACCGCAATGGTGTGCCCAAACGCCTGCAGGTACGTCTCGAGCGAATTCGTCGGCTTGTCCTGATGGAACCAATCGGTCAACTCTTCGACGTTCGACGTCGGCAGACCCTGATAATCGACGCCCCGTGCGAGATCGATCACCGTTTCGACACGCAACGATCCATCCAGGTGATCGTGCAACGCCACCTTGGGCAACCTACGCAGGCTCTCTTCGTTCATCAGCGCCGTCACCATGGGTCGATCATCGATCTGCCTAGGCGTGGTCTCGACGCGCAACTGTCGAGCACACGAACGATGGTGTCGGCGGTGTCCCGAGGATCGATGACGTCGTCGATTTCGACATGACTCGCCATGTTGAGCGCACTTCCCCGCTCATAGGCGGCGGCGATGAGACGCTTTTCCAACCCGACTGGGTCGTCACTCGCTGCAATCTCATTGCGGAAACCGAGCCGAACAGCGCCTTCGATTCCCATACCGCCGAACTCGCCCGTTGGCCATGAGGCAATGAAGTCCTTGGCGTGAAACCCCCCACCAGCCATCGCTTGTGCTCCGAGTCCATAACCCTTGCGCAGCACGATCGTCACCCACGGCACGGTTGAACTTGCTGCGACGACGAAGAGCCGAGCGAAGTGGCGGACTTGAGCCTGCTCCTCAGCTTGAGCGCCGACCATGAATCCGGGCGTGTCGCACAACGAGACGACCGGCAGGCGATGAGCGTCGCACAACTGAATGAACCTCGCCATCTTGTCGGCAGCATCCCGATCGATCGCTCCACCGAGATGACCAGGATTGTTGGCAAGTACCCCGACCGAACGACCGTCGATCCGGCCAAGTGCCGTGACGATGCCGACACCAAACTGTTGCCGCAACTCAATTTTCGACCCGATGTCCAGGATCAAGTCGATGGCTCGCCGGACCTCGTAGATTTCGGCTCGATTTCGCGGCACCACTTGGCGCAGCAATTCGGCATCGGGGCGGGACACGTGCGACGCCACGTTGCCGAGCGTCTTCAGATAGCGCAGCGCCACGGCCACTGCCTCGGCCTCGTCACCGACCACCACGTCGACCGAGCCGATGAGCGCGTGAGTCTCGGCTGGGCCGATCTCCGAGGGGGAAACTTTGCCCAGGCCCCCACCTTCGATCATCGCGGGACCAGCCATTCCGATGTTCGCGTCACGCGTGGCGATGATGATGTCGCAGCAGCCCAACAAGGCAGCATTACCAGCGAAGCAATACCCCGCCGCAATACCGACGAGTGGCACCTCGCCCGAGAGCGCAGCGAACGAACCAAATGACGGCACATCGAGACCGGCAACGCCAGGCGCGTCGACATCACCCGGTCGCCCTCCGCCGCCCTCCGCGAACAGCACGACGGGGAGCTTGTTGCGTCTCGCCACTTCCACCAAGCGGTCCAACTTGCGGTGATTGATGAAGCCCTGCGTGCCTGCGAGCACCGTGTAGTCGTATGCCAACACGGCGATTCGTTGCGCGCCACCACCAATCGTCGCCAAACCGCAGATCAGGCCGTCAGCAGGCGTGGAGTCGATCAGTTCCTGTTCACTCTTACGACCTCGCTGTGCCGCGACCGCAAACGCACCGAACTCAACGAGCGAACCTGCGTCGACCAAATTGGCGATGTTCTCTCGAGCCGTTCGCCGACCCTTGGCGTGACGTTTGGCGACTGCTTCAGGTCGCGCGGCGTCCTCGATTAGTCGACGGCGTTCGAGGTACCGCGCAAGATCTTCTCGCTCCTCCACCACACCAGATGAAAAGGAGCGCTCCTGTGCCGCTTCCTCGATCCGCATTGGTGTCACCCGAACCAGCTCGTCACCTTCCACGACCGAGTCGCCTTCGCCGACGAGAAGTCGATCCACTATTCCATCGACGTGGATTCGCACGGGGTGCTCCATCTTCATCGATTCGATCACGAGGAGCGTCTCGTCTTGCGCGACGAGGCTTCCGCCACTCACCATCAAGCGAGCAATCGTGCCGGTGATTGGCGAGTGAATCGACACATGACCGGCCACACGGTCAGGCTATTGGTGGCGAGAAATCTCGTCTGCGGTCTAGGCAAACGATGCGTGGGCCAGGTAGGGATCGAACCTACGACCAAGGGATTATGAGTCCCCTGCTCTGACCACTGAGCTACTGGCCCCATGCGCGCCATGGCGAGCGACTGCAAACAGTCGTCATGGAGCGAATCGCTCCGGGGGTGGGGATCGAACCCACGACCCACGGATTAACAGTCCGTTGCTCTGCCAGCTGAGCTACCCCGGAATACGGCGCGGTGAAGCCTACCGTCAGGCTCGGAGTTCGGGCATTGCGGCGATCTCGTCGATGCACTCGGGGTTGGCGATCGCCTCGCTGTTTCGCACCTTGCGACCATTGACTGCATCGGCAAGCGCGAGTTCCACGAGTTTGTTGCTACGCGTACGCGGAAGGTCCCGTACTCGGAGTACGAGCGCCGGCACGTGTCGGGGCGTGCATGCTGAGCGAATTCGCTGTTTGATGTCGCCGATCAACCCATCGGTGAGCGTCGAGCCCTCGGCCAGACGAACGAGCAACACCACTCGCACGTCGTTGTCCCACTCTTGACCAAACACACAGCTCTCGAGGATTTCCGGAACCTGCTCCACCACCCGATAGATCTCGGCGGTGCCGATGCGCACTCCCCCCGGATTGAGCGTGGTGTCGCTACGCCCATGGATGATCATGCCGCCATGACTCGTCCACGACGCGAAGTCACCCTGTGCCCACACACCATCGAAACGTTCGAAGTACGCAGCACGAAATTTCGGTCCTGGCGTGCTCGGGTTCGGTAAGCCTGGACTCCCATCACCCCAGAATCCGAGCGGCATGCTGGGAAATGGCACGGTGCACACGAGTTCGCCCGGCGTGAGCGGTCGAGAACGCAACGATGCACGCGACTCATCCAGCACATCGACAGCCATACCGAGCATCGGGCCTTGGATTTCGCCGCGCCACACCGGCTTAGTCGGGTCGCCACCGACGAAACAGCCACACAAATCGGTGCCTCCCGAGATCGACGCCAAGTGCACGTCCTTCTTCACCGATTCGTACACCCAATCGAAACCCTCAGGCGAGAGCGGTGATCCCGTACTGCAGATCGTGCGCAATGAATCCAGG
>CAZWKD010000021.1:0-18734 GCA_964633985.1 uncultured Acidimicrobium sp. | reverse complement strand
CTCCTCGCAGCACCGGCGACCACCATGCGAGGAGCTCGTCGTCACCAATGTGCATCGGGAAGAGCCCGTGTCGATAAGCGTCGATCAACGTACTCGGATCAAGGTCGGCGCCAGTGGCGACTACATCGTCGATGGGCCAAGTCGAACTAACGGGTAACGTCCAGCGCGACGGTCCAACGTCGATTGGCCTGACATCGAAGGACACGGCTCAGGAGCCGGCGATCACCATCAACTCTTCGATCTCGGCTTGCTGAGCTTCGATGATCGCTGAGGCGAGTGCGTTGATTTCTGGGTTCTTGCCGGCTTGCAGAACTTCTTCTGCCATTCTCACCGCACCTTCATGATGAGCAATCATCGCGTTCGCCCATGCAACGTCGAACTCGGCGCCTCGGAGGGTGGCGAGTTGATCAAGTTCCTCGACGGACAGCATTCCCTCCATCATCGAACTGTGATCCATTCCGTCGTCCGGTGTGAGTGATTTCCCCCACTGTTCGAGCAGGTCGGTCATCTGCTGGATTTCGGGGTCCTGCTCGGCCTTGATTCGGGTGGCCAAATCCACCACTTGCGAGCTTGCGCCAACCGTGGGATCGAGAGCTATGTCCGACATCTCGATCGCTTGTTCATGATGGGGAATCATCATCTGGGCGAACATGACATCGTCGTCGTTGAAACTCTCGTCGGACGACGATCCACAAGAAACGAGAAACAAAGAGCAGAGTGCTACCGAGGAAAGGACTTTGCGGATCATTTCAATCGACTCCTTGGCTCGTGGAACTACAACAATAATTTCACGAGACCAGACTTGAGAAGTCGATCAGTCAAGTGATGCTCCGACCAGAAATGCGGTCACGAGAAGTACGAATGCCGCGATCACCGTCTCCTTGAGTGCAGATCTGACCAGAACTGACCGGGTGTGGGCGTTCGAATTCGAAGACCCATCGTGCACGGCGCGCAAGACATTCCTGTTGCGCGCTGCAAGGCGGATGATGAGTACCACCAGGGATACTTTCAGCAACAGCAACAGGCCATGGGTCGAAGTGAAGAGTGTGGTGAATGAGCCATGCAGTCGAATCGTTTGGATGACACCCGTACCTGCAACGACGATGACGGCGCGCTCGGCGAGATGACTGAATCGACTGAGGTATGCGACCCCTTGATTGACGTCAACGGACGGAACTATCACGAAGATGAGCGCAGCAAGTCCGCCCAGCCACGCCGATACTGCTGTCGTGTGTAAGACATCTGCAGGGATTCCCAACCACGCGAACCCTTGACTTCGTGAATGTCCTGCGTAGGCGAGCGCAATCAAATAAATCGTCCATGCACTTCCGAGCTGCCATTTGATCGAGGTGGCTTGGGTGTGGCCTCGCAGGATCAATTCGCAAGCAGCGAGCATCGAGAATCCTGCAGCTGATCGAATCAAGAACATGACACCAGGCGTCAGGGGGAGAGTTTCGCCGAAGCTGCCGACTTCGACGGCAAACGTCCACCATTGTGCAAGCGGCACCACTGCAGAACCCAGTGCCCCGACTCGTAAGAGAGCCATGCCACCACGAATCATCATCGAACGCTCCGCAACGAAGAGCTCGGCAAAGAGGACTCCACCGAGCAGGAGGAGGAAGATGAAATTCGCCAAGCGAAGAGCCACTCGGATCGGCTCAGAGATCGTCGTCGGCTCATCGTCCGGTATCGCCTCGGCGAGCGCCGCTCCAGTTGGTGCGCTGATCGGTGTCGACACGCCAGGCGCGAGAGATTGCACCGTGAACGACACTCTCCCACTGATCACGTGTCCGTCCACTCCGACGAGACGCCAGCGAGCGTTGATCACTCCACCCAGGTCTTGAGGCAAGTCGAAGATGATGGATTTGTCCGAGTCGCCGTGGCGTGGTGAGGGGAGCGAAGTTCGCACCCCATCACCGTTGATCACTGTGCCGGAGGCCGAGTCGAGTGGAACGGACTTTTCGAATGTCAACGTCCACGTACTTGGTGGAGACTCAAGCACGTCTCCCTCGGCTGGAACGCTTTCGTCGAGGGTGTTGTGAGCAGAGGCAGGTGAGACGCCGAGCGCCAGCAGACTTGCTGCAGCACATGCCGAGACAAACGCCGCTTTGAAGGATTTTCGCATCGGTCGTGCCGACGCTATCGGTCGTTTCAGTACGTGAAGAAGCCCTGCTTCGTCTTGCGACCAAGCTTGCCTTCTGCGACCAACTTCTTCAATGTCTCGGCCGGTGCGAAGTTCGGGTCCTTGAAGGAGTCGTGCAAGGCGTCGAGGATGGCAAGTGAGGTGTCCAAGCCGACCAAGTCGAGCAGGGAAAACGGACCCATCGGAAAGTTGCAGCCACCCTTCATCGCAGTGTCGATGTCCTCCATCGACGCGGTTCCTGCTTCGTGCATCTTGATGGCGTTGTTGAGATAGGGGAAGAGCAGTGCATTGACGATGAAACCCGCGCGGTCGAGAACCTGCACTGGATCCTTGCCGCAGTCGAGTACGAATTGCGTGGCACGGGCGACGGTTTCTTCAGAGGTGGTCTCCGTGCGCACCACTTCGACGAGGCTCATCAGCGTGGCGGGGTTGAAGAAATGAATACCGCAAACGTTTTCCGGTCGAGTAGTGGCGAGTGCCATCTGCAAGACAGGAAGTGTCGAGGTGTTGGTAGCGATGATTGCTCCGGGTTTGAGCGACTTGTCTAGACGACTGAACAGCTCACGTTTCGTGTCGAGATCTTCGAGTACGGACTCGATCACCAAGTCGCATTCGCGTAGGTCATCGATCGAAGTGGTGCCGGTGATGTTGGAGAGAATCTCGGCCTTCTGTGATTCGGTGATCTTTTCCTTGGTCACCTGCTTGGTCAGTCCGGCTTGAATGAGACCCATCATTTGATCGAGTGACTGCTGCGACCGCGAAAGAACGATTGCCTGCTTGTTGGCACGTGCAATCACCTCCGCGAGACCGGCACCCATGATCCCCGAACCGCACACGCCTACCTTCATGGTTCCCCCAGACATTCCGCAAACGGTATCCATGTTCGGGCGTGGTAGGTGAATCCGTGATCGATGGGCAGGAAGTGGTGGTACTTTTCCCGTCGTGACGGGTCGATTGGTGTTGCAGGGGGGCGCACCATTCGTCGGTAATGACGACCTCGATCGTCGGCTGGTGCAGGGGTTGCGGGGTCCGATTGCCGTACTCCCCACAGCAGATGCATTCGAGGGCCCCGAAAAAATGATCGAAGCAGCCCGCGCTTGGGGCGAGCGACTTGGTGTGAAGGTGCAGGCAGTCGAGGTGTACTCGCGTGCAGCAGCAATGGAGCAAGCGCATGCGGACGCATTGCGCAACGCTGCGGCCGTGTGGGTGGTCGGTGACTCACCGATTCACCTGCGCTCCTGCATCATGGGCACACCGGTGCTCGACGCACTTGCGTGGCAGGCGGTCAATGGTCTGCTCGTCGCCGTGGCAGGAAGTGCGGCGGCGATGTGTGACCCCATGGTCGATCCGCGAGGTGGTGCCTACGCACTCGGTCTAGGACTCGTGACGAAACTCGCGCTCATTGCCGAGAGTGAACAGTGGCCGAAGGATCGTTTGTCGCGAAGTTTGGATCTTGCCAACACCACCGTGGTGGAAGTGCCGACGGGAAGTGCACTCGAACGTTCGTCAGGTGAGTGGAAGATGCACGGCGATGTCACCGTGCACGGAGAATTGCCTAACTAGCCCTCGATGATCGTGATCGAGTTGATCACGATCTGCTCAAGCGGTGGAATGCCGTTGTTCTCAGGGTTGCCCGCAGCGTCAAGCGCAGGCACGGTGGTGTCGAGCCCAGCGGTGACCTCACCGAACAAGGTGTATTGCGGTGGCAGTGAAGCGCCATCCGATCCGGTGATCACGAAGAACTGTGAGCCATTCGTGTTCGGACCAGAGTTGGCCATCGCGATCGAACCCACCTTGTACTCGCCTTGCGCGGGGAGCTCGTCAGCGAACTGGTAGCCGGGACCACCGGATCCGGTTGCCGTCGGGTCGCCACACTGCACGACGAAATTGGGAATCGCTCGGTGACATTGCGTGCCGTCGAAGTACTTGTAACGAGCAAGTGTGACGAAGGAGTTCACCGCAAGTGGTGCCCTCGTCTGATCGAGTTGGATGGTGAAGTCGCCCTTGTTGGTGCTGACCAACGCCGAGTACACGACACCGTCCTCGATGCAAGTCGGTGGTGCCTTCTCGAACTGTCCTGCACGCTCCTCGGAGCCATCTTCGGCTGGGCAGGGCGTATCGCCAGTGATCGTCCGGCCTTCGAGCGGTGCGATGGAATTCGTCGTCACCGGGGTGGCTGCGGTGGTGGTGGGGGCTTCGGCTGTTTGGTCGCCGCCCGTCACACTGAAGATGCCGGCGACGCTCACCACGATGGCGAGGACGATGAAGATGCGGACCACATTGCGCTGAGTCCGACGACGCTTGTTGGCCCTGGCCAACTCACTCAGTCGCTTCTGGCGATTTTCCTTTTTCCTACTGCGCTTGTCGGTGCCCATCGCTCCGTCAGGCTAGCCACGCACGACTAGCGTGAAACACCTGTGACGCTCCTTGTGCAGAAGTTCGGTGGCACGTCCGTGGCCGATCCGGATCGCATGAAGAATGTTGCACGACACGTCGCGGAGACCCGCAAACAAGGCAACGACGTGGTCGTAGTGGTGTCGGCGATGGGCAAGGCCACCGACAACTTGGTGGAGCTGGCTCGTCAGGTGTCGAACAACCCTCAGGGTCGCGAGATGGACATGCTGCTCACCACCGGCGAACGAATTTCGATGTCACTGCTGTGCATGGCGCTGAATGATTTGGGGTGTGAAGCGATGAGCTTCACGGGCAGTCAAGTGGGCATCATCACCGACACGTCGCACACCAAGGCGAAGATCCTCGAGATCAAGGGTGACCGTGTGCGCGAGGCATTGGCGCAGGGCAAGGTGGCGGTGATCGCCGGTTTTCAGGGTGTGAGTACCGAGCGTGAAGTAACGACGCTCGGACGCGGCGGCAGTGACACCACGGCCGTGGCGATGGCAGCTGCGCTGCGCGCCGACGTGTGTGAGATCTACACGGACGTCACCGGAGTGTTCAGTGCTGATCCGCGCATGGTGCCGCAGGCACGCAAGCTCGGCTGGTTGAGTTTCGACGAGATGCTCGAGATGGCCGGTGCCGGGAGCAAGGTGCTCGCACTTCGCAGTGTGGAGTTTGCCCGCAATCACGACGTGCCGATCCATGTGCGATCGAGCTTCACGTGGGAGCAGGGCACCTGGGTTTCTGGTGAGGACAATGAGGGGAGACGAAAGATGGAAGACCCGATCATCTCTGGAGTGGTGCACGACGTGGGGGAATCGAAGATGACCCTGCTCGGCGTACCCGACACGCCGGGCGTGTCCGCGTTGCTATTCGAGTCGTTGGCCAAGGCCAACGTGAACGTGGACATGATCGTGCAGAACACCTCGATCGAAGGAACGACAGACATCTCTTTCACCTTGCCAATGGCTGATGTGAAGATTGCCGAGCCGATCCTCCGCGATGTGGCCAAGAAGGTGGGTGCTACGGGCGTCACGCAGGACGACAACATCGCCAAACTTTCGCTCGTCGGCGCGGGTATGAAGTCAAGCCCTGGTATCGCAGCCAAGATGTTCCGCGTACTTGCAGACAACGACGTGAACATCGAAATGATCTCCACCTCGACGATCCGTATTTCGGTGGTGGTGCGTCGGGAGCACCTACAAACCGCATTGCGCTCGTTGCATACGGCGTTCGATCTCGACAGCGGCGAGGACTACTCGGCTCCGTTGCCTGAGCGGAAGTAGGCGGCGAACAAGACGATGGTCAAGCGCACCCAGTTCGTGCCGTGGAAAACGGCGGGGAACAAGACAGAGTCCGGTCTCACTGCAGATGACGTGGTGCGCACCACCGGTTGGGTGTTCAACAACGAGACGGGTACGGCTCTCACACTCGGCGATTTCGTTGCGACCGGCGAAAAGGAAGTGCGTCGCTACATGCGCCAGTTCGAGTTACCAGGGGAGAAGTTGGCGTCACAAACATTGCTTGAGATTGGCAGTGGTATCGGCCGAATGACGGCGCCATTCACGCGAATGTGCAGTCAGGTGGTGGCAGCCGACATCGACGCAGCCTTCTTGGAGCGGTGTCGTGAGACGGTCGCCAAACATGGTCGGCCGGAGCGTCTGCGCACGGTGCATGTGGCTGATGGCCGATCGTTGTCACTTGCCGATCAGAGTGTCGACGTGGCGTTCTCGTACATCACCCTCCAGCACTGTGAGCGAAGCGATGCTCTCTCGTTGACGAGCGAAGCCGTGCGGGTCACCCGCAATGGTGGTCGGGTCGTCCTCAACTATCGATCGTGGGTGCCCCTCGATGCCGCTCTCGTGCCACTCGGTGTGTTGATGCGCAGTCTGTGGAAGTTGCCGCGTATCGGCAAAGTGCTCGCTTCGATGCGCTGGACCACGCGATTGGGCTGGCAGGCCAATCGCCTTGGGCCAGACGAGGTGATTGCTTCATTGAAGGCAAGTTCGGCATGGTCGCGAGTGGCGAAGGCTTCCGTCCACCACTCACCTCGTCTGGCGCGCAAGGTGCAAGACGCTGACGTTGCGGTGTCGCCGTTGAAGCGCGTCAATCGCAGCCACTGGTGGCTGAGTTTGGAATTGAAGTGAGTCATCGCCTGTCGCTCGAAGCAATCGAACGAGCGGCGAACACGATCGATCCAGTGTTCCTGAACTCACCGCAGTACGAAAGTGAAGCATTGTCTGCGGCCCTCGGCACTCGGCTGACCCTGAAAGTCGAGACACTCAATCCGATCCGCAGCTTCAAAGGTCGGGGTGCAGACTTCTTCGTTCGCGAGAACCTGCAGAGCCTTGCCGGAATCGACCTCGTGTGTGCGACTGCAGGAAACTTCGGTCAGGCGATGGCTTATGCGTGTCGTACGCAGCGACGATCGATCGTGATCTACTGCGCCGAAAACGCCAATCCGCTCAAGGTGGAACGAATGCGTGCGCTCGGGGCAGAAGTACGGCAAGTGGGTGACAACTTCGATTCGGCCAAAGAGGCAGCGAAGACGTTCTGCGCCGAGACAGGTGCGCGCTTCGTAGAGGACGGGCTCGATGTGGCGATCTCCGAAGGTGCAGGAACGATCGGCTTCGAGCTGGCTCGCAATGCGCGGTTCACGCGGGTACTGGTTCCTCTTGGTAATGGTGCACTGATCGGAGGCGTGGCGCGCTGGATGAAGGCCACGCGGCCAGACATCGAGATCGTTGGTGTGTGTGCAACTGGTGCAGACTCGATGCACGCCTCCTGGCACGAGCACGAGGTGATCAATCGTCCGTCGACGTCCACCATCGCCGACGGCATTGGCGTGCGAACACCCATCGCTGAGGCTCTTGAAGACATGAGAGGCATCGTCGACGATGTGATCCTCGTCTCGGACGAGTCGATCGTCGACGCGATGCGACTTGGTTTTGAGCACGCCGGTCTCGTCACCGAGCCAGCAGGTATGGCGGGAACCGGTGCACTGCTCGAACACACGTCGCTACGTGGTACCGACACCGCAACGATCGTTTGCGGCAGCAACATCACGCGCGAACAGGCGCAGAAGTGGTTGTTCGACAACTAACCTGCACACCGTGCACGTAGGAATCGTTGGCGCAACCGGCATGGTGGGAACGGTGATGCGCCGCCTGTTGGCCGAGCGCAACTACCCGGTCGATTCGTTGCGGTTCTTCGCTTCTGCCCGGTCTGCAGGACAAAAGGTGACGTGGAAAGACCGAGAGATCACGGTGGAAGACGCGGCGACCGCGGACCCGAGTGGTCTCGACGTGGTGTTGTTCTCTGCGGGAGCCACCACCTCGCGCAATCTGGCGGAGAAGTTCGCCAATGCGGGCGCGATGGTGATCGACAACTCGTCGGCATGGCGAATGAACCCCGACGTGCCACTGATCGTGGCCGAAGTAAACCCGGAAGATGTCAAGGCGGCGAAGAAGCGAATCATCGCCAACCCCAACTGCACCACGATGGCTGCAATGCCGGTACTGAAGCCGCTGCATGATCGCGCCCAACTCGTGCGACTCGTCGCGAGCACGTATCAGGCCGTGAGCGGTGGTGGAGTGGCTGGTGTCGAAGAACTCAACGTGCAGGCTCAAGCAGTGGTGCGAGGCGCAGAAGCTCTGACCTACGACGGTTCAGCTCAGGAATTTCCGCCGGTGTCGAAGTTCGTCAAGCCGATCGCCTTCAACGTGCTTCCCTTGGCGGGTTCGCTGGTTGATGACGGCTCGTTCGAGACGGATGAAGAGCAGAAGTTGCGCAATGAGAGTCGCAAGATCCTGCATATTCCCGAGCTCCGTGTGTCGGGAACCTGCGTACGCGTGCCGGTATTCACCGGTCACTCGCTCAGCATCAATGCTGAGTTCGCCAAGCCGATCACTCCGTTCGAAGCAACGGAGTTGTTGTCCAATGCCCCTGGTGTGGCGCTCGAGGACATTCCCACTCCGCTCGGTGCCGCAGGTCGCGACCCGAGTTATGTGGGGCGCATTCGTCAAGATGCGAGCGTGGACGGCAACCGTGGTCTCGTGTTGTTCATCTCGAACGACAATTTGCGTAAGGGCGCCGCATTGAACGCCCTACAAATTGCCGAACTGCTGATCTAGTCAGAAGCCGCGTAGCGGCATCGACGGTCGCTGTAGCCAGTTGTCACTCGGGTACTCGCACGTGCCGTCAATCGCATGGACGGTGTACGCATGCCGAGGATTGTTCGACGTGTTCGGCCCACTGAGATGAGGAAGCGTGCCATGGAGCACGACGAGTGTTCCGCGATGCGCTTCGAGCGGCACGAGACCTTCGGAGGGGTACGGCGTGGGGTCGAGTACCTCGGTGATGGTGGCGTTGCGTTCGTCATTCAACCGCGAGCGAGTCTTGACGGGAATGCGATGTCCGCCGGGAAGTGCCCACATGCAACCGTTTTCGGTGGTGGCGTCGTCGATGGCCACCCAAAAACCGACGACGGAGGCGGGTTCCGTCCACAAGTAGGTGTGGTCGGTGTGGCAATTCACCTCGCCACCAATCCGAGGTTGTTTGAAGATGTACATCGATTGCAGCAGGAGGGGATCGCTCATCCCCAAGTCAGTGGCGACTGCTCGCATTCTTGGTGTGCGACTGAAGGCGTCGAAGACAGGATCGAGGTCATGCATCGCGTGGCCGAGCTTGTTCAGGCTGAGATGCGGTTCGCTGCGTAGCGCGCCCGATGGGTCGAATGCATCCTTCTCGAAAAAGCAGCGGATCTTGTCACCACTCTCGAGGAAGTACTTGTCAGCGGCATGTCTTGCGTTTGAGTCGGCGGTGAAGATGGTGGCTTCCTCAGGAGACGGCACCAGTTTCTCTGCGAGCATCATCGCGCGGTCACGCAGCTCCAAGCATTTGTCGGCTGGTACGAAGTCGGGCAATACGAGGAAACCCTCGTCATGGAAACGCTGAACTTGTGCTGCGGTGAGCACTCAGCCCTCGGCGGGATTCTCGAAGTTGGAGAACTCGGGGAAAGCGGCGGGAAGAAGTTCCGACAGCGGACGCGGCACACCTTCCACTTCGACGAGCAGGTTCGCGCCACCGTGCTCCCACAGCAACTGGCGGCATCGTCCACACGGAGTCACGTGCGTGTCGTTGCCCACACAGACGACGGCAATGAGTCGGCCACCACCCCCCATGTGCAGCTCGCCGAGCATTGCGCACTCGGCGCACAGCGTGAGCCCGTACGAAGCGTTTTCGATGTTGCAGCCGGAGATGATCCGACCGTCACTCACCAACCCGGCTACGCCGACTCGAAACTTGGAATAGGGCACGTATGCATGTGTCGCTGCTTCGTGGGCCGTTTTGCGGAGCAGTTCCCAATCGATCTCTGGCATGTTCAGACGATAACCGCAGCCTTGATTTGGCGCGCATATTCGGCGGCTTCGGCCAGCACCGCAGCCTCGTCGATCGTGAGCACCCGTCGATCCCGCGTCACCACTCGGCCATCGGCGATCACATGGCGGACGTCACCACGACCCGCGGAGGCGGCGAGAGCGACATGCGGGTCGAAGGTGGGTGTGAGGGATGGCGAGTGTGAATCCAAGACCACGAGATCTGCCCGCTTGCCAGCTTCGATGGAGCCGACGAGGTCATCGATGCCGAGTGCGCGGGCTCCGTTGAGCGTGGCCATACGTACGACTTGTGGTGCCGTGAGTTGCGCGGGGTCCCCGGACAGGTTCTTCTGCACATAACCCGCCAGTCGCATTGCCAACCACATGTCGAGGTCGTTACCTGAAGCCGGTCCATCGGTGCCGAGAGCCACGTTGGCTCCCGCGCGCATCAGATCGACGACGCGCGCAAAGCCACTGGCGAGTTTGAGGTTGGACGCGGGGCAATGCGTGACGGAGGCTCCGTGGGCGGCGACGAGTGCGATGTCGTCGTCCGAGAGGTGCACCCCGTGTGCGAGCACCGCGCCAGCAAGGAGGCCCGTGTCGTGCAGAACCTGCACGGGCGTGCGACCACCGTGACGAGCGGCCACCTGAGTCATTTCGCCGCGTGTCTCTGCAGCGTGCACATGGATACCGGCACCGGAATCGCTGGCGAGCGCTGCAGTGTGGCGTAGTTGTTCCTCACTCATCAAATACGTGCTGTGTGGTCCGAGCCACTTGCCGAAACGATCCGCAGACGACAGCCAGCGGCGCGACCATTCGAGACGGGCTTCGAACGCGAGTTGCTCTGGTCCGTCGAACTCGAGCAGTGTCGGTCCGGTGAGGATGCGGAGACCCGTCTCCTTGGCGACGTTCACGATCGACTCAGGGAAGTAGTACATGTCGAGTGCAGTCGTGATGCCGCCGCGCAATGATTCGAGTGCTGCGAGTCGAGTGCCGGCGGCAACCGCTTGTGGAGAGAGCACGGCGAACTCGGCAGGCATCAACCGATCGAGAAATGCCTCGAGATTCATGTCGTCGGCAAGTCCGCGGAAGAGGGTCATCGCGAGGTGAGTGTGGGCGTTCACGATGCCCGGCATCACGATCGCTGAGTCGGCATCGATGATCTCGCCGGCAGCGACCGACTTGGTCGTGACTGCCTCGATCACACCATCGTCATTGACGAGAATGTTGCCCCGTTCGATCACATCACCTGCGTCGTTCGCCACGACAACGGTGGCGTTGGTAATGGCGAGTGTCATACCACCTCTGCGCGATCGAGTGCGATGAGCACGTCACGTAGCAGCGCACCGGCGCGAGGAGCAGCTTCCTTACCAACCTGGATCACTTCCTCGCCGGAAAGCGGCTCGCTACCTAGGCCGGCGGCTTGATTCGTTGCAAGCGAGAGTGCCAGCACCTTCATCGCAAGATGTCGAGCGGCGATGACTTCGAGCACGGTGGACATACCCACCATCTCGGCGCCCCATGAGGCGGCGGCACGAATTTCGGATGGCGTTTCGAAATGTGGTCCGTGCAATCCGAGATACACGGCTTCGGCAATGTCCGGTGCCACGCGCTTCGCTACTTCGCGCAACTCCCGTGAATACGCGTCGGTGAGATCGACGAAACGTCCTGCAAAGGGTGCGGGTGGGTTGTCGCCCGTGAGTGGCGAGTGCCCAGTCAGATTGATGTGATCACGGATGAGTACGGCTGAGCCGACCTTCCAATCCGGACGGAGGCATCCAGCACCGTTGGTGAATACGACCGACGTGCAGCCTGCTGCATGTGCCGAGCGCACACCATGCACGACGGCGTGCACACCACGCCCCTCGTACAGGTGCGTTCGGCCAGTGAGGAGCAAGACGCGAGTAGCACCGATCGTGATCGAGTTGAGTTGACCACCGTGACCGAGCGCTGTCGGCTTGGCGAACCCAGGAATCTCGTGGACGGGGAGTGAACGGCTGGGCGTGCTCGAGGCTTGCTCCAGCATCGGTACCGACTCGGCCCAACCCGAGCCAAGTACTACGAGGAGGTGATGCTTGCCGTCGAATGCTGACTCGATGGCGGCACCGGCCCTCTCGGCAAGAGCGAACGCTTCGGCGACCGTGCCCGACATGTCCTCATCCTAGGAAGCATTGATTGATGTGGTGACCAGCGGCTTTTGGGAGGTTCGACCCCGCGAGTAGCGTCGTCGGTCATGAACACCGTTGCGTCATCCCGTGTGCTTGCCGATCTCATTCCCGTTTCCCGTCGAGAGAACACGCTCGTACGTGATGCGGTACTCGTGACCCTCGGAACACTCGTCACTGCGATCTCGGCACAGGTCGAGATCCCCCTCGGATTCACTCCCGTACCACTCACGTTGCAGACCTTCTCGGTGTTGCTGGTGGGAGCAGTGCTCGGTGCGAACCGCGGTGCATTGTCGATGGGCGCCTACTGGTTGTGTGGGATCGTCGGGCTGCCGTTCTACTCAGGTGGTGGCAGCGGTTGGGAGACGGCCACTGGAGCAACGATGGGTTACCTGCTCGGTTTCATCGTGGCTGCGTGGTGTGTCGGTCGACTTGCCGAGCGTAAGCAGGATCGAAACTTCGCGACATCGTTGCCGGCGATGCTCTTGGGCTCGGCGATCATCTACACGTTTGGCGCAACGTGGTTGAGCGTGCACCTCGGTGTACCCATGGCCACGGGTGACCAGAACGCGATCTCGCTCGGTGTGGCGCCGTTCCTCGTGGGTGACGTGTTGAAGACCGTGGTGGCCGCTGCGTGCACCAGCACGGTGTGGGCTGCGGTCAGCCGCAAGAACTAGTCGCAGCGCTCCAGTTCGTACAACACGATCGAGCTCGATCGCTTCACCCACATCCCTGCACCGGCCTGTACGAAGTGCTTGCCGAGACGCTTGCGATACCAGTCACCCGATCGCCAGTGAATGTCGAGGTCGGTTGACTTCGTGTCCACCACTTCATCGAGATCGTCCTTCGTGGGGATCTCGAGATACAGCACGTGCTTTGTCGCGGCAGCAAGGTTGTCGATTGCGCGCTGAGCGTTGCGGTCACTCACGTACTGCAGCACGCCGTGGCAGACGACGAGGTCGAATGGCTTGGCTGGCGCCCACTCGGTGATGTCGCGTAAGTCGTGACCATACTTTTGACATGCGTGCTCGCTGATGTCGACTGACTGCAGGCGCACCTTCGGATGGTTCTCGCGGTACCAGTCGCGCCAGTAACCAATTCCCGCACCGACGTCGAGCATCGACTTCACCCGTACGTCCCACCACTCGCACATGGAGTGCACCGCAGTGGCGAGCACCGCCACCTTGTTGCGCGAGTGCACCGGGGTTTGTGCGTAGAAGCGGCGGTAGTAGTTGGCGTCGAAGTTTGCTCGAGTCACCCGACTTGTGTAGCAGGTGTACGGGTACGCTCGTGGCGAAGGAGGCGATGATGTCCGTTTATGACAACGCAATTGCACCGCTCATGGGAAGCGGCAATGTTCTCGACGAGGTAAAGGGCAAGGTGGCACTCGTGGTGAACGTGGCTTCGCGGTGCGGGCTCACTCCTCAGTACGAGGCCTTGCAGGCCATTCATGGCCGCTTTGCCGACAAGGGATTCAGCGTGCTCGGCGTGCCTTGCAACCAGTTCCTCGGCCAGGAGCCTGGTACCGCCGAGGAGATCAAGGAATTCTGCGACACACGCTTCAACGTGACTTTTCCTTTGACGACGAAGGTGGACGTCAATGGTGATCACCAGCATCCCCTGTACCGCCAGTTGAACGAAGCGAATGACGGTGAGGGGTACAACGGTGACATTCGCTGGAACTTCGAGAAGTTCGTGGTCGACCGTGCAGGCAAGGTGGTGGCACGATTCCACCCGAAGACGGCCCCGGATGCGCCCGAAGTAGTTGCCGCCATCGAGAGCGTGCTCTGAGGATGATTCTCTCCGCCATTCAGATGGCGATGACTGAGGACGTCGCCACCAACGTGGCCACTGCTGAGCGACTCGTTCGCGAAGCGGCGAAACAGGGTGCTCAGGTCGTCTTGATTCCGGAACTGTTCGAGGGTCACTACTTCTGCAAGGACCAGACGGCTGACGATCTGAAGCGGGCGCTACCGATCGAAGGCCACCCGACGGTCGAACACTTCCGTGGCGTGGCGCGTGAATTGGGCGTGGTGTTGCCGATCAGCGTGTACGAGCGCGCGAACAACGCGTTGTTCAACACGGTGGCGATGATCGACGCGGACGGAACCGTGATGGGGATCTATCGCAAGAGCCACATTCCCGACGGTCCGGGGTACACCGAGAAGTACTACTTCAGCCCTGGCGACACTGGTTTCCGTGTGTGGAACACCAGGCACGGTGTGATCGGTGTTGGTATCTGTTGGGACCAGTGGTTCCCCGAGGCTGCGCGAGCAATGGCGCTGCAAGGTGCAGAAGTGATCCTGTATCCGACGGCGATCGGCAGTGAGCCACCGAATCCAACTTGGGACTCCTCCGGTCACTGGCAGCGCGTGATGCAAGGTCATGCGGGCGCAAACCTCGTACCCGTGGTAGCGGCAAATCGCATCGGACGCGAGCAGGGTCGAGCCACGGAGATCACGTTCTACGGTTCGTCATTCATCGCCGATGCAACCGGCGCAAAAGTGGCAGAGGCCAACCGCACGGATGAAGCAGTGTTGGTGGCGAAATTCGACTTGGCCGAATTGCGTCAGATGCGACTGTCGTGGGGTCTGTTCCGCGATCGTCGCCCCGAGTTGTACCGCTCGCTCACCAGTCTCGACGGGGGCGCGTGTTGTTGATGCCGCCTGAGTTTGCCGCACACGAGCGCTCACTCGTGTGTTGGCCCACTCGAGTGGACCTCTACGGCGAATATCTCCCCGAAGCGAAGCGGGCGCACGCGGCACTTGCTCGCACGATCTCGGGTTACGAGCCGGTGACGATGATCGCGCGACCACAGGACGTCGACGAGGCAAAGCGAGCGTGCGGTGACGATGTGGATGTGGTGGGCATCGCGATTGACGATTCGTGGGTTCGCGACACGGGGCCGATCTATGTTCGCGACGGCAACGAGCGGGTGGCACTCGATTGGATCTTCAACGGCTGGGGCAACAAGTTCACGCCCTATGACAACGATGCCAAGCTGGCGAGCGCGTGGGCCGACCATGCGGGCCATCGCGCCAAGCACATCGACATGGTGCTCGAGGGTGGATCGATCAACGTGGATGGAGCAGGCCGATTGGTGACGACCGAGCAATGCCTGTTACACGAGAACCGCAATCCGGCGCTGACGCGAGAGGAGATCGAAGCGCGGTTGTGCACCGAGCTTGGTGTCAACGAAGTGGTGTGGCTGCCGCATGGCGTGTCGATGGATGATGACACTGACGGACACGTGGACAACGTCGCCGCATTCGTGGCGCCGGGTGTGCTCGTCATGCAGGGTTGCAACGACGAATCGCTCGTCGACCATCGACTGATGCGCGAGAACCGCGCGGTGGCGGAGCGACACGGGCTCACGATCCTCGAGGTGCCGGTGCTACCTCTCGTGGAATACGGCGGGCGCACCGTGCAGGCGCCGTATCTCAACTTCTATGTGGTGAACGGGGCAGCGATCGTTCCCGTTGCCGGGCATTCCGCCGACGACGAGATGCTTGCCCTACTGGGCGAATACATGCCAGACCGTGACGTGATCGGTCTCGACATTGGCGGCATCCTCGCGTATGGCGGTGGCGGTATCCACTGCATCACGCAGCAGATTCCTGCGCTCTAGGGTTTTCGAAGGATTCGCTTTCTAGTGAGTACGAGGATTAGTCCGATCAATAGAGCGATAATCGAAAAAAGTGAGACTGATGTGTTTCCGGTTTCAGGCAAACGAGATGTTGTAGAAAAGCTCGTTGAGCCGATCCGTTGATGAGACCCATCGGAAGCAGTGTGTCGAAGGACGAGTGAGTAGTTTCGTCCCGGATCAAGACCCCCGATGTAGAAGTTCATGTGTTTCGGACTGGATTTGAGAGATCTAATGCTTAGCCACGTTTTTCCACCATCCAGCGAGTAACTGATGGTCTGTGTGTCATCAATTGACTCTGGCCTGAGAAATCGGACCCTGGCTGAAGTCGGTCCTGGATCAGCAGTTATTCGGCGATCCACAATTGGAATCGCAGGAGTAATGGTTGTCTGCAAGGTTGTTGATGGAGAAACGGCTTCCTGCGGATTGGGCGCAGCGACAACACTTGCAGCAACTGATGTGGTTGAAGTGGTTGAAGTGGTTGACGAGGTTGATGTAGAGCTAGTTCCAGTCCCGTCACTCCGCCATAGTTCTCGACCTCGAGTCCCATCATTTGCGGCGAAAAGGAGAATGGACCCCAACTTCGCGAGGCCAATTGGACCTGAATTTGAGGCACCAACATTGAGATCTTCGACTAACTCGGTGCCTCCAAGAGTGCCGTCAGACTTCCAAAGCTCCTGTCCATGCGTGCCATCAGTTGCTGAAAAGAAGAAAGTTGAACCGATTGCAATGGGGTATTGGAAGTCCATACTTGCTGAAGGATGGATGTTGCGAACCAACTCGGTACCTGCTGCAGAGCCATTGCTCTTCCAGAGTTCGTTGCCGTTGACTCCATCATTTGACTGAAAAAAGAACGTGGTTCCTATCACCACGTTGTATGCGACACCCCCAGATGAGGAGGATCCTGGCCTGATGTCCTTGATCAACGATGTTCCAGCTTCGGTTCCGTCGCTTTTCCAGAGTTCGTACCCGACTGATCCATCGTTGGCCTGGAAGAAGAGACTTGAGCCAACCACCGCAGGGAAAATTGGGTCGCCCGACAATGCTCCAGGAAAGATGTCCTTGACCATAACGGTGCCTGCTGTGGTGCCATCACTCTTCCACAACTCCTTTCCATTCGTGCCGTCATCTGCTTGAAAGAACACGGTTGAACCACCGAGGACTGCAGGCGCTGTTGGATCGACGGGCCATCCAGGATTTGAGTTGCCAACAGGATTTATGTCTTTAACAAGCACCGTTCCTGCATCAGTGCCATCTGATTTCCAGAGTTCCCTGCCGTTGGTCCCATCGTCAGCGTTGAAGAACAAGGTTGATCCGACGGCAACAAGATCGTCAGGGCTGGAAGCGTTGCTACCCGGATTAATGTCCTTGACGAGTGCGGTGCCTACTTCGGTGCCATCCGACTTCCAGAGTTCGGTTCCGTTCGTCAGGTCGAGAGCCCGAAAGTAGAGAACCGATCCGACTGCTGTGAGTTTTTGTGGAATTGAATTATTGCTACCAGTGCCGATGTTCTTCACGAGGAATGTCCCGGCCGTTGTTCCATCGGACACCCACAACTCTGCGCCATTGGTCCCGTCAGTTGCTTGAAAGAACACTTTCGACCCGACGGCCGTCAGAAATTGAATTCCGGAAGAAGTTCCCCCTGGGTTGATGTCCTTGACGAGTGCAGTGCCTGCTTCGGTACCATCTGATTTCCAAAGTTCACCGCCAGTGTCAAGGTTGCTTCCGACAAAAAAGTAAGTCGAACCTGCAACGACTGGCGTCCCACTGACGCCGTTACCGCTTCCCGCATAGACATCCTTGACCAAGACGGTTCCCGCAATTCCGTGAACAGTGGTTCCGTAGACGAGAGTTGCAAACACAAAAATGACGACGACAGCAATGCTTCTGAATTTCCTCAACAGATCAATGAGGCGAGACCTTTGACGCCGAACTAAACGTATGGAAAGGCGCATACAAAAAGTATGGCATAGGAGCATGTTGTGCTAGCGGGAACTGTCTTGCTGACGGGGCTTTAGTGTTGTGCCAAACGGAGGATCATGGCGAAGACCAAATCTTCTTCGAAAACCAAGCCAGCGAAGAAGGCACTCGACTCGAGGGCGGCGCTCATCGACGCTGCATTGAAGACCATCTTGGCGCACGGAATCGACGCCGTTCGCATCGACGACATCGCACGAGAGGTCGGCGTAACTAAAGGTTCACTCTATTGGCACTTCGAGGATCGCCAGGGCTTGATCAAGGAAGCACTTGCCGAGCAGATCCGACGAATGAGTGCGGAAACCATCGACGCAGTGTCCGAGGCGATAATCGGGTCATCGAACAAGAACGACTACCTCAGTCGAATCATTCCCTTCATCATCGATCCTTTCGACAAGAGTCAAGTGCTCGAACGTTGGGGGAGATTGGGAGTCCTCGTAGAGACGCGTAATGATCCTGAATTGAAGAAGTTGATGAGCGACGTGCAGGTTCGTCATCTTGAAGTGGCGGTCGAGCTCATGACTGAAGCCCAAGAACGCGGTTTCCTCCGGGAGGACTTGGACCCTCGAGCCATTGCGGTCGCGCTCAACGTGATCAATCTGGGCTCGACGATCATCGACGTGCTGGGAGAAAGTGGACCGACTCCCGAAGAGTGGTGGAAGCTCATCTTGTTCTTCGTCGACCAGTTGTTTCCCTCTTCTTAGCGCTGGCGCGCAGGAGGAACGGTCAGACTGGAGCGTCGAGAGCGCGAACGGGTTCGCGCGCAGTAGGCATGTTGGCCCACATGTCGTCCAGGAGATCGTCACGGGTGGCCTCGTAACGCGGGTCGTCCCACAAGTTGACGTGTTGCAGAGGATCATTGGCGAGGTCGTACAACTCGCCCTCACCCCGACGATTCATCGTGCCGTCGAGCGCCGCGGTGCAGACGAAGTTGCCGCGACTGATGGTGCGCAGGCGCACGATCTTGCCGAATAGTGCACTATCCCACTCGGTGAACACGCGCTCGTGTCCGAGCGACGTGGCTTCTTCGTCGT
>CAZWKD010000020.1:14787-20381 GCA_964633985.1 uncultured Acidimicrobium sp. | reverse complement strand
GCGAACTCACGCATCAACTCGTTGAGGTGACCGGTTCGTGCGTCGTCACGTCGTTGAGGCAGCGGGGGTACAGGGCCACCAGAGGACTCGATCGGTCGCATACACGGCACCTCCAACAGCGCCACCGATGCGCCTGTCTTGCGCAGGGCTTGCACGCCCTTGCTCAACTGGCGTGTGAAGAGTGCATCCGTCGAATCCGTGCCAAGGTTGTACACCACGTTGCCGATCCGCAGATCCAGCACTTCCCATGCGCCCAACACCACCAAAGCAACTTCAGCCTTTGCTTTGGTAGCCGATGCAGCCCACTTCTTGTCGAAGCCTTCACAATTGCCGAAGTCGCGACGGAATCCGCCAGTCTTCCCGCCGACTCCCACTCCCCGCTCGAAAACTCCGCATCCGTCAAGAGCGCCGTTCGCCAATTGGAACGTCTTTTCTATTCCTGATGGTCGGTTCACGTACAGCGAGTGGGCTTGCGAGTCGCCCACGATCACCACTCGGCGCGGCAACCTGGGCAACGTCGTTCGCGTCGTCGCCACCGTGGTTTGAGTCAACGATGGTTTCGTGGTCGTTGGAGAGGTGAGCTCGAACACCACGTCTTCGTTAGAAGTGTCCACCGAGAGATCGCGTGCTTCGATCGCATTCACCCGCACGCCCACGACAGCCACGCCGGCAATCACCGCCATACCTGCGAGGAGCTGACTTGCCTTGCGCACGGTGGACCAGTCTTGTCGTGATTGCCACCACTTGCCAATCGCACCTTTGCGAGCAGGTTGTTCGATCAGGCGGAAGCAAACCTCGTTGATCACGACCGTTGCGATGGAACACACCACCAAGTTGGTCATGTTGTCTCGCGCTTCGCCGATCACGAAGATCGGCCAGTGCCACAGGTAGAGGCCATACGAACGACGACCAATTGCAGCTAATGGAAGTGAACCAAGCGCCTTGCGCAGCAAACTTTGCGATGGACGTACGGCAACGACGATCAAGACCACACTGATCACAGACGTCGCCGCCAACCACCCGCGATACAGCGACTCGTCGTTCACGTACACGGTCGCGGCCGCAAGGCCAAGTACACCCAACAAGCCGAGTGCAGTGATGTCGAGCATCACGGTCAGCCACCGCCGCACCGAACCACCTCGACGCCACCACAGGGCAAGAGCTGCGCCCAGCAGCAAGCCGCTCGCGCGAGTGGGCGTACTCAGATAGAGGAAGTTGGTGCGCGATTCGGAGTCGGGAAGCCACAGCACCGCCGTGGCCACGGCAGCACCGACACCCAGGAATACGGCGATCGCAGACGCCATCCGCCCCGGCAACTTTGCCAATGCGATGAACACGAGCGGCCACACGAGATACCACTGCTCCTCCACCGCGAGTGACCAGAGGTGGCGGAGTACGGGCAAATCACTGGCCGCGAAGTAGGGAGTCTCGACGAACCAGATCTGCCACCAATTCGAGACGTACAGCAGCGCTGGGACAACGTCGCGGCGGAAGTCAGGGGCGGAATCCGTGGCGAACGTGGCGACGGCGATCGCAAGAGCAAGAAGCATCACGAACAATGCGGGCAACAATCGTCGAGCCCGACGTATCCAGAACGTACGAAGGTTCACACGCCCACTTGCCGCTCGCTCCTCCAACATCAACGATGTGATCAGGAAGCCACTGACGACGAAGAACACCTCGACGCCGAGAAAGCCGCCAGGCAACCACGACACGTCGGCGTGATAGAGGATCACCGCAATCACGCTGAGCGCCCGTAAACCATCGAGCGCAGGCTGATAGCCCATCTTCAGTTCGCCGTCGCGAACCTCAGCGTTCATTGATCCGAGTCAACGACACGAATGCGGCGATCAGGACGATGATCGCACCGAGTGCAAACTGCGCACCAACCCCCACCAAGTCAAAAGTAAGACCCGCAAGCGGCGGGCCGACGGTGCGCGCAAGAGCATTTGCAGATTGCTGCACGCCGAGCACCTCACCACGTCGATCGTCATCAGCAGAGTTGGTGACCAACGCCGTCAACGACGGATTGACGAGCCCAGAACCGAACACGAGGAACGCCAACGCGACGAACAACACTGGCCATGAAATCGCAGAGGCCATCAGCAATAGTCCGCACGCAATCGACACGAGACCGGCGCGCAACAGGCGCGCCGAGCCGAAGCGACTGGAAAGCGGGCCGATCAACGTTCCGTGCATCACCGCGGTGAGGATGCCGACGAAGAGAAACACCCCTGCAGTGGAGGCTTCAGTGAGATCGAAACGTGCCTTGCCGAAGATCGAGAACGTCGACTCGAAACCCGACCACGGCAGTGTGGTCAGGAAGGCCACCAACACGAACTTGGACTTCCACTTACCTTTCAGTCGAACGCGTGTGGTCGCTTGAGTCACCACCTTGCGGGTCTCGGGGAGTCGAATGATCGCTGCGATTGCGTTCGACAACGCGAGCATTCCAGCCAACAGGAACGGCACATGTGGACCGCCGAGCGCGGCGAGTCCACCGATGGCAGGGCCGACGATGAACCCCACACCAAATGCCATGCTGAGCAAGCCGATCACCCGTGCCCGTTGGTGTGGCGGTGCCATGTCGGTGACTGCACCTTGAGCAACGACGACACTCGCCCCAGACGCGCCATCGATGATTCGGCCCAAGAACAACACCGGTAGTGATCCAGCGAACGCGAGAATCAGACTGCCGATCGCACTGCCAAACAATGAAATGACGAGCACCGGCTTGCGTCCGACACGATCCGACCAGCGACCGAGAATCGGCGAAAAGATCAACTGCGCGATCGAGAACGAAGCGAACAACAAACCAACTTCGAGTCCACTCGCTCCGAAACGATCCGCATACCTGCCGAGAATCGGCACCACGATGCCGAACCCGACCATGTCGAGTGCCACTGTGGACCAGACGATCCAAAACCCGCGCGGCAACGGTTCCTTCGTGCGCGTTTCCTTGGTGCTCATCGGTCAGGCGCGTCGGACTCGCGTGCCGTCCTTGGTGGTTTCCACCACGTAGCCGCGCTCCTGCAATGCTCCGCGCAGACGATCAGCTTCGGCGAAGTCCTTGCTCGCCCGTGCAGCATCGAGTTGCTGCGCCATGTCCACTGCATCGGCGTCAACGTCCGATGTCGACTTCAAGTCGAGGCCCATCGCCGAGCACATCTCGAACACGGCAGCGGCGAGCGATGAAGCAAGAGCGTGATCGCCCTTGTCCAGGGCGGTATTGGCACGTCGCACGGTGTCGAACACGAGAGCGATCGCCTGTGGTGTGTCCAAGTCGTCGTCCATCAACGCGACGAACTTGGCGATCACCTCGACGTCGCTTGCAGTGGTTCCGAATGCGGCTACACGAGCGGCGAATCCGTCCAGTCCGGCGATCGACTTCACGGCCGCATCGATGTTGTCCTGACCGACGCGCACCGGAGACCGGTAGTGCGTCTGCAACAGCAACATGCGATACGCGCGCGGGTCGTACTGGTCGATCAGGTCGAGCAAGTTGAGGACGTTGCCGAGGCTCTTCGACATTTTCTCGCCCTCGAGGTCCACGACGAAGCCGTTGTGCATCCAATGACCTGCAAATTTCTTACCGAGCGCCACTGCTTGAGCACGCTCGTTCTCGTGGTGCGGGAAGCGCAGGTCAGCGCCACCGCAGTGCAGATCGAAACCCTCACCCAGCAACTCGAGGCTCATCACCACGCACTCGCTGTGCCAACCGGGTCGACCTTCGCCCCAAGGCGAGGGCCACGAAGGTTCGCCTGGCTTCGAGAACTTCCACAACGCGAAGTCGGCTGCGTTGCGCTTGTTCGCCGCACCGAAGACTTCCCGTTCACCACCACCACTCTGCATTTCCTCGAGGCTCTGGTGCGCCAACAATCCATAGTCGGGAACCGCCGACACATCGAGATACACGCCATCTTCGGTGACATAGGCAGCATTGCGGGCGATCAAGTCCCCCACCATCTCGACCATCTGTTCCACATACTCAGTGGCATGCGGAACGTCCGTCGGGCGCTGCACACCTAGCTTGCCCATCGCCTCGAACCACACCGACTCGCACTTGTGGGTGATGTCAGTCCACGGGCGGTTCTCTCGGGCCGCCCGATCGATGATCTTGTCGTCGATGTCGGTGATGTTCGAGACCAAACGCACCTCGATACCCCGATATGAGAGGTACCGACGAAGGATGTCGTAGACGAGGGTGGCACGACCGTGACCCAGATGTGGCGGGCCGTACACCGTGGGACCGCACAGATAGATGCCGATCTTGCCCGGTTCACGCAATTGCACTTCACGAACCTGACGCGTTGCGGTGTCGTACAGGTTCAGCACGCAGCAAGCCTAGAGCCCGATCTACATGGCATCTCGAGCACGTCCCACTACCGTTGAGCGACGATGAGCGCGCCCGAAAAGCCCACACTCGACGGTCTCGAGGCCCGATTCATCGAGACGTGGGATCGCGATGCGATCTACTCGTTCGATCGATCGGCATCGCGCGACGACGTGTTCGCCATCGACACTCCACCGCCCACCGTCAGTGGTTCGCTGCACATGGGCCATGTGTTCTCCTACACGCACACCGACACGCTCGCCCGCTTCTGGCGAATGCGGGGCAAGGCGGTGTTCTATCCGATGGGCTGGGACGACAACGGCCTGCCCACCGAACGGCGCGTGCAGAACTACTACGGCGTCACGTGCGACCCATCCGTGCCGTTCGACCCCGCATTCACGCCCCCTTTCCGCGGCGACGTGCCGAAGGATCACCGTGCCGTGGCAATCTCGCGACCAAACTTCATTGCCCTGTGTGAAGAGCTGACGCACGAGGACGAGAAGGTCTTCGAGAATCTCTTCCGCCGACTCGGCCTCTCCGTGGACTGGAGCTTGCTGTACACCACCATCAGCGATCACGCCCGCAAGACATCGCAAGCAGCGTTCCTGCGCAACCTTGCTCGTGGTGAGGCATACGCGCAGGAAGCGCCGACCCTGTGGGACGTCGACTTCGGCACCGCCGTTGCGCAAGCCGAACTCGAAGATCGAGAACGCCCAGGCGCATATCACGACGTGGCCTTCGAACGCTCTGACGGATCGGGCGATGTCGTCATCTCCACCACTCGCCCCGAATTGATTCCCGCATGCGTCGCACTCGTCGCACATCCCGACGACGAGCGGTACCAGCCACTCTTCGGCACCACCGTGCGCACTCCGCTGTTCGATGTCGAAGTGCCGATCCGCGCGCACGAACTGGCGCAAATCGACAAGGGCACTGGCATCGCCATGATCTGTACCTTCGGCGATCTCACCGACGTGTTGTGGTGGCGCGAGTTGAACCTCCCAACTCGAGCGATCATCGGCCGCAACGGACGGATCATCGAGGATGCGCCCGAAGGAATCGACTCGGCACGAGGCAAACAGAACTACGCGGCACTCGCTGGCAAGACGGTGAAGCAAGCCCAGACGGCGATCGTCGAGATGCTGCGCGAGAGCGGCGACCTACAGGCCGAGCCACGAGCAATCACGCACCCTGTGAAGTTCTTCGAGAAAGGCGATCGTCCACTCGAGATCGTCACGAGCAGGCAGTGGTACATCCGCAA
>CAZWKD010000020.1:2602-14687 GCA_964633985.1 uncultured Acidimicrobium sp. | reverse complement strand
TTCATCGGCGATCCCGACGTGATGGACACGTGGGCCACCTCGTCGCTCACGCCACAAATCGCTGCCAAGTGGGTCGAGGGCGACCCGATGTTCGGCCACGTCTTCCCGATGGATCTGCGACCGCAGGGACACGACATCATCCGCACGTGGCTCTTCTCCACGGTGGTGCGCTCACATTTCGAGCACGGAGTGACGCCGTGGCGAAATGCCGCACTCTCGGGATGGATCCTCGATCCGGATCGAAAGAAAATGTCCAAGTCGAAAGGCAACGTCGTCACGCCGATCGACTTGTTCGACCAGTACGGCAGCGACGCCGTGCGGTACTGGGCGGCAAATGCACGCCCGGGAGTAGACACGGCGTTCAGCGAGGACCAGATGAAGGTGGGGCGCAAGCTCGCCACCAAGTTGCTCAACGTGAGCAAGTTCGTACTCGGCATCGGTACGGACGACGGCACACCAACGCACCCGCTCGATGTCGCCATGTTGCACCGATTGGCGGCGGTCGTGCGCGACTGCACCACTGCATTCGAGTCGTTCGACTACGCCCGCGCCCTCGAGCGAACCGAGTCGTTCTTCTGGTGGTTCTGTGACGACTACGTGGAGTTGGTGAAGACACGTGCCTACGGCGAGGGAGCCGCTTCGGCCAAGGCCGCTCTGGCACGAGCGCTCTCGGTCATGCAACGACTGTTTGCCCCGCACATTCCCTTCGCCACCGAAGAGGTGTGGGGTTGGTGGCAATCAGGGAGCATCCACCGCACTGATTGGCCGAAGGCGGAATCGATCCTTGCTGGGGTCACACCGATGGCGAACGCAGAGTCACTCCTTGACGTCGTGTGTGAGGTACTCGGCGCGGTGCGTCGCACCAAGACCGAAGCAAAGGTGTCACAACGTGCAGCTGTGGAACACGTGCTGGTGAATGCCACGGACGAGCACCGCACGCTGATCGAAACGGCGAAGGACGATCTTCTGAATGCAGGTGCCATCGCGCTACTCGAATTCGGATCAACTACGGAGGAACGTCCCGTGACGACAGTCCGCTTGGCGCCGCCCGAGCAATCGGCCTGAAACCACACGACTACCCTTTGCGCATGCCCCGTTACGACAGACCGCGCTCGCATTACGCGGTCCTCGTCTTCAACATCTTCGTCGTAGTCTCCCTGCTCGTGGTCGGTCTCGGCCTTTTGTGGGCGGGCCAGCGTCTCGGCACGCGGCAAGTCGTGTCACTCGACCGAGACGAGTCGGTCAGCGCAGTGGAAGAGGCACAAATTGACCCGACCGACGAATGGAACTTCACCGACGGCGACCTCGAGGCCAAGAACTTCCTGATCACCGGCTCTGACAACGGCGGTTGCATCGATCCGGACTCTCCCTATGCGGGTGCGTTCGGGGACCGATCCGCGTTCGGCGAACGTAGCGACACGATCATGATCATTCGCGTCAGCCCCAAACAGAACCAGGCCGCGTTTCTCTCCTTCCCGCGCGACCTATGGGTGAAGATCGCCGGGTCCACACGCGAGAACCGAATCAATACCGCGTTCGATCGCAAGAACCCGAATCGTCTCGTCGACACGATCTACCAAAACTTCGGAATTGAAGTGGACCACTACGTGAACATCGACTTCTGCGCCTTCAAGGACATCGTCGAAGCAGTAGGCGGAGTGAAGATTCCATTTGCCTATGAGACACGCGACAAGAAGACGGGCCTCTATGTTCCTGGTGCTTCATGCTTCGAGTTCTCGGGCGAGCACGCTCTCGCCTATGTGCGCTCACGTTCCGGCTACCAATACTTCGATCCCACCAAGGGCGAATGGCAAGTCGACGGGACGGGCGATCTGGGCCGTATCTCACGCCAGCAGGACTTCATTCGTCGCACCATGCAACGCGCCCTCGACAAGGGCTCAGGCAGCCCACGTGTGGCCAACGACCTGCTCAATGCGGGGCTGAAGAACGTGATCACCGATGAGGACCTCACCCCGATTCGCATGCTGCAGTTGGCCCAGGCCATGCGTGGGCTCAACACGAGTGGTATCCCCTCGTACACGATCGAAGCGTCGGGGCAGATGATCGGCGATCAGGCAGTGCTCGTTCCGCGACTACAGAACGACACCATGCGCGAGGTACTTGCATTGTTCCAAGGCAAGGCGAGTTTTGGTACTCCACAAGAAGCGGGTGATGAAGGTGCCGCACCACGCAGGGCCGGAATCGGCTACGTGCGCGTGGCAGGTGCTGGTACCGACACGAGCACCGACACCACCGTTCCGGTCGTTGCTCCCGAGCAGAACACGCTCGGCGTGATTCCGCCGAACGATCCCTCCTGCCGCTAGTCGATCAGTTGCGCGAACGCGCTCGGCACGTCACTCGGGCCGTCGATGGAGGCGAACCTCGCCCCCACACGCTCGGCAAACTTCCGTGCTTCGTCCTCGTCGCCGACTGGTGCAACGACGAAGAGTTCGTCGAGTGCACTCGCCATTTCCACTGTCCCTTCGACTGAGGTACTGCGACAGTCCGACAACAGGATCGTGACTTTGCGTGACGCGGTGGAACGCATCAGCTGCTCAGATGCAGCACGCAAGGCGCTCGCAAGGTCGGTCGTGCCGTGACCTCGCAAGGACAGCACCGAATCGACGACACGTTCAGTCGACGAAGCGGCACCTTGTGACTTCACCGCCACCGCTTCACTCGAGAACATCACCACGCTGTAATCCTCTGGTTGTCGTGCAGCCACGCTCGCGGCAAACAGCGCCGCAGTAGCAAGGGGTTTCCCACCCATCGACCCACTGCGATCCACCACGAGACAGATTGCAGTCGTCGGCTTGGCCCAATCCCTGACGCGAATTTCGTCTGGATCGATACCCAGGCGCGTTCCAGCCCCTAACAGCGCATCGATGCTGGCGTCGATATCGATGTCCGCAACCTCATCACCCATCTTGCGAGTTGCCAGACGACCGATACCACGTCTCATCGACCCAGCTCGACGAGAGAGGTCGACCGAGAGCCGACCGGCGAGTCGCCGAGCGAGTTCGCGCAACATCGGATCGGTAGCTGTCGTCATCTCCGCAAGTAGCGCGAGAGCTTCATCCGCATCTTCGCGTAGAGCATCGTCGAATGCCTGTTCATCGAGTTCGCCCACTTCGGGAGAAATCTGTTCGAAGCGTTCGTGCTTCGACAACGAATCACGTGAAGTGGTGCGCTTGCTCGCCTTGGCCACAGCCTGTTCGGCTGCCGCCCCCTCTTTCGTCAGGCCTTGGCCCCCGCGGGGGCTGTCGCTTTTTTTGCGTCTCCTTCGGCAAAGGTCGAGGTCCAAATCTCTTCGATCACCTCATCGCTCGTGCGCGACGAACCTTCTCGCACACGAACTCGACCGCTCAGTGCAACGAGGGCTGCATCCAGCCCGACGCGAGAATCTGCAGTCGTCGTAGAACGGACCTTGGCCAGATTCGCGGCGACGAGCGCTGCGTCGATAGCACCGCGCACAGAGGACCCGGTTCGTAGATCCGTGTGTTGACGAGTGGCGCGTACTGCCCTAACCGCCTTCGCCACCCAATCGCTCGACGGCGCATCATCGATCTGCTCGATCGCGCGCATCACGATGGCATGTTCGTCTTTTGCGCTCTGGTACGACATCGCCACACGACACACTCGGTCGTACACGGCTCCTGAGATACGTGCCGTTCCCACCGCATCGAAAGGATTCATCGCCGCGACGAGACCGAAACCCTTTGCTGCTTGCACCATGCCCAGTCGTGGCACGGCTACTTCGCCTTCGCTCATCACCGTGATCAGCACGTTCAGCGTCTCTTCGGGAACACGGTTGATTTCTTCGACATAGAGGAGCGAGCCCGTGCGCATGGCCCGCACCAACGGTCCGTCCACGAAGACATCCGGCACGTAACCCTCTTCGAGCACTCGCGACGGATCGAAGGTGCCGAGGAGTCGGGACGGAGTCAGTTCCGCGTTGCCTTCGACGAACACGAACCCCACGCCAAGCGCACCCGCCACGGATCGCAACAGCGTGGACTTGCCCGTTCCGGGTGGGCCCTCGAGGAGCACGTGCCGATCAGCCATCAAGGCGGCTACCACCAATTCGCACTCGCGCTCTCGCCCCACCACGAGCGAGGCGACGCGCGCCACGAGATCGGTGGTCGACATCAGTCGAAGGTGATCACACCGCGGATGTTCTCGCCATCGCGCATGGCGCGATAGCCCTCGTTCACGTCCTTCAAGGAGTACGTGCGGGTGACGAGACCATCGAGATCGAGTTGACCTTCGCGATACAGGTCGAGCAACTTCGGAATGTCCGAGCGTGGGTTGCCCGAGCCGAACAACGAACCGACCAATTGCTTCTCCATCAGTGTGAGATCGAGCATGCTCATCGACGCGCCGTACTCGAGCGCTGGGTGGATGTTGGTCACCACCACGCGACCGCGCTTGGCGGTGAGCGCCATCGCCTCACCGATCAACTGACCGCTACCGACTCCCATCGTCATGATCACTTTGTTTGCCATCGTGCCGCGTGTGAGCTCCTGCAACATTGGAACCGCTTCGGCCATCGAATTGGCCGTGTGCGTTGCACCGAACTCCATCGCTTTCTCGCGCTTGAACTCGATCGGGTCGATCGCCACGATGCGCTTCGCGCCGGCGAGACGTGCACCCTGCACGGCGTTTGCGCCGATGCCACCGATGCCCACCACGACGACGGTGTCACCAGGAGCAACTTCAGCGGCGTAGACGCTCGAGCCCCAACCTGTCACCACACCGCAACCGAGGAGACATGCGCGATCGAGCGGAACGTCCTTGTCGATCTTGATGCAGCTCGCCTCGTTCACCACGGTGTGCTGAGCGAAAGTGCCGAGCAGACACATGATGCCGACATCCTTGCCGTTGGCATGGTGACGCGAAGTTTGATCGGAGATCTGCTTACCCGTGGCAAGGAACTGGCCGAGGTCACACAAGTTCTGATGACCGGTGCTACAGCTCGGGCAACGCCCGCACGACGGGATGAAGCCGAACACGACGTGGTCGCCTGGCTGCACCCAACTCACACCCGGACCAACCGCCTGCACCACTCCGGCACCTTCGTGGCCACCGATGATCGGTAGTTCGAAGGGCAAGTCGCCCGTGACGAGATGCTCATCCGAATGGCACATGCCAGAGGCGGCCAACTTCACGAGCACTTCGTTCGGACCCGGCGCATCGAGCTCGATGTCTTCGATGCTCCATGGCGCATTCAATTCCCACAACACTGCGGCTTTCGTCTTCATACGACCCCCTTGCCACGCACACGTCGTGCTGTCGCCCATTGTTGCCGAGTGGCGCCGTCGGCCGCCACCCCGTTGGCGCGGGCTACTGTTTGCACATGGAAAACACGCCCGTTGCCGCCGCCGAGGAAGTCCGCGACGAACGCCCGGCAGCCGAGACCGCCGGTCACACCGAAGAACTGCTCATCGAGGAAATCTCCATCGATGGCATGTGCGGCGTCTACTAGACCAGCGCCATTCGATGTCGATCACGCTCGAGTCGGCGTGTGAACTGCACCCGCAAGTAGCTCTCCGCCCTGAGGAGTTCGGTGCTCTCGCCTATCACTACGGCAATCGCCGACTGATATTCCTCAAGCATCCCGACGTCGTTGCGGTCGTCAAGTCACTTGGTGATCACGACACGCTGGCGAGTGCACTCACCGCGCAGGGCATCGACTCCGATCGTTGGCCAGGTTTTCTCGCCGCACTGAACCAGCTCGAATCTTCGGAAGTCGTCCGTGCCCGCTAGCGATCTCGTTCAACACATGAAGCAGGGGCTCGCCTCGCCGATCTGCCTCACATGGGAACTCACCTACGCATGCAACCTCCAGTGCATCCACTGCCTCTCCAGCAGCGGGGTTCGCGATCCCCGCGAACTGTCCACACAGCAAGCGTTCGACGTGCTCGACGAGCTGCGAGACCTGCAGGTCTTCTACATCAACGTCGGCGGTGGCGAGCCGATGATTCGACGTGACTTCTTCGAAATCCTCGAGCGAGCCGAGACAAACGGCATTGGTGTCAAGTTTTCGACGAATGGCGCATACATCGATGCAGAGAATGCGCGAAGGCTGGCAGCGATGAACTACCTCGACATTCAGATCTCGATCGATGGTGCCGATGCAGAAACCAACGATCTGGTTCGCGGCGAGGGTTCGTTTGCCAAGGCGATCGCGGCGATGGATCACCTGCGCGCTGCGAACTTCGGCAAGTTCAAGATCTCCGTCGTCGTGACGCGGCACAATGTCTCACAACTGGACGCATTCAAGAAACTGGCCGATGACTACGGCGCGCAGTTGCGCATCACTCGCCTGCGCCCTTCCGGTCGTGGTGCAGACACGTGGGATCAGTTGCATCCGACGCAGGATCAACAGCGTGAGATCCATCGCTGGCTGATCAGTCATGGCGAGAACGTGCTCACCGGAGACTCCTTCTTCCACTTGAATGCACTCGGCGACTCGATCCCCGGCCTCAACCTCTGTGGCGCGGGCCGCGTGGTCTGCCTGATCGATCCGATCGGCGACGTGTACGCCTGCCCGTTCGTCATTCACGACGAGTTCAAGGCCGGCAACGTGCTCGAGAGCGGTTTCACGGCGGTGTGGCGAACGAGTGAACTGTTCACTTCGTTGCGCGAACCTGAATCTGCCGGCGCCTGTGCGTCGTGTGGAAGTTTCGATGCGTGCCAAGGCGGATGCATGGCAGCCAAGTTCTTCACGGGCCTGCCACTGGATGGCCCTGACCCTGAATGCGTCAAGGGACATGGGGAATCTGCTCTCACCGCAGTGCCAGTGCAGATCAAGCCGAAGCCCGCCATGGATCATTCGCGTCGCCTCGTGCGGGCGTAGGGATCGGCAACAATGGAACCGATGGATGCGGTGCTCGCAGTAGTGGTCGTCGTGGTGTCGTATTTTCTCGGCACCTTTCCGAGCGCATTGATCGTCGCCAAGCGTGGTGGCATCGACGTCACCAAAGAAGGCTCAGGCAACCCGGGAACCTCCAACGTGGTGCGCCTTCTCGGTTGGAAGTACGGGGCCGTCGTCTTCCTCGCTGACGTGCTGAAAGGTTCCATATCGGTTGCTCTCGCTTGGTGGGTCACCGGCGATCGAGTCACGATGCTCGGCTTCGGCTGTGCGTATGCGGCGGTGATCGGTCACACCTACCCCATCACCCGCAAGTTCAAGGGCGGCAAAGGTGTGGCCACAGGCGGTGGCTCTATGTACGTGCTCTACCCACTGATGAGCCTCGTTCTGTGTATCTCGTGGTTCGTCCTACGCAAGGCAACGGGCAAGTCGTCGGTCGCCTCCCTCGTCATCACCATCGCGGTGCCGATCTATGTCGGGTTTTTCCGCGAGGACATCTGGGAGTTGGCTGCCACGCTCGGACTCGTCCTCGTCGTCATCATGCGCCACCTCCCCAACATTCGTCGTTTGCGCTCGAACGACGAACTCGCCGCCTAACTCGTGATCGACTTCATCTCGCAGTCGTTCGACTGGCTGAAGGACTTCGCCGGCTCACCCGTCTTCTACGCGATCATCTTCGTGATCGCGGTACTCGACTCGGTACTCCCCATCGTGCCGAGTGAAACATCCGTGATCATCGGCGGTGTGAGTGCCGGACTCGGCGATCTCTTCCTGCCACTCGTCATTCTTCTCGGCGCACTCGGCGCTTTCATCGGCGACAACATGTCGTATCTGATCGGCAGACGGCTGAGCGGTTGGCTCACCTCGCGCTATGCGCGTTCAGAGAAGAGTCAGAAGCGCTTGGAAGCAGTGATCCACCAGATCCACGAGCGCGGTGGGTTGCTCCTCATCACCGCACGATTCATTCCCGGTGGCCGCACGTTGCTCACACTTGCGTGCGGCATCACCGGTCAACCACGTAAATGGTTTGCGAAGTGGACGGCTATCGCCGCCGTGATCTGGGCAAGCTATGCCTCCTTGCTCGGGTACTTCGGGGGCAAGGCGTTCGAGGAAAGCCACACACTTGCCTTCCTTGTTGCATTCGGCACTGCGCTCTCCGTCACCGTGCTGATCGAAGTGGTGCGCTGGTTGCTGAAATTGCGCAAGACCAATCGCTCGTAGCCTGCAGTCGATGACGCCCCTCGGCGATCGGCCATACACCGACATCCACGAGTCGTTGCTCCTCGTGCCCGTCGGCTCATGTGAGCAGCACGGCCCCCACTTGCCTTTGACTACCGACACGATCATCGCCGAACATCTCTGCTCACAGGTCATCGACGTGTTGGTCACTCCTCCAATCGGGATAGCCGCAAGCGGCGAGCATGCGGGATTTCCTGGAACGCTCTCGATCGGCAACGAAGCACTCACTCGGATGTTGATCGAATTGGGTCGGAGCGCCGACTGGAGCATGGGAATCGTGTTCGTCAACGGTCATGGTGGCAACACGCGAGCCATCGCACTCGCCGTGGCCGCGTTACAAGCCGAGTCGCGACACGTCGCAACATGGTCGCCGAGGCTCGACGGCGATGCGCACGCTGGGCGCACAGAGACTTCGATCATGCTGGCCATTGCTCCTCACCTCGTCGACATGAGCCGTGCCGTCGCAGGCAACACCAGCCCGCTCTCAGAGATCATCGACGGAATTCGAACGAGTGGCATCAAGGGTGTCAGCGAAAGTGGCGTGCTTGGTGATCCACGTGGCGCAACCGGTGAAGAAGGCCAGCGGTTGATCACCGAGATGATCGCCGACCTGCGCTCGTTCGTCGACGCACGCCGAAGTGAGTGGCGTTGAAGCGCTACGCACTCGACCCGAGTTGGATGCGCTGCGACTCAGTGGTGTTCGCCGGATCACCGGTCACGAAATTCGTCCTCACTGATCGAGGGCGAGACGTTGCGGCGGCGATCGAACGCGGTGAGGCGGTAGCCGACGACGATCTCGTGCGCAGATTCGTCGCAGTCGGAGCCGTCCATCCGCTTCCAATCCCAGGTGTACATGCAATCGATCGTGTGACCGCTGTCATTCCTGCACTCATCATTGATGAAGATGGGGTTGCCCGACTACGACAGTTGGTCGACTCGCTACAAGGACTCGCCCGGGTGATCGTCGTCGACGACCACTCACCTGATCCACTCGATGAAATTCAGGGTGCAGAGGTGGTGCGAACCAGCCATCGGGTAGGACCTGGTGCGGCACGAAACATGGGCCTCGCACTCGTGGACTCGGAGTTCGTGCTGTTCGTCGACGCCGACGTCACGATCACCGGTGGCTCAGTTCAACGCCTCCTCGACTGCATGACCAGTGACGAGATCGGCATCGTGGCACCTCGGGTGTGCGGCGAAGAGGGTGATGATCTGCTTGCCAAGTACGAATCTGCACGCTCGCCACTCGACATGGGGAGCGTGGAAGCCAACGTACGCAAGGGCACACGCGTCTCGTATGTCCCGAGCGCAACTTGGCTCTGCCGCACCACGGCCATGCGCCAGATCAATGGCTTCGACGAATCGTTCGCCACAGGCGAAGACGTCGACGCAGTGTGGCGACTCGTCGACGCAGGTTGGGTCGTTCGCTACGAGCCGAGCATCGTCGTTCATCACGCCGCTCGCTCTCGATTGCGTGACTTCGTCATGCAACGAGTCGGATATGGCTATTCCGCTGCTCCGCTTGCCGCCAAGCATGGTGACGCGCTCGCCCCTGTGCGACTGACCCCACTGATGTTGGGAGCTTGGCTTCTCGCATTGTTCTCCCCGGTATTGGCGGCAGTGGTCTTCGTCGCCGATGCAGTCCGCCTGACTCGCACCCTTGCCAACTCCACCGAAGAACGGAAGGCGTTCGCCCGACTTGCGGCCCGCAATCTCTCGCACTCGTCACGACTCATCGCTGGAGCGATCACTCGATCGTGGTGGCCGATCACGGTGGTGCTCGCTCTGTTCAGCAAGCGCGTTCGCGTGGCGCTCGCACTTGCCGCCTTGGTTCCGCCGGCAGTCGAGTGGACGAAACAGCGGCCAGCACTCGACCCAATCCGGTTCACTGCGCTTCGCCTACTCGATGACGCGAGTTACGGGATCGGCGTGTGGCGTAACGCCGTCCGCACCAGACAAGGCATACCTCTGTCGATCGCGCTTGGTCGGGGATCCCGATATCGTGAGGGGCGATGACGCTGCGACTGACCGTTCGGCGTGACGACTGGTTGCGTCACGTGAGCGACACAGCGCGACAATTCGGCGACATGGTCCCCGTGGTCAAAGGAAACGGCTACGGCTTTTCGCGCAACGCCCTCATCCACCACGCCATCTCCATGGCGCGACAGATCGCGGTCGGCACCGTGTTCGAGGCACACGACGTGCCGAGCACCCACGATGCGCTCGTGCTCACACCACTGATCACCCCGCATACCCCGATTCCCGCAAACGCGATCCTCAGCGTCGGCAGTATGGCTCATGTTGATGCACTCGTCGCTTCCGGTTTCACCGGTCGCGTGCTCATCAAGCTGCGTTCATCCATGATGCGCTTCGGAGCCACACGAGACGAACTCCCAGATCTCGTCAAACGAGTCAACGACGTCGGGCTGAAGCACGTTGGCTGGTCGATTCATCCGCCACTGCCACAGGATCACCTGGATCATGCGGCCGAAGTCGGTGCCGCGATTGCACATCTCCCCGACTCGCTGCCGATCTATGTGAGCCACCTCAGCGCGTCGTCACTTGCACAACTGCGGTCGGCGCACCCGGGTCGCAAGCTCGTGATGCGCTCAGGAACCCATCTGTGGCTCGGCGACAAGTCGATGGTCGACCTTTCCGCAGATGTGCTCGACGTGCACCATGGTGTGTCGGGGACCGCTGGTTATCGGCTGAACCCTCTCCCTGAGGCAGGCACCATCGTGATCGTCGGAGCAGGAACCGCGCACGGCGTGAACGTCCTCGCCAACGAACAGAGTCCTTTCCACTTCCAGCGCCGCCGTCTCACGTTGCTCGAAGCACCGCACATGCATTCATCAATGCTCGTCGTGCCGCATGGTGAAAGTGCACCTCGCGTCGGAGAATTCGTCGATGTGCAACAACCGATGACGCGTGTCACGGTGGACACGATCGACTGGGTGTGAACGAACGGATTCACAGCCTCGACGTCACACGTGCGGTGGCGATGTTCGGCGTCGTCGCACTCAACTATCACGGTTATCTCAACCCACGACAGTGGACACAGCCACTCGACCAGTCGCTGTGGGAGTCGATATTCAGTCCATTGACGGGCATCCTCACCACCCGCTTTGCGGCAACGTTCGTGTTCGTCGCCGGTATCGGAATCGCGCTCTTGTTCCGTTCAGCACAAGGTGATCCACACGCCATCGCACGACGCCGTCTGGTGTTGTTTCGCCGTGGAGCATTTCTCTTCGGCCTTGGTCTGATTCTCGAATGGATCTGGCCGGGAACGATTCTCTTCTACTACGGGGCCTATTTCATGCTCGCCACGATCGTGGTGACGTGGCGAACGACTGCTCTCGTTTGGTTGATGGCCGTAATCATTGGGATGTCGGCTGCAATCTCTGGCTGGCGCTTCGATCGTGGCAGGCTCGGCGAAAGCACGGCGTGGCTCTCCCCCGAACTCGACTCACCGCGCAACCTCCTCATCAGGGTGTTCATCGACCACACGCACCCGGTTCTTCCGTGGTTCGCCTTCCTGATTGCAGGAATAATTCTTGGACGCCACATCGGACGACTAACCGCACTTCGCGGTCGACTCATTGCGATTGCAGCAGTTGCGCTCGGCCTCTCTCACTTGGCACGAGATGCGTGGTGGCCGAATGCGTTGATCGATCGCAACGACGTCATCATGCGTGTTCTCGTCTCCACCGACCCCTACGACCGATCGGTGCTGTACGTCGTGAGTGCACTCGCCACGGCGGTATTCGCTTTTATTCTCATCTCTTGGCTGGTCGACTCGCGTCGAGACTCACCGATCGTCGAGTACTTGGCACGAATCGGCCAGTTGTCACTCAGCATCTATGTGCTTCACGTGCTTTTCTTCAACCTCGTCGTCGATTGGCTCGGCATCGGTCGTGAGGGGGGTCTTGCCGTTGCGCTGGCGATGGCCATCGTCTTCTACGCATTCGCGAT
>CAZWKD010000020.1:0-2502 GCA_964633985.1 uncultured Acidimicrobium sp. | reverse complement strand
AGGGGGGTCTTGCCGTTGCGCTGGCGATGGCCATCGTCTTCTACGCATTCGCGATTGCCCTGGCCGGCTGGTGGTCACGACTGTTCGGCATGGGGCCCATCGAACGCGTGTACCGACTCATCGGTGGTTGACATGGCGAGCGCATGGATGGAAGCGCTGCGAGACGAGATGGCCAAGCCCTACTTCGCCGAACTCACCAACTTCGTCAACGAGGAACGCTCACGGTTCACGGTGTTTCCACCAGAACCCGACGTGTATGCGGCCCTCAAACTGACGCCACTCGAAAACGTGCGCGTCGTGATCCTCGGCCAGGATCCCTACCACGGTCCGCGACAAGCACACGGCCTGTGCTTTTCCGTGCAACGCGGAGTGACCGTGCCGCCATCACTGCGCAACATCTTTCAAGAACTACGCGACGATCTCGGCATCACACCACCGCAGCACGGCAACCTTGAACACTGGGCAAGGCAAGGCGTGCTGCTGTTGAACGCCACGCTTACGGTGCGCGCAGGCGAGGCCGGCTCACACCAAAAACGAGGTTGGGAGACCTTCACTGATCGAATCATCGAACTCCTCGGAGCCGAAGCGCGACCGCTCGTCTTCGTGCTGTGGGGTGCGTATGCGCGAAGCAAGAAACGACTCATCGATACCCGCCACACGGTGATCGAATCGGCCCATCCTTCCCCACTGTCGGCGCACAACGGCTTCTTCGGATCCCATCCGTTCTCGCGAACAAACGATGCACTGACCTCGTTTGGAGTGGAGACGATCGACTGGTCGCTCCCCGCCTGACACTTCGCTTCCGTTAGTTTGTGGCGATGAGTTCGGTGCGCAGACACGGGTTCATCGAGTGTGACGCGGACACCGTCTGGCGATTCATATCCAAGATGGACAACCTCCACGAGTGGTTCCCCGTGGTCTCCACCAAGGTGGAAGGTTCGAAGCGGTGGATCCAACTCGCCAACGGAATCACTTTCGAAGAAGACATCCTGCTCGTCGACCACGACTTGCGCCGCTACCAGTACTCGATCGTGCCGAACGCGATCATCAAGAGCCACCTCGCAACCGTCGACGTCATTCCTGACGGTGATTCGCGTTGCGTCATCGTCTACTCCACCGACATGGATCCGGAAGTGCTGTCATTGCCGATTGCGGGAGCTGCAGGCGAAGGGATCGCCAAGTTGGCTGAACGATTCGAAAGGAAGAAGTGATGGGTCGCAAGATTCTCTTCATCACCACCGATCAGCAGCGCTACGACTCCTTGCGTTGCAACGGCGGCACGATTGCCCGCACGCCGACGATCGATGCCCTGGCTGCGCGCGGCATCAACTACGACCGCGCACGGCCGCAAAATGTCGTGTGCATGCCATCGCGCAGCACCATCATCACGGGACAGCACGTGACCACTCATGGAGTGTGGATGAACGGCGTGCCGCTCCCTGAGGACGCACCGAGCATTGCCGAGACATTGCACGATGCGGGTTACGCCACAGCTCTCATCGGCAAGGCCCACTTCGAGCCATTGCTCGATCCCTTTCTCCGCTTTCGCGAGAACCGCCTGGGGTTCGAACGTGTCACTGATCCGCCCACTACCCACCGCGGGTTCGACCACCTCGAGTTCGCCACTCACGGTGCTGCCGGACCTCTGCACTATTCGCAGTGGGTACGTGCCGAACACCCCGAACACGTCGGCTCGTTCTACGCGGTACTAGACAACGAGCTCCAGGTGAATGCGACGGGTGGCGGCGATACCAACGCACCACAGGTGAAGATGAACCCGATTCCACGTGAGTGGTACCACACCGACTGGGTAGCCGAGCACACGATCAACTGGCTCGACTCGCTGCCACAAGATCGCGATTGGTTCTGCTGGATGAGTTTTCCTGACCCGCACCATCCGTGGGATCCACCACAAAGCGAAGTATCGCGAGTGAACTGGCGCGACCTTGATTTGCCCGAGGGGTACATCGCAGATGCGTCCGCGCGAGAGCGCATCATCGACGGCAAGTTGCGACACCTGCGCGGTTGGTACGACGGGTCCTTCATCTCCAACTATGAAGCGCCCTCAAAGTGGGTTCCCGCCACGTTGACTGCCGATCAGGTGCGCGAGGTGAATGCACTCGTTCACGTGGAGAACGAGCTGATCGACGAAGCGATTGCCCGGGTATTGAAGGCCGTAGATGATCGGGGTTGGACGAACGATCTCGACGTCGTGTTCACCACCGATCACGGCGAGTTCCAGGGAGACTTCGGTCTGTTGTTCAAGGGGCCGTACCACTTGGAGTCGCTGATGCGCCTGCCACTCATTTGGTCGCCTGCACCGAGCGCCAAGATGCAACCAGCGCGAGTGCAAACACCGGTCGGTTTGGTTTCGCTTGCTGCCACCTTCGCCCACATCGCTGGCGTCGACCGCCCCGACTACACCGAGGCTGCTCGACTCCCGGCGAACGACGAAGAAGCCACGTCGCTCGGACACGAGCGCGTGTTCACCGAGTGGGATAG
>CAZWKD010000019.1:0-21136 GCA_964633985.1 uncultured Acidimicrobium sp. | reverse complement strand
GCGGCTCGCATCGGTAGCCAGTCGACGTCGTTGCCCACGCTCGCCACGTCCTGCAACATGCGTTGCAAGGTACTGGCGATGGTGAACTCACGAACCGGTTCGGCGATCACACCGTTGCGAATCATCATTCCCGACGCTCCGGTGGAGAAGTCTCCCGAGATGGGGTTGACACCGGAGTGCAATCCCGAAACCATCTGCACGAGCACACCGTCCTGCACACCGGCGATCAGCTGTTGCTGGTTCTGCGTTCCGGGCACGAGGTGCATTGCCAAGCAACCGGTGCCAGGCGTGCCGGCGAACCCGCCGCGGGTGGCGTTGCCGGTGCTGCGCGTGTCCATTCGACGCGCCGAGTACGACGAGTGCACGAACATCTTGAGCACGCCGTTTTCGATCAACACGTTGCGTCGCGCGGCCAAACCTTCGCCGTCGATGTCGGTGGAGGTGTACGCGAGTGGGTTGGTCGGGTCGTCCACCAACGTGATCAGCGGGTTGGCCACCGTCTCGCCCAACCGACCAGCGAAGAGGCTGCGGCCTTTGGCCACGTTCTCGCCGTTCAGCGTGCTCGAGAGCACCGAGAGGAACTGCGAGGTGACGAACGGATCGAGCACCACGGTGAGTCGCTTGCTCGGTGGCTTCACCGCGCCGAGCAGGCGCGTGGCGCGATCGGCGGCGTCCTTGGCCGCTCGCTGCAAGTCGAACTCTTTCGGCGAGTCGCCCACCGAGAAGCCGAAACCAGTCTGTGTCTCGTCACCGTCGTCGGCGAGCGTGCTGACCGACGTGTAACACGAGTTGCCGCGGCCACTCTCGCGAATGCCAGTGGTCGTGGCTACGGCAACTTCACCCCAACCGTCGTCATAGTTGGACTCCTCCACTCGCACACGGCCATCCACGGCGAGCGTGAGTCGCTCCAACTCTTTGGCGATCTCGATCTTGTCGGCAGTGGCGAATGCAGCCAACTCTTCGTCCCAGAACTTCTGCGGTACCTGCGGCACGCCATCGGGCGTCGCCAAACCGGCGAACTCATCCGGCGTACCGAACTGCACGTTGTCGCGCGCGTCGGCGAGTACTTCGGCAATCGATTCCGCATTCAGGCTGGCGGCGTAGGCAAAACCCGTGCGGCCATCGCGAATCACGCGAATGCCGATGCCCTCGCTTTGCGCCGAGACGAAGTGCTCGACTTCGCCTTCGTACACACGCACTGCGGTCTCGCCGCCGCGACTGACGTAGGCCTCGATCTGCTCGCCGCCCGTGGCTTGCGCCACCACGCGGTCGGCGATCGCTTGCAGTTCGGGAACTTCGTTGCTCACGCCGCAGTGCCGCCGATGGTCATCGCCTTCACACGCAGCGTCGGCTGACCATCGCCCACGGGCACGCCCTGTCCGTCCTTGCCGCACGTGCCGGGGTTGCCCATGGCGAAGTCGTTGCCGAGCATGTCGATGTCACGCAATACCTGTGGGCCGTTACCAATGAGATTGCCTTCACGCAGTGGCTCAGTGATCTCGCCGTTTTCGATGAGGTACGCCTCGACCATGCCGAACACGAAGTCACCGCTCGCGGTGTCCACCTGGCCGCCACCCAACTTGGCCACGTACACGCCGTGTTCGGTGTCGCGAATGATGTCGTCGGGTTCGTCGGTGCCGTTGGTGACGAACGTGTTGGTCATGCGCACCATCGGCAAATCCGCGTAACTCTGACGACGACCGTTGCCGCTTTGACGACGACCTTCCTTACGTGCACGCAGGAAGTCCCACATGTAGTCGGTAAGCACACCGTCTTGGATCAACACGTTGCGTTGCGATGGGTGACCTTCATCGTCGATTCCGATTGCACCCCACTCACCACTCATGGTGCCGTCGTCGATCAACGTGACGAGCGGCGATGCGACGAGCTCGCCCATCTTGCCGCGGTACACACTTGCGCCCTTGCCCACGAGGTCGGCTTCGAGGCCGTGACCACATGCTTCGTGGAACAACACGCCGCCGGTGCCCTGCTTGATCACGACGGGCAACGAACCCGATGGTGCGGGACGAGCCTTCAACTTGACGAGCGCCTGACGCGCGGCGCGCTCGGCCAGTTCTTCCACGTCGTTCTCGTCGAACAACTCGAACCCGATGGTGTGACCGAGCGAGTCGTAACCCGTCTGCATGCCGGCGTCACCGTTGGCCACCACGCTCACGCGGAACAACGTGCGCACCTGATCGTCGGCAGCAAACACGCCATCGGAGTTGGCCACCAAGATTCGGCGCATCGAATCGCCGTAACCGGCCGACACCTGAACGATTGCTCCGTCGATCGAACGCGCTGCGTCGTTCGCGCGCTTCAACAACTCCACTTTCGTCGACTTCGCTACCGATGACGGCGCCACGCGCACGTTGTTCACGGGATGACGAAGGAGCGGTTGCAACGCCACCGTGTGCACGCCGCCATCACCCTGACGTGCGGCTGCAGCAGCAGCTTCGGCAGCGGCCAGCAAGCCACGCTCGGAGAGGTCGGACGTGTGGGCGAAACCCGTGGTGTCACCCGCCACCACGCGGATACCGGCACCGCGATCGCGACCGCTCGTCACCTGCTCGACCTTGCCGTCATCCAAGCCGGCCGACGTGCTGCGCTTGTCCTCTATATAAATTTCGGCGAACTCCGCTCCCGTGCTGCGGCCCTTGGCGAGCACCTTGGCGATGACTGCGGGATCTACGAGTGGGGCGTCAATGACGAGCGACATGCCCGAAATCCTACTGAGGGGTCACATGCGACGGCTTGTCGTGCCTCGTCGCGCCTACGCTCGTTTCGTGGCGACACAAGCTCCTCAATCGGTCGTCACCCCGCGCCATCACAAGACATTGTGGTGGAAGGAAGCACTGATCGTCCTTGCCTTCTACTCCGTCTACACGCTGATCCGTAACCAGTTCGGGTCTGCCCTGGTCCGGGGCAAGGAGATCCCGCTACACGCATTCGAGAACGCGATGGCGGTGATTCGAATCGAGCGCGCGATGGGTCTCTATCACGAAGAGACGATCCAAGACTGGTTCATCCCGTACGGCTGGTTCATGAAAGCGATGAATACGTACTACGGCACTGCGCACTTCATCGTCACGCTCACCGTGTTCGTGTTGTTGTTCAAGAAGCGTCCCGACGTGTTTGCGCAGTGGCGTAACGCGCTTGCCTCGATGACGGCGCTCGCCATCGTCGGGTTCATGTTGTTCCCGTTGATGCCACCACGCCTCCTCGACAAGCCGTGCCCACCCGTCAACCACGGTGGCGCATGCATCGAGCATGAACTGCGCAACTACAACGGAGCCGACAACTTCGGTTTCATCGACACGATCGATGTCTTCGGCGGTCCATGGGACTTCAGCGAAGGTCCGGCAGCAGCGGTGTCCAACCAGTACGCAGCGATGCCGTCGCTGCACATCGGTTGGGCCACGTGGTGCGTGTTCGCCATGTGGCCGCTCGCCAGAAAACGATGGATGCGCATCGCACTCTTCGTCTATCCGGCCACCACGCTGTTCTGCATCGTGGTGACGGGCAACCACTTCTGGATCGATGGCGTCGGCGGCATCATCGTGTTCGTGCTGGGCTATCTCATCGGCACCCAGTTGCACCAGTGGAATCACGAGCGTCTGGACCGGAGGATGGCTTCTCACCCTTCGGTATGACACGGGTAGCGTGGTCGCATGGCGCTGCGCGATATTCGCCAGCCCGCTGACCTGCGGGCTCTCGATTACCCACAACTTGATGAACTAGCGAGCGAAATCCGCCAGTTCGTGGTGGACGCCGTCGCCGAAACGGGTGGTCACCTCGGCTCCAATCTCGGCGCCGTCGAACTGTCGATCGCCCTGCATCGCGTGTTCGAATCCCCGCGCGACGCGATCCTTTGGGACACCGGACATCAGGCCTACGTGCACAAGATCCTCACGGGGCGCGCCGAGGGCTTCACCGGTCTGCGCCAGGCAGGCGGCATCTCTGGCTATCCCAGCCGCGAGGAGAGCAAGCACGACTTCATCGAGAACAGCCACGCGAGCACGGTGCTCAGTTACGCCCACGGTCTCGCAGTCGCCCGCGACTCAGGCCACACGCCGGACCGTCGACACATCGTCGCGGTGATCGGCGACGGCTCGATGACGGGTGGCATGGCGTACGAGGCGCTGAACAACCTCGGTCACGGCAAGCGACGCGTGATCATCGTGCTCAACGACAACGGCCGCAGCTACGCCCCCACCGTGTCCAACCTCATCCAAGGTGGATCTCAAGATGACGAAACCACCGGCACGCGTCGTCCCGTCGAGCGACTCACCGAGACGTTGTCTCACAAACTCACCGACATTCGCCTCAACCCGGTCTATGTCCGTCGTCAGCGCAAGCTCGAGCGTTTCCTGCACGAACTCCCACTCGTTGGTCCGCAAGTCGAGCGTGGTCTCGAAGCGTTCAAGAAAGGCGTTCGTGAGTTCCTCCAACCCACGGCATTCTTCGAGGCGCTCGGCGTGCACTACGTCGGTCCCGTCGATGGGCACGACATCGAGGCCTTGGAACACGCATTCCACTCGGCTGAACAGCGTGTCGAGGAAGGTCCGATCGTCATCCACGTGATCACGCAGAAGGGTCGCGGCTACAGCCCCGCCGAAGACGACGACGAGAAGCACCTGCACGATGCGCCGACGTTCAACCCGCAGAGCGGTCCGCCGAAGTCCGTTCCCACTGGTTACACGCAGGCATTCTCCGACGCGATGATCAAGTTGGCACAACTCGACAACCGCGTGGTGGCGATCACCGCCGCGATGCCCGGGCCGACCGGCCTGATTCCGTTCCAAGAGCAATTCCCCGATCGCTTCTTCGATGTCGGCATCGCCGAGCAACACGCCGTTACCGCTGCCGCTGGCATGGCCATGGGTGGCATGCGCCCCATCGTTGCGCTCTACTCCACCTTCCTCAATCGCGCGTGGGATCAAGTCGTGTTCGACGTTGCTCTCCATCGCCTCCCGGTGGTCTTCTGTCTCGATCGCGCCGGCATCACCGGTGACGACGGCCCGAGCCACCACGGCATCTACGACATGGCGCTGTTGTCCAAGGTTCCCGGTATGCGCGTGCTTGCGCCATCGAGCACCGAAGACCTCCAGCAGATGTTGCAGGACGCGCTTTCACTCGCCGACTCCGGCCCAGTCGTCATTCGTTACCCGAAGGGCGTTGCGCGCTCCGTGCAGAACCAACAGTTGGCCACTGGGCTGAACGCGTTGCAGTTGCGGCAGGATCCAGCAAAGGGAACCTGCATCCTGGCCGTCGGCAAGATGGTGCGCGCGGCGGAAGAAGCAGCCACCATCCTCGAGAGCCACGGCATTGCCACCACGGTGTGGGACGTGCGCTCGTGTGTGCCGCTCGACTCGGCAATGCTCGAAAGCGCCAATGGCCACCGCGCGGTGCTCACCATCGAAGACGGCATTCGCGAAGGCGGCATCGGCATGGCGATTGCCGACGCGCTCACCGTGCCCACCCGCGTGCTCGGCATCCCGACGAAGTTCATTCCGCAGGCCAAGCCGGACGCGATTCTGGCTCAGCTGGGGTTGGACTCGAACGGTATCGTTCGCACCGTCCGAGAAATGGTGGGGTCATGAGCGCACAACCGGCAAAGAAGAAGGTGCAGAAGAAGTCGAAGGCTGCTGCGCGGTCTCCGCAGAACAACGGCCGGGTGATCACGATCGACGGTCGCGATCGTCGCCCATGGGCACTGCAATCGAAGGAGAAGTTGCTGCGCGCGGCGATCGCCGAGATCGCCGACCGCGGTTACGAGAAGGCCCGCCTCGTCGACATCGCCAAGCGTGCCGACCTCACCGTGGGCAGCATCTACACCTGGTTCGAAGACAAGACCGATCTGTTCAATGCAGCGCTCGAGTTCGCCATCGCCGAGACACAAAACCAGAACGAAGCGCTCGTCAAGACCGACGAGTTCAAGAACGTGTCATCCATCCAGACCGCCAACTGGTTGGTCATCATTGCCTCGCTACTACCGCGCAAGCTGGACGATGCAAGCGGTCCGAGCGAAGCGCAACGCATGTTGCTCGAGGCGCTCAAGGCTTCGTGGCGTGACGAAGAAGCGCACGACGCGATCCTCCCGCAAATCGCAGCATTCCTCGGACAGTACGAGGCGGTGGTGGATGCCGCGGTCAAGTCCGGTCAGGTGTCACGAGACATCGACCCAAAGTTGCTCGCCCGCGTGATGCTGGCGATGCCCGTCGGCCTCACGCTGCTCACTCTCGCCGGATTGCCCGAGCCCGAACAGCTGAAGTTCATACCGATCTTCCAGAAGTTCGGCGAGGCCGTCAAGCCTCAGTAACGCCGGTCAGTTCTTGACGGTGGCGGCCTGCCACAACATGCGCGCAGTCACGATGAACACAAGGACGGCGAACAGTGAATTCGACGCCTGAGCGCTGATCGAATTCGACACGATCGCCCCCACGGGCGCCATCACCACACCCGCGCACCCGAGCGCCAATGCCGCCCGAAAGTCGACGAGAACATTCGAACGATTACGCATCGTGCCAACGAGGGATGTGGGCAAGATGACGGCAATCGCAGTTCCCTTGGAAATCACCGATGGGATGCCGAAGACCACGGTCAGAATCGGCACGAGCAGGATTCCACCACCGATGCCAAGCAGCGTGGCGACTGATGCAACGACCAGTCCGATCAGCGTGATGATCACTGCAGTGAACACGGTGAGCTCACTACGACCGTCGCCGGAGATCTCGAAGAGCAAACGAATTGCCGCAATCAAGAGCGGCACCGCAAAGGCGATCGCAAGGGCACGGCGTGACAGACGAGTGAGAAGTGACGTGCCCACGAAAGCACCGAAAACTGAGCCCAGCGAAAGCAAACCGACCACGGGCCAATCAACGGTGTCATTGACCACATAAGTGACGAGACCAGACACGGCCATCGGCAACATCGCGGCAAGAGAGGTTGCGTGTGCTCGACGGCTGTCGAACTTGGCAATGAACAACAGCCCAGGAACCATCAGAATCCCACCGCCAATACCGAACAAACCAGACATGAATCCCGTGGTCATGCCGAGCACCACCATCAACGTCCAACGACTGCGATTCATGTGGCTACTTCCACTGGCTGTGCAGTAATTCGGACACCGTCACCACGGCGTCCGCGTGTGTCTGGGCCTGCGTCGCATCGAGCGTCGGGCCGAGCTCCACGATCATCGTCATTCCGCGCGGGTGTGCGCGACGCTGCCACGTTCCGGCCACGCCGGTGTAGGTGCCGCCGGTGATTCGTTTCATCGGCAATCCCGTCAGCGATGCATATGTACGGCGCAGCCTGCCTTCGAGACCTGTCGACGGCGAGATGACGTTGAGATCCTGGTGGTACCAAATACCGAACACGGGCTTGATGCGACGGACGAACTCGACCATCGCCTTCGTCTCGGGTTCCGATGCACGTGACGGCCCCGAGTACTGCCAGTAACCCTTGCGTCCGAGTGGCGCCCATTGGTACGGGAAGTTGCGGTTCAAGTCCACCCGGTTGGCGTTTCCGCGCAAGTTCATCGCCACGCCGTCGGGGTTCATGTTCGGCACGATCCACCACTCCACGCCGCTTGGCGGCGCCATTCGCTCGAGCAAGTCGGTGATGGCAAGTCCTGCTTCTTCACGGCCGTGAATCACACCCACGATCAGCACGGGAATTCCGCGGCCGATGCGAATCGCTTCGATCTCCCGTCCTTGGATAGACGTGCCAATCACCTCGCGACGCACGTTCGACGATCGATCGTCGGCCGCACCGGTGGTGGCGAGCACGACGAGACATGCTGCGATCAACCGGCGCAGGCAATGCCTCCGGCAATGACATAGGTGTTGGTGACGTCGTACAACACCACCGACTGACCGGGTGCAATGCGCCGCTGCGATTCCAACCAGCGGACGGCAACTCGACCATTCTCGAGTGGCACTGCCACGGCCGGCTTCGCCTCACCGTGTGCACTCGATTGCACGAGCACGTCACCTACACGCGACAGACGCTCGATGTCCCTGTGGTGTGCCCACACGACATCGGTCATTTCGAGTGCGTCGCACAACAACTCACGCTCATCACCCACACGCACGAGCGGTACGCGCGGATCCACGTCCACCACGTACTGCTTCGGCGAACCACCGGCAAGACCGAGGCCCTTGCGTTGACCGATCGTCACCAACTCCACCGCTTCCACTCGTCCGGTCTCGTTGCCATCTGCATCCACGACAGGTGCACTCCGAAACTCGATGCGCTTGCCGAGGAACGTCTCGCGTCCACCCGTCTTGCTGATGAAGCACACGTCCTGACTGTCGGGCTTGGCTGCCGTGCGCAAACCGAGGCGCGTGGCGCGCTCGCGCACGTCGGCCTTGGTCATGCCGCCGACGGGAAACAACGTGTAACCCAGTTCACGCTCGTCCAACATGTGCACCACGTAGCTCTGGTCCTTTGCGGCATCTGCACCGCGCGTCACACGCAACAGCCCGTCGTCGTCCGGTTCGATACGCGCATGATGACCGGTGGCCACGGCGTCGAAGCCGAGCAGCCGTGCACGCTCGCTCAAACGCTCGAACTTGAGGTGACGGTTGCACTCGATGCACGGGTTCGGCGTCAAGCCGTCCACGTGCGCCGCCACGTACGGGTTGACCACCTTGGCGTCGAAGTCGTCGGAGAAGTTGAACACCAGGTGGTCGATTCCGAGTTGCTGTGCCACGCGTCGGGCGTCGTCCACGTCGGACACCGAGCAACACCCCGTGTCGCTCTCGCCACCCCACAGGCGCATGGTCACACCAACCACTTCGTGACCCTGGGCGATCAGTTCGGCCGCGGCTACGGACGAATCCACGCCACCGGACATCGCGACCAACACCTTCATGACATCAAGGCTACGGGCGCAATCAGGGGCCCGAGTGGCTTCAGCGTGCGCGGAGGCGCAACACCGCACTCGACACCACGTCGATCGCGCGATCGATGTCGTCGTGCGTGGTGGTGTGGCCGATACTCATACGCAGCGCACCGCGGATGAGCGAGTTGGACACGCCCATTGCCGACAGCACGTGCGACGGCGACATGGCACCGCTCGCACATGCCGATGCGGCAGATGCATACACGTCGGCCTCATCGAGCAAGAACAACAGCGCTTCGCTCTCGACACCCGAGAAGCACAGGTGGATCACACCTGGCACGCGGTGCTCGGCCGGCACCGTGACGGTGACTTCGCCCACCCGCTCGGCGATGCCGTGCTCCAAGCGTCGTGACAATTCACGCAAACGAGCGATCTCGCTCACGCGTTCCGTATCGGTTGCCCGCAGTGCGGCTGCTGCAGCCACGATTCCCGGCACGTTGTGGGTGCCGCTGCGACGATCGCGTTCCTGACCACCACCGAGGATCAGCGGCTCCACTCGCTTGCCCGCGCGCAGCGTCATCACGCCGACACCCTTTGGCCCCCCGAACTTGTGTGCCGAGAGCGCAATCGAGTCGACGAGCGGCCACACCTCCCGCAGGTCCAACCAACATGCCGCTTGCACGGCGTCGCAATGCAAGATCGCATTCGGGCGGTGTTCGCGAACGAGTGACGCCACCTTGCGCAGCGGCGTGATCGTGCCCACCTCGTTGTTCACTGCCATCACCGACACGACGGCAATGTCCAGCGACTCGTCGCGCAAGACACGCTCGAGATGCTCGAGGTCGATCGAACCAGTGGGTGTGGTGTCGATGATCGGCCCACCGGTGTGCTCCACACAGTGCAACACGGCGTGGTGCTCGGCGGCCGAACACACTGCTACTCCGCCGTGCATGCGTACCGCGCCGAGGATGGTGGCGTTGTCGGCCTCGGTGCCACCACCAGTGAAGATCACCTCACCCGGATCGCAGCCGATCACGTTGGCGATCTCGTCACGTGCCTCGTCCACGGCCTTCCGTGCGCGGCGGGCGAAGCGGTGTGCGCCTGCCGGGTTGGCATAGGTGGCATCCAAGTACGGACGCATGGCCTCGATCGCCACGTCGCGCATTGGCGTGCTTGCCGCGTGATCGAGATAAACGGACATCGATCGTCACACTACCCGCCACACTGAAGACGTGAAGTTCTCGCACTTCGTCTATTCCAACAATGAGTACGGCGAGCAGTTCGCCGACGTCTACGACGAGTGGTACGAGCATCTCGACGACATCGACAGCGTCGTGCAGTTCGTCGTAAACCTCGCCGACTCACAACCAGTGCTGGAGCTCGGCGTCGGCACGGGGCGCTTGGCGGTACCGCTCGCCCGACACGTGCCCGTCACTGGCGTGGACAACTCACCATCGATGGTGGTGCGGTTGTTGGCGCGACCCGACGTCGACCCACGCCTGACGGTGACCGTTGGTCACATGGTTCGCGACATGCCACGTGGGCCATTCGCCGTGGTGCTGATCGCCTACAACACGCTGTTCAACCTGCTGTCTGCCGACGAGCAACGGGCGTGTCTTGCCGAAGCAAGCAAGCGTCTCATGGTCGGAGGACATGTCATCGTGGACGCCTTCGTGCCTTCCGACGAACTCGCCGACTCACCACGGCTCGACGCACAGCTTCACCGAGGAGATCGTCTCGTCGACTCCCATTCACGAGTGGATACGAGACGTCAACTGATACATGGTTCGTTCATCGACGACTCGGGCCGCAGCCGTGATTGGCATGTGCGCTACGCGTCGCCCGCGGAGATCGACGAGATGGCTCATGCCGCTGGCCTCACTCTCGAGTCGCGCTTCTCCTCCTATGCGTGCGAGCCCTTCACCGAGGAAAGTTCACGACATATTTCCGTCTACGGTCGCACTCCCGAGCACACCGCTTAGTACGGTCTTTCTTCATGGCCCGCATCCAAGTTTCGATCGATCTCAACGCCACACCCGAGCGCGTGTGGGAGGTGGTCGAACCCGTCGAGCGTCACGTCGATTGGATGGCCGATGCCGTGGCGATTCGTTTCGTCGGGTCGCAAACCCGCGGTGTGGGCACCGCATTCCTCTGCGACACCAAGGTGGGTCCACTGCGCCTCACCGATCGCATGGAGATCACCGAGTGGGAGCCGGGCAAGGTGATGGGCGTGCGTCACGTCGGAATCGTCACCGGCACGGGCAAGTTCACCATCACCCCCATCGGGTCGGGCACGCGCTTCGAGTGGATCGAAGACTTGATCTTCCCGTGGTGGATGGGCGGCCCGCTCGCCGGCATCGTCGGCGGTCAAGTGGTGATGAAGGCGATCTGGCGACGCAATCTGCGTGAGCTGAAGAAGATCGTCGAAGCGCGCTAGAGCGCCCGCACGAACGCGGTCGCTGCGGCGGCCAGCACCACCGTCACGATCAACGGCATCTTGCGCCACGCAGAGATTCCAGCAACACCAAGGCCAATCACCCGCTCGTCGAACACCAACTCGGTGCCCGTAGAAAACGTGTCCTTCAACACGAGCGCGGTGAGCAGTGCTGCAGGAATGAGCAACAGCGACCGCTCGAGCCATCCCGGCAACGTGCGGCCGCCAATGATCACGAACCCGATGGCTTTGAATGCATAGGCACCGAGCGACAGCCACACCACGAGCCACCACGACATCTCGGTCGTCACGTTCATGATTCGTCTCCCGATGCGGGAACACCGACGAAGATCGCCACGCCGGAGAGCAACACGGGAAGCCCGACCGGCGAGAACGGAATGGCGATCAGGCAGATTGCCCCGCCGATTGCCGCAGCCAATCGCGCACGCCTGCGCACGAGGTGCGGGTACAGCATCGCCACGAACGCAGCAGTGAAAGCCACGTCCAAACCGAACTGTTGCGGGTCGATCGCACTACCCGCGAGCGCGCCGAGCAACGTGCCGATGTTCCAACACGAATAGAGCGCGATCGCCGTCGTCCAAAAAGCAATCTTGCGCAACTTGGGGTCACGCTCGGCCATGTGCATCGCTGTCGTCTCATCGATGATGAACTGCGCCGTCAGCAAGCGCTTGCCGATCGAACCACCGAAGTACGGAGCAAGCGCCAAGCCGTACACGCCGTTACGTGCAGCCAGGAGTAACGAACCACCGAGAGCGGCGCCAACGGTCCCCCCACTACCGATCACCGCCATCGCCGACAGCTGAGACGCGCCGGTGAAAGTGAGCAGGCTGAGCGCGCACGTTTGGGCAACGCTCGCCCCTGCACTCACCGCAAGCACGCCAAAGGAGAGGGCGAACACCCCCACCGCACCGCTCAGAGTGAGGCTGGCGGTGACGACCCGGCGGACGTCAGGCGCCGACACCCTTGAGCATTTCGTCGGCCGCACTCCACGGATCGATCGCAGACTTCTCCACTTCGCTTCGCAGCGTCTCCCAGCGATCGCCCTGACACAACTCGCGAGCACGCTCTTCCAGCCTGCGCTCCACGATCTCGCGCAACTCCTCGCGCAACCGCACACTTCGGCGCGCGCTCAACTCGCCCGCACGTTCGAGGTGTTCCCTGTGTTCGCGAATGGCCGACCACAAGTCCTCCACGCCCTCGCCAGACGTGGCAATGGTGGACACGATCGTCGGCCGCCACTCACCCTCACCAAACTCAGAGAGCTCGAGCATGTTCTCCAGGTCGCGGCGGGTTTCGCTCGCTCCCGAGCGATCACTCTTGTTGATCGCAAACACATCGGCGATCTCCATCAAGCCGGCCTTGTTGGCCTGCACCGAGTCGCCCCAGCCCGGGTTCACCACCACGACGGTGGTGTCGGCCTTGCCGACGATCTCCACTTCCACTTGTCCGACACCCACGGTCTCCACCAGGATCCACGGAAAGCCGAGCGCATCGAGCAAGCGCACCGACTCGCTGGTGGCCACCGACAACCCACCCTGGTGACCGCGAGTGGCCATACTTCGAATGAACACACCTGAGTCGAGCGCGTGATCTTGCATGCGCACGCGATCACCAAGGATCGCACCACCGGTGAATGGTGACGACGGATCGATCGCCAACACTGCGACGCGCTCGCCCGACTTGCGCAACTTGCCGATCAGCGCACTCGTCAGGCTGCTCTTGCCGGCACCGGGAGCACCGGTGATGCCGACCACATATCCCTTGCCGGTGAGTCGGTGTGCGCGTCGCGCGATGTCACGCGCAGGCTCGCCGCCACGTTCGATCAACGACAACAACCGTGCCAGTGCACCTCGATCACCGTTCGTCGCCGCAGCGAACAGCGAGTCGATGTCGAGGTCGTTCTTGGACAAGGACTAGACCGCCACGACCTCGGTGACGCCGTCCACACGATCCTTCATGATTCGTTCGATGCCAGCCTTGAGCGTCTGGTCCGACGCGGGGCACGTTCCGCACGCACCCACCAGCGTCACGGTGACGATGCCGGTCGACTCGTCCACCTGCTGCAACACGATGTCGCCGCCGTCGGCTTGGAGCGCGGGCCGAATGACTTCGATCGTCTCCTCGACCTGTTGTTGCATGCTCATGTGAAGTGACTGCTCCTTGTGCCACCTCTACGATACGGGGGTGCTCGCACACCAAGGTGGTTGGGATGAGATCCTGCTCGTTGCAGGGCCAATCGTCGTAATCGTGCTCATGCTCTGGCGCGCCACGCGCAACGCCGAGCGCAATGCTGCGAGCAACGAGCCGCAGCCGGATGCCCAAACCGACTGACTAACTGCGTCGAGTGACACGGGCGCCGAGTGCGGCCAGTCGGCCCACCAGATCGTCGTAACCCCTGTCGATGTGGTGCACCTGGGAAATGGTGGTCGTGCCGGTTGCCGCCAAACCCGCCACCACGAGAGCGGCGCCGGCGCGAATGTCCGGCGCCACCACCTCGGTGCCCACCAACTTCTCCACGCCACGGATGACGGCGTGATGGCCGTCGATCCGCACGTCGGCCCCCATCTTCATCAACTCGTCCACGTAACGGAAGCGCCCCGGATAGAGATTCTCGGTGGCCACGCCCGTGCCGTCGGCAACCGCCAACATGCCCACGAGCAGTGGCTTGTAGTCGGTCGCGATACCGGGATACGGCAGCGTGGCGAAGTCGATCGAGTGCAACCGCCTGTCGCACGACACACGTAGACCGTCACTCTGCGGAATGATGCTGATACCCATCTCGGCGTAACGGTTGAGCAGCATCTCCATGTGCTCCGCCCGCCCACCGCGCACGAAGATCTCGCCCTTGGCGACCCCGACGGCAGCGATGTAGGTGGCGGCCTGCACGCGATCGTTGATCACGTCGTGATCCACTGCATGAAGGTCACTTGGTTGCACGCCGACGATGGTCAGGCGATCGGTGCCGACGCCACGGATGTCTGCACCCATGTCGATCAACATCGAGCACAGATCGGTGATCTCTGGTTCGCGAGCAGCGTTGTCGATGATCGTCTCTCCCTCGGCAAGCACGGCAGCGGTCAACAGGTTCTCCGTCGCCCCGACGCTCGGGAAGCGCAACACGATCTCCGCACCACGCAACTTCTCTGCCGTCGCCCGAACGTCGGTGGGCGACAACTCGAACTTCGCGCCCATCGCCGTCAGACCCGCGACGTGTAGATCGATCGGTCGGTCTCCGAAATCGTCTCCGCCTGGAAGGCCGAGCGACACTGAGCCGAATCGTGAGAGCAACGGGCCGAGCAGGTTGATCGAGGCACGAATGCGATCGACGATCTCGAATGGAGCGACGGGACGAACGTTTCCCGAGTTGACGATCTCCAGTTGGTGGGGGCTCGGCCGATGGCAACGCAATCCGATCGCCTCGAGTAACTCGCACATCGTCGCCACGTCGGCAATGTCGGGAACGTTGCCGATGCGATACGTGCCTTCGGCAAGCACGGTGACCGCCATCAACTTCAATACCGAGTTCTTCGCTCCCGGAACTTGCACCTCTCCCGAGAGATTCTCGGAGCGCTCGACGACGATCTGCATGACGCCATCAGTATGCTCGCGCAGTGGTGACAGCCGCTCGAGACACCCGCCAAGTGCGCTCGATGTTGGGCTTCACGGTGCCGAGCAGTCTCGATGCTCGTCGACGTCGCGTGATCCTGCTCCTGTTGTTGGCCACGCTGCCTGCCGCATTCGTGAACACGGTGTTCACGCAAACCGTCGCCTTTGCTGCAGCCGAGTTCGACGTGTCCGCCCGAGGCCAAGGCTTTGCCGCAGCGGTCGTGCGCTGGGGCGTCGTGATCGCCCTCCCCTTCGCGTTGTCTGCCGATCGTCTGGGGCGTCGCAAGATGATCATCGTCACTGCCTGGCTGGCACCCACGATTACCGCGCTTGGCGCATTTGCCCCCAACTTCGAGTTCCTCGTGGCTACACAAACCATCGGGCGACCGCTCGGGCTCGCGTTGAGCGTGTTCATCATGGTGTTCGCGACCGAAGAGATGGGTTCCGACACCCGCGCGTGGGCGCTGAGTGTGCTCGCGATCGCGAGTGGCGTGGGTGCAGGTTCGGCCGTAGGCGCACTGCCACTCGCCGGCGTATCGGAGTCGTCTTGGCGGTGGATCTATCTCGTCGGTCTCGTGTGGCTCGTGTGCGCCGCGATCGTCACTCGTTTGCTTCCCGAAACGAGTCGCTTCCTCGCCATGAAGAACGAGCCAGCTGCAGTCGAAGCAGTGACACCACGAATTGACCGTGGTCGCCTCGCACTACAGATGGTCGTCGCAGTGTTCGCCAACCTGTTCATCGCCACCGTGTCGATCTTCCAAGTGCGCTATCTCACCGAAGTGCGCGGCTACAGCGCGGCCATGGCCGCTGCCTTCACCATCTTCACGGTGTTGCCATCCTCGATCGCCCTCGTGATCGGCGGGCGCTTGGCCGATTCCACTGGTCGTCGCCAAGTGGCGGTCGTCACCATTCCCATCGGTGCCACACTCGTCGCGGTGTCGTATTCCGTCTCGGGACCGGTGATGTGGATCGCCGCCCTCGCCGGTGGGTTTGCCATCGCCCTCGCGTACCCCGCCATGTCGGTGTTCCGCAGCGAACTCTTCCCCACCGCCAAGCGCAACCTTGCCTCCGCGCTCATCACCACCGCTTCACTGCTCGGCGGCAGTGTGGGGTTGATCAGTGCCGGTATCGCCATCGACAACGGCTACTCCTATGGCGCGGTGATCACCACGCTCGCCGTGTTTCCGCTGATCGTCGCGATGCTCGTGTGGTTCAAATATCCCGAGACGGCGAACGTCTCACTCGAGGAACTCAACCCCGCGCAGTAACGCGCTACTCGATGCCTGCCTTGTCGGGCCGCCAGAAGGTGCGTGTGGCGAGTGCGTCCTTTGCCACCCCCAGCCCAAAGGCATGTTGACGAACCTGCTGGTTGAGCGCCTGCTCGCCCACGAGGAGCAGGTGGTCGCTCGGCTGCGGCGCTGCAGGCGTCACCCAAGCCAGCAACTCGTCGTTGGTGTCGACTACTCGCACCGCGGCGCCAGTCAGTTCTGCAACGGCTTCGGGCAACACTTCGCCGACTATCGCCACTGACACACGTCCCGCGTGTGACACCGAGACTGCACGAGCCACTCCCACCGCCGTGTCGTCACCAATCACGAGCACACGTGTTGCTTCTGGTGGTGGTGTCTTCACGGGACGCTCGGGAGCGAGGCCAGCGACATGAGCACCTACCTGCAGCGAATCCAGATACTCGGTCGCCGGGCCGCGCTTGGTGCGATACGCCACGAACTCCACACTGCCTTCGCCTACGTTGCTCACCGAGTAGCGGCGCAGCGTGCCACCCACGTCGATCGCGATCGTGTCGAGCAAGTCCAGAACAGGCATCTCACTCAGCACCACCCGCACGTGCGTAGTACCGATGCGCTGCACCTCGCTCACCACGCCAGTGAACTCACTGGTGACGTCGCGGTATCGAGTTCGTTCCGTCACTTCAGTCCTCCGATCCACTCGGCCACCAGTCGTGCCACTTCTTCATCTTTGCCCTTCAGTTCGTGACGGCCGCCATCGATGAACTCGATCCGCGGGGCCTTGGGCATCACGCGCAACTCGTGACGCAGTTCGTCGGGTGTGGCGAACTCGTCATTCGTGGCACTCACGAACAAACTCGGTGCCCCCACCTGCGGCAGGTGTGCAGTACGCAGTTGCTCGGGCTTCTTCGGCGGATGAAGCGGATAGCCAACGCACACGAGACCCGCCACCCGCAGACCTTCGGCAATCGCCATGCTGCACATCCGCCCACCCATCGAACGTCCACCGATCACGATGTCTGCGGTGGTGCAGCCAATTTCCGAAGCGAGAGCCGTCACTTCCTCCACCACGCACGCCACCAACACCTCGGCCTTGTCGGGAAACTTCTTGCCCGCCTTGCGATACGGAAAGTCGAAGCGACCGACCGGCAACGGGTGCAGGGCCCGTTCGATCGCGATCAGCGCAGGATGATCGCTGGAACTCCCCGCCCCGGGGAACAGCGCGACGCCGCGTGGGTTCACGAACCGAGCAGCACGCGACGAGCTTCACCGAGCTCGTCGATCAACTTGCTCGCTTCACGCGTGTCGCCGCCGTGGTCGGGGTGCACGTTGCGCAACCCTTCACGGAACTTCGCTTGGATCTCCTTCTTCGACGGCTTCACCGTGCCGGCCGGGAATCCCAAGATCTCGAGGGCCCATGCACGCGGGTCGGCGATCGCGCTCAACGCAGAAGATCCCGCGCCGGCAAGGTACGACACGAACGATCCTTCGAGTGGTCCGCGCCAAGTCATTGCCTTCGACAACAGAGGCGCGAGTTTGTGACGCACGGGTTTGTCGAGTCGCTCGAGCACGTACACCGCGCCAAGCACCTGTTGCAGTGGCGAACCAGAGTTCTCGAACGCGAACTCAACCTGCTCACCGTTACCGAGCAGTCGGTGCGTGCTGCGGGCTAGCCCGTGACGATCCACTTGGAAGCGGTGACGCAACCTCGGTTGCACCACCCGATCGCCACGATCCACCTGATGCACGAGACGTGCGATGTCGGGATGCAGATCCTCGTCCACTTCGTGCAAGTGCGCAGCAACGATTCCGCCGAGCAAAATGCCACCCAAACCGGGAGCCGGATCCACTGGCAGCATCACGTTGCCGAGCGACACGCGACGCGTCGGTGTGAACGGGCGAGAATGCCAAATCTCGAGTTCGGCGAGCACGGTGCTGTCCGTCATGCGCCCTTCTGTCTATCCGAGCTCTTGCGCCTCTCACGAGACGAGCGGGCCATTGGCCCTATCTACGAGCTACTCAGTCGTCGGTCATCTCCACGCCGCGACCATCGATCGAGTCCAGGCACGAGTCCACCACGTCTTCCACGCCCACGGGCACGACGAGGATCGGCCCCTCCCAGCGGTACCCGATGTCGAGCGTGTCGAGCATCTCGGAGAGCTTGCTGCGCTCTCCTTCGGTCCAGTCGTCCAATTCGTATTCGGTGACGTTGTCGTCATCATCGTCGTCGTCATCATCGTCGTCGTCGAACGTGGCTTCGATCTCATCCAAGATTCGCTCGGCGCCATCTTCGTTGGCTTGCGCAACGAGCAGTTCGTCACCGTCCCACGAATGGGCAATCTCGGCTTCGGCCAAGGCGGCGATCACCTCGGCGCGATCATCGACCGTCCAATCACTGAGATCGAATCGGGTCGTGGGCGATTCCGGATCACGAGGATCCCAGTCGTCGCTCATTGCCCGAACGCTACATCGTTTCCGCGCATACGCGAAGTGCGAGTAGTTTGGTGGTGATGACCGCACGCGAACGTCCCGACCGCAACCTCGCCATGGAGTTGGTGCGGGTCACCGAATCGGCCGCACTTTCTGCTTCCCGCTGGGTGGGCCGCGGCGACAAGAACGCAGCCGACGGCGCTGCGGTCGACGCCATGCGCAACGTGCTCGAAACGGTGAGCATGGATGGAATCGTCGTCATCGGTGAAGGCGAAAAGGACGAAGCGCCCATGCTCTACAACGGCGAGCGCGTGGGCAACGGCAGTACCCCGCTCACCGACGTGGCCGTCGACCCGATCGACGGCACCACCCTCACCTCGCTCGGTCGTGGCAACGCACTCTCGGTGATCGCGGTCGCCGAGCGTGGCTCGATGTTCAACCCCGGTCCGTGCGTGTACATGGAGAAGATCGCCGTCGGCCCGGAGGCCGCAAGCGCCATCGATCTCACCCTCACGCCCACCAAGAACATCAAGGAAGTGGCGCGAGCGATGAAGAAGCTCGTCAGCGAAGTGACGGTGATGATCCTCGATCGTCCACGCCACGACGACTTGATCGCCGAAGTACGCAAGACGGGTGCGCGCATTCGTTTGATCTCCGACGGCGACATCTTCGGCGCCATCGCCGCGGCATCGCCCGACACGGGTGTCGACATGCTGATCGGCATCGGCGGCACGCCCGAGGGCGTCACTGCAGCCGCCGCGCTGAAGGCCATGGGCGGCGAAATCATCGGCCGCCTGCACCCACGCAACGAAGAAGAGCGCAAGACCGCCGAAGCCAGTGGTTACGACTGCTCGCGCGTACTCACCACGGACGATCTCGTGCGCGGCGACGACGTGTTCTTCGCCGCCACCGGCGTCACCGACGGCGAGTTGCTTCGCGGTGTTCGTTACGACGCATACGGCGCTCGTTCGCACAGTTTGGTGATGCGCTCACGCAGCGGCACCATTCGCTACATCGATACGCACCACCGGCACGACCGGATCAACGCGTACTTCACCGACGACAACGGCAACTGAACGACGGTCGCTAGTCAGCGACGCGTCAGCACGCGAATGAAGCGGCGCTGCAACCTGCGCGGCATCACCGACGACACCGAGACGAGCACCTTGTACAGCACGCCCGGCACCACGATGGCCTTGCCCTTGGCCACGCCGTGCAAGCCGGCGCGTGCCACCATGCGCGCCGACGTCCACGCAATACGCGGAAACTGCGACTCGAAACCCGTGGTGTTGCTGATGCTCTGGAACTCCGTCTTGGTGAGCCCCGGGCACAGCGCCGTCACGCGCACTCCGCTACCCCGCGCCTCTTCATGCAGCGCTTCGGTGAGCGAGGTGACGAACGCCTTCGTGGCCGAATACACGGCCAAGCCGGGGTTCGGCTGGAAGCTCGCCACGCTGGACACGTTCAACACATAACCGCGACCACGCGCCGACATGTGGTTGAGTGCCGCATGGGTGATCCGCGTGAGCGCGAGCACGTTCAAGCGAATCTCGTTCGACAAACGATCGATGTCCTGTCGCTGCATCGCACCCGATGTGCCGAAACCGGCGTTGTTCACCACGAGGTCGATCGGCGCCTTGGTCACATCGCGTAGACGCTCCTCCACCCGCACCACACCCTCGAGGGTTTGTAGGTCGGCTGGCAGCACCTCGACGTTTGGATACTGCTCGGCCAGTTGACGCAAACGATCTTCGCGGCGCGCCACGAGCACCATCTTGATCTTGGCTTTGCCGAGCAGGTGCACCATCTCTTCACCGATACCGCTCGATGCACCCGTGATCAGGGCGCAGGTGAAGGGAAACTTCGCCACGGGCGAGTGTTAGTGGCCGGCCTTGTCGGAGTCCAGGCCGCCGGTGGCAGCCAGGCGGGCGTGTGCCCTGCGCAGAGCAGATTCCACCGAGGCATCGTTGCCCTGGCGTAGCGCTGCTTCTGCACGCTCCTTGGCCGCACGAGCACGAGTGACGTCGATGCTCTCGGCCAACTCAGCGGTGTCCGAGAGGATCGTGACGTGGTCGGGTGCCACCTCGACGAACCCACCGTGCACGGCGAGGTCTTGCACCTTGCCGCTCGTGAGGTAGATCCGCGTGTGGCTCTCCACGAGCGCTCCGAGGAAGGGGATGTGTCCGCGCAGGAAGGCGATCTCGCCGCCTTCCATGGTGCGCGTGACCACTTGAGTGGCTTCGCCCGAGAACAACACGCGCTCCGGCGACACCACCTCCACCTTCATCGCTTCGGCCATGGTTATGCGTTCTCCTGGAGGGCCTTGGCCTTGGCGAGCACCTGCTCGACGCCACCCACGTTGAGGAACGCCTGCTCCGGTACGTCGTCGAGATCGCCCTTGATGATGGCTTCGAAGCTCTCCACCGTCTCTTCGATCTTGACGTATTCACCCTTGAGACCGGTGAAGACTTCGGCCACGAAGAACGGCTGCGACAAGAAGCGCTGCACCTTGCGGGCGCGAGCCACGGTGAGACGGTCCTCTTCGGAGAG
>CAZWKD010000018.1:4545-22710 GCA_964633985.1 uncultured Acidimicrobium sp. | reverse complement strand
TCGCCATCCTTCTCGCGCTCTTCCTCGGTGCCCCGACACTTCGAATGCGCTCGGACTACCTCGCCATCGTGACGATTGCAGCCGCTGAGATCATCCGTATTTCGATGATGAGCGTGCGCTTCACGTGGCTGACCGGCGGGACCGACGGCAAGAAGGGGTTCGCTGGATTCCTCGTCGACTCAAACCCATTCGGTGACAACCGCTATCAGTTCTTTGCCCAATCGGTGAACGGTTACTCGCTGTACATCACGATCATCGGGTGGATCCTCGTGGCGATCTTTGGCTCGCTCGTCTACTTCATGATGCGCGGTCCGTGGGGTCGAGCATTGCGCGGTATTCGCGAGGACGAAACGGCGGTGCGCAGTCTCGGCAAGTCGGTGACGATGTTCAAGATGCAGAGCCTCGTTCTTGGTGGCGTGATCGGTGCGGTGGGCGGCATCATCCTTGCCTCTGAAAAGCAGAGCGCCCAGCCGATGGAGTACGGCACCACGCTCACCTTCTTCGCCTTCACCATCGTCATCCTTGGCGGCTTGGCCACCGCACGCGGACCGATCATCGGCGCGATCATTTTCTGGTTCATCCTGCAGTTCGTGGACAACGTGCTCGAGCAAGCCACTCGCAACGAAGTCGTTCCTGAGTGGTTGGTCAACGGCAACAACTTCGGTCAGGTCAAGTTCATCTTGGCTGGACTTGCTCTCGCCCTGCTCGTGGTGTTCCGACCACAGGGCATCTACGGCAACAAGAGGGAGATGTCCTTTGACTCCCGTTAATCGCGTGATCGCCGATGCCACTCCGGGCTCGCCGAAGCAGGATCCAATCCTCAAGGTGCACGGCTTGCGCCGTGAGTTCGGTGGTCTCGTTGCGGTCGACATCGCACATCTCGAGGTGCAAAGAGGTGCGGTCACCGCCTTGATCGGACCGAACGGCGCTGGCAAGACCACGGCATTCAACCTCATGTCGGGCTTCGACACACCCACCAGCGGTACCTCGGAGTTTGACGGTGTCGACATCACCGGCGTGCAGGGTCACGAACTGGCACGACGCGGCATGGTGCGTACCTTCCAGTTGACCCGCGTGTTGACGCGCCTCACCGTGCTCGAGAACATGATGCTCGGTGCAGTAGGCCAGATCGGCGAGAAACCCTGGACGAGCCCATTCCGTTTTCTTTGGAACAAACAGGAAGACGAGATCCGCGAACGGTCGGAGACTCTACTCAAGCGTTTCAAGCTCGATCACGTCGCATCGGAGTACGCCGGCAACATTTCGGGCGGTCAGCGCAAACTCCTCGAGATGGCCCGCGCATTGATGGTGGAACCACGTCTCGTCATGTTGGACGAACCGATGGCGGGTGTGAACCCCGCTCTCAAGCAAAGTCTCCTTGGCCACGTCAAGAACTTGCAGTCAGAAGGAATGACGGTGCTGTTCATCGAGCACGACATGGACATGGTGCATGAGATCGCCGACTGGGTGGTGGTGATGGCGGAGGGTCGTCTGATCGCGGAAGGCACTCCCGACCAGATTTCATCGAACCGCGCCGTCGTGGATGCGTACCTCGGTGAGCACCAAGGCACGTCGTTCTTGGAGGACGCATGACCAAGCGCATTCTCGACGTCGAGAACCTGATTGCCGGATACATCCCGGAAGTGAACATCCTCAATGGTTGCAACGTGCACGTCGACGAGGGTGAGTTCGTCGGCATTATTGGACCGAACGGCGCAGGAAAGTCCACGTTGCTCAAGGCGCTCCTCGGCATGTGCGCCGTACGCGAAGGCACCGTGCACCTCAATGGCGAGAATGTGACCGGTTTGAAGGCGCACGAATTGATCACCAAGGGCGTCGGATACGTGCCGCAGACCAACAACGTCTTCCCCAGCCTCACCGTCAAAGAGAACCTCGAGATGGGCTGCTTCTTGAAGCCCGACGTATTCGAACACCGTCTCGAGGCCGTGATGGACATGTTCCCCAAGCTTCGCGAGCGCGCTGGTCAGAAGGCCCGTGGACTTTCTGGCGGTGAGCGCCAAATGGTGGCGATGGGTCGAGCGCTGATGCTCGAGCCGAGACTGTTGCTGCTCGATGAACCTTCCGCCGGACTGTCGCCCGCACTACAAGACGAGGTGTTCCTCCAGTGCCGCCGCATCAACAAGACAGGTGTCGCGATCCTGATGGTGGAGCAGAACGCTCGCCGGTGTTTGCAAGTGGCAGGACGCGGTTACGTGCTCGATCAAGGCAAGAACGCCTACTCGGGAACCGGCCGCGAGTTGCTGCAGGACCCGAACGTGATCGAGTTGTATCTGGGCAGCCTGAGTCGCGCTACCGGCGGCTGAAAACACAGTCGAGATCTACGAACTCAGACAAAAGAAGAGGCCCCCGGGTTACCCCGGGGGCCTCACTCTTTAGTTCGAGAGAACTAGATCAGCCGAGTGTCTCGAAGGCTTCACCCAACGCGTTGCCGATGTTTCCATCGCAACCGTAGACCTTCTTGACCTTGGGGCCGATGCCCTTTTCCACCATCGACTTCAGAATCTTCGCAGACTCGTCGAAACCAATGATGATGATGGCGTCCGGATCAGCGGCGACGACTGCATCCACTTCGGTGTCGAAGGAGGCTGCGGTCGGGTCGTAGATCGTCTTCACCACAACTTCGCCACCACCAGCGGTGATGGTCGCCTCGGCGGCATCAGCAAGGCCGGTGCCGTAAGCGTCGTTGAGGGCGAGGATCGCCACGGTCTGGCTACCGTCCTGCAACACCTTCTGACCAAGGACGTCGCCCTGGTAGATGTCCGGCGGAGCGGTACGGAAGTACAGACCCTTGTCGTCGTAGTCGCTCAAAGCGGGCGACGTGTTGGCTGGCGAGAAGAGCACCACACCTGCGCTGGCGACCTTGTCGATCACGGTCAGCGATACACCCGACGAAGCGGCACCGACGATCGCGTCGGCGTTCTCCGCGAGGAGACGGTCGACGGTCTTCGAGGCCGTGTCAGTGGTGGTGTCACCCGAGTCGCCCTTGATCGCCACGATGGGCTGACCGAGGACGCCACCGGCCGCATTGATGTCCTGGACAGCCAGGTCAAAAGCAGCGAACATCGGTGGTCCGAGGAAGGCGAGGCTGCCGGTCTGCGGAAGGATGGTGCCGAGCGTCAGCACGCCATCACCTTCACGCGAACCCTGGACCTCAACCTGCGGAACGTCGAGCTCGTCCGGGCCCTTCACGTCAATGAACGTGGTGAGGGTCGGATCGATGCGGTTGTTGTTGGCCATCGTGAGGAAGCCGTACGAAGCCTCAAGCGGCTCGCCATTACCTGCGAAGGTAAGGGGGCCGGAGATGCCGTCGTAGTCCGGGTCGCCACCAGCCTTGATGATCTCGAGACACGTCGTGAAATCGGTGCACTTCTCGCCGTCGCGAGTGATGCCGTTGATCTCCGAGGCGTATGCGATGCCATCAGACTGAGCCTTTTCCACGGCGAGGGCGATGATCACGACGGAGTCGTACGTCTCAGCGGCGTACGACACGTCGATCAGAGCCGGGTCCACTGAGCAGAGTCGCTCAATGAAACTGGCATCTGCGCCACCCTTACCGAATGGAGTGGAACCCGAGAAGCCCTCGAGGTCGCCATCGACAGTGTCGCTGACGGCCTGACCACAGGTGCTTGCGGTTTCCTCGGCAGTGGTTTCTTCGGTAACTTCTTCAGTTACCTCTTCGGACGCACTGTCGTCGCCACCGCAGGCTGCGCCCACGAGTGACAGAACGGCCAGTGCCGCCCCTACGCGAATTGCGCGGGAACGCTTGGTCATTATTTTCTCCTTATAAGGAACTCGAAGCGGACGCCCCGAGTGGTCGTTCAGCCTAACGACGGGTAATTTCCGATGACTACGCGAGCGGGCACTAATCGCCCACCTCCTCGATGCCCTAGGATCCTTGTGTGCATTGGCTCAAATCGACCTTGAGCCCTACTTGTCGAGAGTGGCACGCCCGTTGAACGCCTTGGATCTCGCCACCACCAACCTGACGAGCCCAGCTGTGCTGGCCTTTGCCCTCGGGTTCTTGGCCGCCCTGATCCGCAGCGACCTGCGATTCCCCGAACAGGTGACGTCGCTTTTGTCTACATATCTACTGCTCGCCATCGGTATCAAAGGTGGGGCGCAGATTCGCGACACGGCCATGTCCGATCTCGCACTGCCGCTTGTCGCCACCATCCTGATTGGCATCGTCACGCCATTCGTCGCATACGCGGGGGCCAGATTGTGGGTGGGACTCGATTCGGTGAATGCCGCGTCGATTGCTGCCCACTACGGATCAGTCTCGGCTGTCACGTTCACCGCTGCTGAAACTTTTGCCAACAACTCACACAACATCGACGAAGGGTTCATGGCCGCACTCGTTGCAGCACTCGAGGTACCCGGCATTCTCGTCGCATTACTGATTGCGTTGCGCAAGTCTTCGAACTCTTCGATTGGTCATTCGATGCGCGAAGTGCTCACCGGACGAAGCGTGATGCTGCTCGTTGGCGGAATTCTCATCGGCGTGATCTCCTCAGACAGCACTTCCACGATGGTGGAGCCGCTGTTCAAGACGCTGTTCCCTGGAGTGCTCGTTCTCTTCCTGCTCGATCTCGGAACGTTGGCCGGCCAGCGACTGGTTACGTCACGCGGCATCAGTCTCAAGCTCGTTACGTTCGCCATCATCACACCACTCATCTTCGGAACACTCGGAGTCGCGGTTGGTACGGCGATCGACATGTCGGTCGGTGGTGCGATGGTGCTCGGCGCAATGACGGCAAGTGCGAGTTACATCGCAGCACCTGCAGCAGTACGAATTGGATTACCGAACGCTGACGTTGGTCTCGCGCTCACGGCGGCGCTCGGTATTACCTTCCCTTTCAATCTGATTGTTGGCATTCCTCTATACGCAAACCTTGCCTCGTCGTTAGGTTGAGCCGCACCTGGTCGACCACCGTGGTCGCCAAAAGGGAGTTGCGATGCCACTCACTCATCGGTTCGTCCTAGTCGCCATTACTCAACGCGAAGCACGTGTTTGGAACATGGGTATCGATCCCGGGTCAATGCCCATCGTCGTGATCCCTCCCGATCCTGATCGACCACATCGACACAACCGACAGGGACAGCATCATCACGGCCACGCGCGCGACGGAAACTCCGACGTCTATTTCGAAGAAGTTGCGACACACCTCAAGGGTGCGGCCGAAATTCTGATCCTCGGTAATGCCACTGGCACATCGAATGCCATGGCCAACTTTGTCGCCCACCTCGATCGGCACGAGTCCGAACTTGCGCACAAAGTTGCGGCAGCACTGGAAGTCAACCTTCCCGCGATGACGGAAGGAGAAATTCTCGCCTACGGCCGCCACTGGTATTCCCAGCACGTACATCCAAGCCCGCATTCTTGACGGGGCGTGCGGGCTGAGCCCTACGCTTGAAGACCTTGAGCACGACGCCCACCCGCACCGAACTGGACGCCATCGTGCGCAGTTTCCAGCACATCGAGGGTGGGTTGTTGCCTGCCCTCCACGCCGTTCAACACGCGACCGGGTGGATCGACCCAGAACTCACTCCACTTTTTGCCGAGGTGTTCAACATCACCGTTTCCGAAGTGCACGGCGTCATCACCTTCTACAAGGATTTCCGCACCGAAAAGCCTCGTGGTCCGATCGTGCAGGTGTGTCGAGCCGAAGCATGTCAAGCACGTGGTGGACGCGCGGTGTGGAAGCGCGCGCAACATTTTGCAGAAGGCAAACCAGTACAACTGGAAGAGGTTTTCTGTCTCGGCAATTGCGCCACCGGTCCGAGCATCATGGCCGATGGCCAACTCATCGGTGACGTCAAGCCCAAGCACGTCGAGACGATCATCGCCGACGTGATCGAGAAGCGACTCACCGTCACCACTCAAGAGTCTTCGGGTAGTGGCACCACGGTGTACGTGCCACGTGATGCTGCAGCGCGAGCAGCAGGTGCCGACGAAGTAGCGAAGAAGCTTGCTGAGCACGAGGGAGTGCGCGTGGTGCGCAACGGCTCGTGGGGCATGTTGTGGCTCGAGCCGATGATCGAAGTGGACACCCCTGTTGGTCGCATTGCCTACGGTCCGGTGCGCCCGAAAGACGTCAAGGGTTTGCTCAAGGCCGGTCTGCTCAACGGTGGTCAACACGAACTTCGCCTCGGCAAAACCACCGACCTGCCCTGGATCAAACGTCAGCAACGAGTCACGTTCCGTCGAGTCGGCGTGGTCGATCCCCGATCGTCAGATGACTACGAGTCGAACGGTGGCATCGCTGGATTGAAGCGTGCGCTCGCAATGACTCCTGCTGCAGTCGTGCAAGAGGTCACGGACTCAGGATTGCGCGGTCGAGGCGGCGCGGCATTCCCCACCGGAATCAAGTGGAAGACGGTGCTCGATGCGCCAGGGACCACGAAGTACATCGTGTGCAACGCCGACGAAGGCGACAGCGGCACGTTCGCCGACCGCATGTTGATGGAGGGTGATCCGTTCATGCTCCTCGAAGGCATGACGATCGCAGGCTGGGCCGTTGGCGCGCAGGTTGGCTACATCTATGTGCGCAGCGAGTACCCCGATGCCATCGAAGCACTGAACAAGGCGATCGAAGCCGCAGAGAACCGCAACTGGTTGGGCGACAACGTCCTCGGCACAGGATTCTCGTTCCGCATTCACGTGCGCGTCGGTGCTGGTGCGTACATCTGCGGTGAGGAAACGGCACTTCTCGAGAGCCTCGAGGGCAAGCGCGGTGTGGTGCGAGCGAAGCCGCCGCTTCCCGCGCTGGTCGGCTTGTTTGGCAAACCCACCGTGGTGAACAACGTGCTCACGCTCGGCACCGTGCCGGCGATTCTCGCTGACGGCGCCGCCTCCTATCAGGCCCTCGGCTCAGGCCGCAGCCGTGGCACGCAGGTGTTCCAAGTGGCTGGCAACGTCAAGCAAGGCGGCATCCTGGAGACGGCATTCGGTATCACGCTCGGTGAAATCGTCAATGACTTGGCTGGCGGCACGGAGTCCGGTCGCCCGGTGCGCGCGGTGCAGGTAGGCGGGCCACTCGGGGCATACCTCCCCACCTCCAAGTTCGACATCCCCATCGACTACGAGTCCTATGCGGCAGCCGATGCCCTCGTGGGACACGGCGGCGTGGTGGTGTTCGACGACACCGTAGACATGGCCGAGCAGGCGCGCTTCGCGATGGAGTTCTGCGCCGCCGAGAGCTGCGGCAAATGCACCCCCTGCCGCATCGGCAGCACGCGCGGGGTTGAGCTCATCGACAAGATCCGCCGCGGTGAAGACCGGGAAGCCAACATCGAGGTCTTGACGGATCTCTGCGAGGTGATGGCCGACGGCTCACTATGTGCCATGGGGGGCTTGACACCGATGCCCGTTCGTAGTGCACTACATCTGTTCACGGAAGACTTCTCGGGGGCCTCCACATGACATTGATCGAACGCGACCTCGGCACGCCGGCACCCCGCGGCACCTCCCGCGATGCCCAACTGACCCAGATCGAACTTGAAATCGACGGTCAGCCAGTTCGCGTGCCGGAAGGCACGTCCGTGATGCGCGCCGCGGCACTCGTTGGAGTTGACGTCCCCAAGTTGTGCGCGACCGACCGACTCGATGCATTCGGCTCGTGTCGCATGTGCCTCGTCGAAATCGACGGGCGTAAGGGAACTCCCGCCTCGTGCACCACGCCCGTTGCCCCGGGCATGAAGGTCACCACCCAGTCGAACAAACTCGAGCGCCTGCGCCGCGGTGTGATGGAGCTGTACATCAGTGATCACCCGCTCGACTGCCTCACCTGTGCCGCCAACGGCGACTGCGAATTGCAGGACATGGCGGGTGCAGTCGGCTTGCGTGAGGTTCGTTACGGGTATGAGGGCGAGAACCACATCCACCTGGAGAAGGACACCTCGAACCCGTACTTCACGTTCGACACATCCAAGTGCATCGTGTGCTCGCGTTGTGTGCGCGCCTGTGAAGAAGTTCAGGGAACGTTTGCTCTCACCATCGAAGGTCGCGGTTTCAACTCACGAGTTGCTGCGGGGTTCAAAGGCAACTTCTTCGATTCACCGTGCGTGTCGTGCGGAGCATGTGTACAGGTGTGTCCAACGGCCACCCTCACCGAGAACACCGTGATCGAACTTGGTCAGCCACGTCGAACGGTGCTCACCACCTGTGCGTATTGCGGCGTGGGTTGCTCGTTCAAGGCCGAGATGCAGGGCGAGCAAGTCGTGCGCATGGTTCCGCACAAGGACGGCGGCGCCAACGAGGGCCACTCCTGTGTGAAGGGTCGTTTCGCTTGGGGTTACGCCAGTCACCAAGATCGCCAACTCGAGCCAATGGTTCGTGACTCGATCGAAGACGAGTGGAGGAAAGTGTCGTGGGAGGAGGCAATTGCCTTCGCCGCGACCAAGTTGAAGGCAGTGCAAGCCAAGTACGGGCAGAACTCGATCGGTGGTATCACGTCGTCGCGTTGCACCAACGAGGAAGTGTTCGCCGTGCAAAAGATGGTGCGTGCCGCTTTCGGCAACAACAACGTCGATACCTGTGCCCGTGTGTGCCACTCGCCCACGGGCTTCGGCCTGAAGAATGCCTTCGGCACCTCGGCCGGCACTCAAGACTTCAAGTCGGTGGAGTACGCCGACGTCATCCTGGTCATTGGCGCCAACCCCACCGATGCTCACCCGGTGTTTGCTTCACGCATGAAGAAGCGCCTGCGAGAGGGTGCCAAGTTGATCGTGGCCGATCCACGCCAGATCGATCTCGTGCGCACGCCTCATGTCGAGGCCGACCACTTCTTGCAGTTGCGCCCGGGCACCAACGTCGCACTCATCAACTCGATGGCGCACGTCATCGTCTCCGAAGGTCTCGTCGACGAGGAATTCGTGAAGGAGCGTTGCGAGCCAGTGGACTACACGCTGTGGCGCGAGTTCGTCACTCGTCAAGAAAACAGCCCCGAGGTGATGGAGGCCCACACTGGCGTGCCTGCTGCCGAGGTTCGGGCAGCCGCCCGCCTTTACGCCACTGGTGGAAATGCCGCCATCTATTACGGACTCGGTGTCACCGAGCACAGCCAGGGCTCCACCATGGTGATGGGCATGGCCAACTTGGCGATGGCCACCGGCAACCTCGGCCGCGACGGAGTGGGGGTGAACCCTCTACGCGGTCAGAACAATGTCCAGGGTTCGTGCGACATGGGCTCGTTCCCTCATGAGCTTGCTGGCTATCGCCATGTGAGCGACGACGCCACTCGCGAGATGTTCCAGGAGTTGTGGGGTGCCACGATTCAATCTGAGCCCGGCCTGCGCATTCCGAACATGTTGGATGGCGCTCTTGACGGCAGGTTCAAGGGCATCTTCGTTCAGGGCGAAGACATTGCCCAGTCCGATCCGAACACGGTGCACGTGCAAGCTGCGCTGCGCAGCATGGAGTGCGTCATCGTGCAGGACCTCTTCATCAACGAGACAGCGAAGTTGGCTCATGTCTTCTTCCCCGGAACTTCGTTCCTGGAGAAGGACGGCACCTTCACCAATGCTGAGCGCCGCATCAACCGCGTGCGACCGGCCATGCGCCCACAGCAGGGCAAGCACGAGTGGGAAGCGGTGTGTGACCTCGCGAATGCGCTCGGTCACCCGATGCGCTGGAATTCATCCGCGGAAATCATGGACGAAATCGCGCGCCTCACTCCCACCTTCGCAGGTGTGTCGTTCAAGTATCTGGACGAAGTAGGCAGCGTGCAGTGGCCGTGCAACGAGCAAAACCCCGTCGGTACTCCGATCATGCACAAAGAACGCTTCGTCCGCGGACTCGGCAAGTTCACGCCAACTCCATACGTTCCCACCGAGGAGAAGTCGACTCGCAAGTTCCCGCTGTTGCTCACTACTGGGCGAATCCTCAGCCAGTACAACGTGGGTGCGCAGACTCGTCGCACGAAGAACGTCGAATGGCACCACGAGGACCTGCTGGAGATCCATCCATCGGACGCCGAAGAGCGCGGTGTGCACGACGGGGAAGAAGTGACGATCGCAAGTCGCGTGGGCAGCACCGTGCTGCGGGCGAAGGTCACCGATCGAGTGACGCCAGGTGTCGTGTACACCACCTTCCACTACCCCGTGAGTGGTGCCAACGTGGTCACCACGGAGAACAGTGACTGGGCCACCAACTGTCCCGAGTACAAGGTGACCGCCGTGCAGGTGTCCCCGGGGCGCACTGCCGCCACCGTCGAGCTCGACCATCCGGAGCACCGCCTTGGTGCCCTCGTGCGAATGGCCAACCAAATCGCCAGACAGTGGTCGGCCGACTCCACTGCTGATGCAGTTGCGTCTACGGCGAAACACCTCGAGACGTTCTGGGAGCACGACATGCGTGTCGATCTCGCTCGCGCAGTGGAATCTGGCTCGGTGACGGTGGATGATGTCGTGGTGCAGGCGGTGCAACGCCTCACCGTGCACGCCTAGGCGCCTTCAGCCCACCTGGTTCACGGTCAAAATCGTTCCCGGAATTTCCGGTCGATCCGGAGAAGTCTGCGTTCCCACCGAGACGATGCTCATCTGCGCACTCGTCGTCGATGACATCAATAGTTGGAAAAAGTCACCAGCCACCGCATCGACGAAGAAGTTCCATGCGACGACATGGCGTGAATTCGCATTGCGGTTGGAGATCAGGACGTCGGTATTCGTCCAAGTCATATTTTGACCGTTCTCGCCTAGCCACACACTCAACCAATCATCTCCAGAATCCGCCTTTTCGATTTGCGTGGAGAACTGGATGTTGAACTTCCCAGACACGGCAAAGGTGATCTTCGTGCCGTCGACGATCGAAACACCACTCGCAAAGGCCGTGGTATTCAATGGCACCGGGATCGCTTGATCCAGTGTGAGTGCCGTTGTCGGTGTGGTGTCATAGAACGACCCGTAAGCACCAAATCCCCCTGCTGGACCTTGAGGACCAGTCGCGCCTGTTGGCCCCGTTGGACCTGCCGGACCCGTCGCACCAATCACACCCTGTAGGCCGGTTGGGCCCTGCGGACCTGGCGGTCCTTGTGGACCAATTGCTCCAGTTGCACCCGTTGCTCCAGGAGGTCCCGTGGGTCCTGCTGGACCAGTTGCTCCCATTGCGCCGCGCGTTCCAGCGTCACCTTGCGGACCAGGTTTGCCCGTCGGACCTGCCGGACCCGTCGCACCGACTTCCCCCTGCGCGCCAGACTCCCCGCGGATCCCCGGTGGTCCAGTGGGGCCCGTCAAAGTCTCCGACTCGAGATTCTCAACACCGTTGCGTAGCCAACTTGGAAACCAATCGATCGCACCAAATGAGATGGAGAGCGTGACTCCAATCAGCAAGACAGTGGCAAGAACTCCCGCGACCGCAAGTGCCTGCAACAGCCATCTTCGCGACACCGTCCCACCATATGGACGAAGATTGGGGACGAAAGTCTTGAATTGGCTTCCATCACCCTTGCGACAATCAGGTCTTGTGAGAATTCAAGATAAGCAACTGCAGCGAGTCGAGATCGATGCCGCGCATCGTTTCCATCTCCGTGGCACGGCGATCATGACGTTCGTCATCTATTGGCTGATGGTGCTCACCTATCAAGACTTTTTTCTGTTTGATCCTTCCGAGTCGTCGGGCATCTTCCGTCAGGTGACCTTGTGGCTCTGTCTTGTGGGTTGGCTCGTCGCTGCAGCGGGAACACCGATTCTTCTGCTACTCGCCTCACAAGGATCTCTGAAGGCGCTCAACTTCGTCCCACTTACTGTGCTGTGGTGGCCGATTTCGGTGGTACTCGCACAGATCAGCGCCTACGCGGAAACCGGCGAGGGCTACCTGGATTACCTCTTCGACTATCCGATCTTCGTGCTCACCGACCTGGCGCTTCCTGCATTCCTGCTCGTGAAGTGGAGCCGGATGCGCGAGGTGGTGGCCAAAGCCGAAATTGCGATGTCCTGAGCCCTACGGCTCGACGATTGCGAACCCACTTTCGAAAACGTCCAGGTTGCCGAACACCTGGAGCATCGCTCCCGCATCGCCTTCGATGACGACCGTTCCTTTACCTAATTCGTCCATGAAGGTGGTCACTTGCGAGAGCACGTCGAGAAACAACGAACGCGCGATTCGAACATGGGCGGCAGCTGACGGATCGTGCCTACCGCGTGTGGCGAACAGCGCACGGTTGGAAATGCCCATGACCCACCGATGATCAGCAGTTCCCACCAAGTCGGTGAATGTCCAATTGATCGCCACGCTCACTCCGCCCATCTCCTCGGACTTCACCCTGAGGGCGATGGTGTCGAATGTTTGCTCGATCGACATCGCCTTGATCAGTGAGCGCGCACGGGCCACGCCCTTGGTCGTCTTCGGTTTGCCCTGGCGAAGTTCCTGGGCACCCGTGAGATAGGCGTTACGAAACGTCGCCGACTCCGCTTGATAGCCGAGTTGCTCGAACGTGTCGGCTTGAAGCTGTCGAGCATCGTCGTTGTCGGGATCGCTGAACACGAGGTGGTTGAGTAGTTCCGCGACCCAGCGGTAATCGCCTGCCGCGAATGCACGGCGAGCCTCAGAGAGCACCCCGTCTGCTCCCCCCATGGCCTGCACATAACGCGAACCGACCTCAGATGGCGGCAACTTGTGCAGGTTGGCCGGGTTTCCGTCGTACCAACTCAAATACCGCTGATACACCGCTTTGGCGTTGTGCACGAGGTCTCCGTAGAAGCCACGGGTGTGTTCATGCGCCTTGAACTCATCGGGAAGCTCGAGATGCTCAGCGATCTCGAGGGGGGTCATCCCCTTGTTGGCGAAGCGCATCGATTGATCGTGCATCCAGCGGTACAAGTCACGCTGCAAGGTGAGGAAACCACGTACGTCATCCCTCCCCCAACGTGGCCAGCTGTGCGAGGTGAACAACACTTCGGTGCGATCAGCGAACATCTCGATCGCCTCGTTGATGTACTTCGACCAATTGAGCGAGTTGCGTACCTGCGCCCCGCGGATAGGAACCAGGTTGTGCATCGTGTGCGAGCAGTTTTCTGCCATACACAGCCAACCGAAATCAGGAAAGAAGAAGTTCATCTCTGCAGGAGCTTCAGTCTCGGGAGTCAGTTGAAAGATGATCCGCACACCGTCCACCACCATCTCTTCGCCTGTTGCGGTGATGTCGTGTGTCGGCGCGAACAGGCTCGGTGCTCCAGCGGGAGCAGCGGTGCCGAGGCCGGCATCCACGTGGGCATCGGGTCCTGGCGACAAGAGTGCACCGAATTGGTAGGCCGCTCGCCGAGCCATCGCTGGCCCTGCAATCACGTTCTCACCGACCGTCTCGTGCATGAATCCCTCGGGCGCAATGATCGTGCAGCGTCCACTCGTGGCATCTTCTTCGCTGATTACGCCCGCCACACCACCGAAGTGGTCCACATGGGAATGGGTGTAGATCACCGCCTTCACAGGCCGCTCGCCGAGATGTTTGGTGACGAGTCCAAGCGATGCACTTGCGGTTTCGGGGTTGGTCAGTGGGTCGATGATCAACCAGCCGGTGTTGCCCTCGATGAAGGTGATGTTGGAGATGTCGTAACCACGTACCTGCCACACTTTCGGAGCCACTTCGAACAGGCCATGGTTGGCGTTCAAGGTTGCATGGCGCCACAAGTGCGGGTTCACGGTCGCTGGAGATTCATCGCCGCTTCGCAGGAAGTCGTATTCGGTGATGCGTGTGACCAACCTGCCATCACGGTCACGAATTTCATCGAGATCGAGTCGTGCAATCAACCCACGCCGGGCACGCTCTTCGTCAGCTCGATCGAACGTTCTTCCGTGATCGTGCGAGTTACGACTGGCGGTGTGGGGAGTAGCCGGTTTGCGGTTGGTCACTTAGGCAGAATACCGAGTGACTTCTTTGGGGTGTTCGTTTCCTGAGCCTCACCCAAAAGCAGAGCCGCCAAAGATCCAACGCGCAGGAGTCCCCGACTGTTGCCATGTGGGCGAGGCAACGGTTGATGCAGCCCCCACGCTGCTATCCGCAATTGCCCACGCCAACGACGTGGCGCCAGGCACGGTTGCTGAGGCTGAGCGAAGCGTCCATGCAGATCCTGGAAGCAACGAGAGTGCGTTGTTGGCCCGCACTGCAACGATTGAGATGGCAGTCGCAGCGGAAGTCGTGATGATGTCGGGTGTGGGTACCAACTGCGCGGTGGCAGTCGTCGAGAATCCCGACTGCACCTGGCTGGCTCGCGCAATTGGCGCGGCACTACCTGCAGGCACGTCGTAGCGAATCACCTGCAGTGATGCTCCCTCCGTGCCGGTATCAATGTCGACTTGGACCGAGTTCGCGCCGTCGGCAATCCGTTGAACGGCATAGAGATGAAAGTCTTGCGCTCCGCCAATCCCTCGGGAGACGAAGTCTGTCCAGCCTGTTGGTCGACGAGGAGCCTTGTTGCGTCCATTCACGACCACGAGGATGAGCAAATCACCTACCTCAGTACCGACCGGATAGGGAACGCTGATGATTCCTGAAGTTGTCGTGTTCACCACTGGACCGGCACCGGCAAACACCGTGCTGGTCAACACGATGGCATCACTCGGAGGCCCTGCGAGAAGACTCCACGTCGGCGAACCTGATCGCACGAGAACTGGCTGAACGGAATAGGTATAGGAAACACCGGGCTGAATCGAGGAGTCGGTGCAGGAGACTTCGCCCGTGAGAGGTACTGGATTAGAAACACCCGGACAGACTTGAGTACTCGAACCGTCTCCTTGTGTGCGGTTCACCACATAACTCACCATCGATGAACCGGGAAACGTCACGGGCTGCCACCGCACTCGTGCCGCACCGGACTCGACGCTGACGACGGGTCGAGGTGCCGTTGCTGGAGCGAAAGCTCCACTTACCAACGAGGACTGGAGATCCGCCTCGCGATCAGAAAAACGTCCAACCGAGGAAATCAGCGGGGTGCTTGCTGTCACCGCAGCGACAGCAAGCACCCACGCCAAAATCCGAGACATTGCGAACTATCAACTCCAAGCAATCGTCGTGCACTGCCTGCCGGCTACACACGAAGTCGTTTGGTTGGCGCTCTGCACCGCCTTGAAAGTCAACTGCACCGACGACGAGCCGCCTTGCAGAGCGTTTGGCGCGCCCAGCGGCAGGAGATAGTCGACGGTGAACGTCACTGTCTCACCGGTGTTCACGGGTGTCGTCGAAAGCAGGATGTTGTCGACACTGGTTCCCGCCACGACTGGTGTCGGAGCACCTGCGGAGTTGTTGTAGGTGGTGCCGTTGATCACGCCCACCCCGTCAGCAGCAATCTTTGCCTGCAAGCCGGTCGCCGAGCCCGTGTACAGGGCTGTTGCCCCGTTGAGCAGATTCACGTCGACGCCAAGGTACGCGGGCAACGAACCCGTGTATTCCACATCGAACGTGCAGCGCACTTTGTCGGCCGAGCCCGAGCCATACGCGGTAGAGGAATCTCCCGGTGCCAACTCGGTGACGTTACAGGTAGTGCTCGTAGAGCCCAGACCGACCGTGACAGTTCCCGCAGTGAACGCATCCGCGGTGTTGGACAGGGAGTCGCTGAACAGTGCGGTAGTGCCCCATGCGGCAAAACCGAGAGCTCCCACCATCATGATGGCGCTCAGGAGATACCGCGGACCATATCTGCCTTGTTTCTTTTCTCGTGCATTCATTTCATCTTCTCCTTTGTTGTTGTGGTTATTGCTGAACCTGGCTTGCCTGCATACGCGGAACTCGCCGCAACAAAGCCGTTGCCCATTCCGCGAACAACACGGACAATCCCATCGTCAAAACGAAACGTGGATCACGGAGGCCGAACACCAGACGGCCCAACCAAGGCACGACGCTCGAGACCGTCCCCACCACTTGATCACTCGTCACCAGCGACAAGTCCGCCGAGGGATTGGCATCGCCCTTGGTGACGTATTCAATTGGCGTTCCTTCCGATCGAGCAACTTCCACCACCCGGTGGGTCACGTACACGGACGGAGACTCTCCAGGTTGAAAAGTGATGACGTCTCCCACGCGCGGGCTCGGGTTCTTCGTGTTCACCATCACCACATCTCCCGGATCGATGCCTGGGGTCATCGATCCAGAGGTGACGACGAACATCTCCAACCCGAATGCACGAGGCCGACCCGACTCAGAAGTTGCGGTCAGAACGAGAAGAACTGCTCCAAACGCAACGAGCAGAGTCGCAGGACCGAGGATGACCCAACGCAGAGCGAGCAGAACTTTGTGGGCGTTCATGCGCGGCACGGTAAGCGCGCGTTTCAACAAAGTTGCGCCAACTAATGAACGCGGGACGAACGACCGTCTACTAATGTCGTACGACGGTGAACCTGCTTGCTGCGAACGATTTGTTGAACGACTTCGCATCGATAGAAAGTCAGGTACATCTCACCCTTCTCGTGCTGTGGTCAATGGCTCTCGGGGGGCTCCTCGGGCTCGAGCGTGAGCGGCTGGCCAAAGCGTCTGGCGTTCGCACTCACATGCTGGTTGCAGCTTCCTCGACGATCGTCGTATTCGTCAGTGCAGAGGTTGCTGGCATCAATGGGGACATGAGTCGCGGAATTCACGGCGTCATCACCGGAATCGGCTTCCTCGGGGCAGGCGCAATCATCCAATCCAAAAAGGGCGTGGTCACTGGCCTCACCACGGCTGCAACGATCTTCCACACGGCCGCAATCGGTGTTGCTGTCGCCGTTGGTTACGGGCTCGCCGCTACCGTCGGAACCATTCTCGCGGTACTCGTGCTGTATGGAATCGGAAAGATTTCGTACCGATACTCACAGAGTCGAATCGACGACGGGAACGGCGAGGAGTAGAGGAATCCGTCGCGAAGTCTTTTCGCGATAACCCGCATAAGGCGGAAACACGTCGACCGCCCGTTTCCACCACTCGTCGTACTCAGCGCCATCGATCTCGCGAACTTCCACCCAGTGCGGCTCAGGCCCGTCCTGCACCGTCACTTCACGTGGGTTGGCGCGGAGATTGGCGTACCAATCGGGATGCGTGTCCGCGCCGCCCTTGGAAGCCACCAACAAGTACGCACCGTCCTTCTCGACCCGCATCAGCGCGATCTTGCGCACCGAGCCGGATTTCGCACCACGCATCGCCACGATGATCACGGGAATTCCGGTGTCAAGGAGCGTGCCGCCTTCCTTGCCGCCAGTGCGCTCGTACTGCTCCACCTGATCGCGCACCCACGCCGACGTGCTCGGCACATACGTTCCTGAGAGTCGAGCCATACAACGAGAATACGACCCCATCTACTCAGGACCGGTAACCACTAACGTCGTCGCGATGGCCACCAAGTCAGGCGACCGAAGCGCATTCTTTCCCGCCATCGAAAAGAAGCACGGCAAGCCCATCGCTCACTGGTTCAAGGTGCTGAAGGACCTTGGTGACGCCAAGTACGCCGAGCAGATCGCGCTTCTCCGTGATCGCCACGAATTCAGCCAGGCGCACGCCAACGCCGTAGTCATGTACCACCGAGGCTCGAAGTCATCGAAGCGACACGACGACCCATCTGCCTATTTCAAGACACTCGAGCCCAAGAAGGCCAAATTGGCGAGGGCGATTTTTGCGGCGATCCGCGCGAAGTATCCGAAACTCGAGATGGTGATCGCGTGGAACCAGCCGATGCTGAAACACGGCGACCATTACGTGTTCGGACTCGGATCCTCTTCGAACCACATCTTGATCAATCCATTCAGCAAAGCCGTGATCGAGAAGTACCGTCCGCAACTGAGGGATCTCACGGTGAACAAACACACCATTCGGATTCCCGTGGATTGGAAAGTGAATGCCTCACTCCTGCAAGCGATGGTGCGCGAAAGAATGTCGGAGATCTAAGGGCGCTATCCCTTCAACATTTCCACGCTGCACGAATCTCCGACAGTAAGAGCTTCAGCCGGCCCGACATCCGAAACCAGAGTCGAACCGTCACTCGCCTTGATCGTGTAGCGATTGGTCGAGCCAAGAAACTCCACGCGTACCACGGTGTGCGGTCCGCCAGCAGTGACGCGGAGTTGATGCGGGCGAACGAGGGTCTCGCTACCTGACTCGCCGCGAATGTAGGACGCTGTTGCTAGGAAGTCGGCAACGAACCGATCGACGGGTCGTTCATACATGTCTCGCGGTGATGCACATTGGA
>CAZWKD010000018.1:0-4445 GCA_964633985.1 uncultured Acidimicrobium sp. | reverse complement strand
TCGCCGAGCGTGATCGCCTCGTGCCGGTCATGGGTCACCAAGATCGCCGAGGTGCCTTGCTTGGCGAGGATGCCGCGCACTTCCCAACCCAGTTCCTCGCGCAACACCTCGTCCAGCGCTCCGAACGGTTCGTCGAGCAACACGACCGACGGTTTCGGAGCAAGTGCCCGCGCCACGGCGACACGCTGCTGTTCGCCGCCCGAGAGCTGGTGCGGGTAACGACGGGCGAGGTGTCCGAGCTTGACGAGATCGAGCACTTCGGCGACTCTCTCACGTCGATCCGACTTGGGTAAGTGACGAAGTCCGAACGCCACGTTCCCCTCCACCCGGAGGTGTCCGAACAACGCGTTGTCTTGGAACACGAGCCCGACCCGCCGCTTCTCTGCCGGCATGGAGGTGACGTCTACTCCCGCGAGGGAGATCGTCCCCTGATCAGCGGCGCGAAGGCCCGCGATGGTGCGGAGCAACGTGGACTTGCCGCACCCGCTCGGACCAACCAGCGTTACGAGTTCGCCAGGAGAAACCGCGAGGTCGACGCCAGCGAGCACCTCACGCCCACCGAGGCGGGCGCGCAGACCCTTCACTTCGACGGCAAACGTCATGACACCAACTCCGCGCCACGCTCCAATGCCACGAGCAGTGCGCCAACGGCGACCATTCCGACGACGACCATCACCAATGAGGGTACGGCTGCTTGCGCCCAGAGGCTTTCCGATGTGGCCTGCCATACCCACACTGACAGCGTGTCCACACCGAACGGTCGAAGGAGCAAGGTGATCGGCAACTCCTTCACCATGTCGACGCACAGCAAGGCAAGTGCCGCCAACATTCCGAAGCGGGCAGCCGGAAGCTCCACACTCAGCGCGGTACGTAACGCTCCTGCGCCGAGCACCCGGGCGCTTTCCACTGCCGTGTCGGGAACCTTGTCGAGACTCGCCTCCACACCTTGGTAGCCGACGGCCAAGAAGCGCACGACGAGCGCAAACACGAGCCCCAACACCGACCCGACGAGGAGGAAGTTCTCGGGCAACCAGTCGCGCCGATCGAGAGCAGCGAGCAACGCGACGGCGCCGACTGCGACCACTGGACCCGGCATCGCATACCCCACCGTCGAGATTCGACCAACGAGATGTGCGACTTTTCCTCGATGCGCCACGGTGAGCGCGAGCACTGTGCCGATCACGATGCTCACCAATGCCCCACTTCCTGCCAGCAACAACGTGTTACCGATGTGGTGCGCCACTCCGCCGGCCACCGTGACAGCGGTTCCTGCGCGGATCGACTCACTCGACCACACGAGCAGTCGAACGATCGGTACGCCGACAGCGATCACCACCGTGAACATCGTCACCCCAAGAACCACGTTGGTGCCGAGACGGGACAAGGCACGTGGAGCCATCGCTGCCTCGGATCCCCCTCGAGATCGTCTCCCTCCACGCCGCAACAAGCGCTCGACTGCGATGAGCAGGATTGCTGCACCCGTCAACGCGCTTGCAAGTTCTGTCGCCGCGTTCAAGTCACCCGTACCGAACCACACGCGCATCACACCATCGGCCAACGTGCTCACGTTGAACAAGCGAACCGTTCCAATGTCGGTAAGCGTCTCCATGGCCACCAACGCCGCTCCCGCAGCGATGGCTGGTCGGGCTGCAGGCAATGCAACGCGGAAGAACACACCGCCTTGACCGGCACCGAGGCTTCGAGCGGCAGCAAGGGTGTCCGCCCCTTGATCGACGAACGCGGCGCGAGCAAACAGGTAGACGTACGGATACAACGACAGAATCAGCACCAGGGCACACAGCCACAGCGAGCGCGCCGAGCGTGCGCCGAGCACGTCGGCGATCGTGTCCAGCCAGACGAATCCACCCACGTACCCGGGGATGGCCAGCGGCAAAACCAACAACCAACCAATCACACGACGACCAGGAAACTCGACGGCGCTCACCAGCCAGGCAAGACCGGTTCCCACGACGATCGCACCGAACACCACCGACACCAGTAGCACTGCAGTTTCGAGGATCATTCCCGGCAGACGCGTCCTCCAGAGTTCGGCCCACACATCGGTCGATGGATCGAGCAACGACCACGTCAGTACCACCACCGGAGACGCGACAAAGGTGACGATCCCAAGGATCGTCACCCATCCGAGCACTGGGCCCAGTCGTCGTTCAACCAAGACTGTCAGAGCTGATCAGTCCACTATTCGTAACCGGCTGCCGACAACAGCTCGACCGCAGCAGGGTTGAGACGGCCGAGTTCACGCACCGACTTGGTGTCGGCTTTGTAACTCCCGAAACCGGCAATGATCGAGTTCGGCTCTACGTTCGGGTCGGCCGGAAACTCGTTGTTGGTGTCACTGAACAATTTCTGACCCTTGGTGGCGAGCCACTCGAGCAAGGCAACCGCCTCATCCTTGTTCGGGGCATTTGCGGTGACCGCTGCAGCACTGATGTTCAAGTGCGCGCCAAATGTCTCCTGATCGGGCCATGTCAACGTGACCGGGAATTCCGGATCCTCTTGGAGCAGGCGGCCGAGGTAGTAGCTGTTGGTGAGGGCGACATCGCAATCTCCCGCTTGTATCGCCTTCAACATGTCGGTATCGGAGTTGATGTACAACGGCTCATTGGCCACCCATGAGTCGACGATGCTTCGTGCTTCATCGGCTCCCAGATTGTTGATCAAGCCAGCAACGAGCGACTGCGTGTACGGGTGCGTGCTCGGACGCAGACACAACTTGCCTTTCCACTTCGGATCGCCCACTTCTGCATATGTAGTGGGTGCGTCGGTGACCCGTTCAGACGACGACATGATCACTCGAAGGCGGAGACTGAGTGCAAACCACGTGTTGTCGACTGCACGAAGTTCCTCGGGAATCGCGTTCAGAATCGACTCGTTGTCCACCGACGCAAGCAGACCCGCTTCGGCAGCAAGTGCAATGTTTGCTGCATCTGCCGTCATGATCAGGTCGGCTGGCGTGTTGGCACCCTCTGCCTCCAACCGTGCCCGTAGTTCAGGATCAGAACCGGTAGTGAAACGCACCTCAATGCCGGTTTCAGCGGTGAACTCATCGAATACCGGCTCGATGCCGTAGTGGCGACCGGTGTACACGGTTACCCGACGGACATCGTCGGATTGGTCTGCATGGTCGTTGGACCCGCAAGCGGCAAGTGCGCTCGCAATTGCCGTGACAGCGAGAGCGATGCCGACCATACGGCGGCGGGGATGCATTGTGGTCATAAGGCAAGCCTAATGGAAGTTGTTAGGTGTGCCTAATAGCCCTCGTCGCTCATGTTTTGGGGAAGGTCTCTGCGCTACGCGATGTGGTGCAGCGGTTTGGCCAACTTGAGCGCGGCCAGATTCTTCGGCTTCTGCAGACCAGCCAACGCAATGTCGAAATCGGGAAGGCCATAGACCTCCCCATCGTCGGTGATCATGATGAACCGATCGAACTGGGCAAGGAAGGTGCGGTCGTGGCTCACTGCCACCACTGTTCCCTCGAATCCGTCGAGTGCCTTCTCCAGCGACTCCGACGACTCGATGTCGAGGTTGTCGGTCGGCTCGTCGAGCAGGAGCACATTGTGGCCTTCGATCTCCAGACGCAGAATCTCGAGACGGGCTTTCTGTCCTCCAGAAAGTGTTTCGAACTTCTGCCGCGCATTGTTGCGCAAGCCGTAGCGCGCGAGAGTCTTCATCGCCCTTTCCTCATCGGAGATGCGGTCGTGGACGATGTCGATGCATTCCCGACCGAGGAAGTCCGGTCGATCGTTCACCTGGGTGAATACACCCACCGATGTACGCGGACCAAAGGACACCGAGCCACTCGTTGGCTGCAGTTCACCGGACAGCACCTTCAGCAAATGGGTCTTTCCCGTTCCATTCGGTCCAATGAGGCCGACGCGTTCGCCGAACATCACGTCGTCACTGAATGGCCAGAACAGATCGTTGACGGAGACGTCCTCGAGGCGCGCCACGCGCCGGGCTGAATCAGCGCCGCGTAGACGAACGTAGATCTGCTGGTCCGGTACGGGCGGTGGCGGCGGACCTGCCGCCACGAACTTTTCCCACCGTGTTTCCGCCGCGTTGGCCTTGGTGGCGTTCTTGAAGTTCTGCGCCGCGCGCTGCTTCATGATCTTCATGTGATGGAAGAGTCGACGCTCTTCGTCGTTCCACCGCTTGAGTCGATCGCCAAGCAGTTCCTGGCGCTTCTCCCTCGCCTCGGGGAAGGTGGCGAACGATCCGCCATGCACCCAACATCCAGAGCCCTCGATGGCGATCACCTTGGTGGAGCAACGCTCGAGCAATGTGCGGTCGTGACTCACCATCAGGATCGTGGACTTGCACTTCCTGAGTTCTTCTTCCAGCCACTCGCGTGTGGGAATGTCCAGATAGTTGTCGGGCTCATCCAGCAACAACACGTCGGCGCCAGAGGTGAGCAACAAGTCGAG
>CAZWKD010000017.1:18113-23321 GCA_964633985.1 uncultured Acidimicrobium sp. | reverse complement strand
TGCAGGGCCTCGCCAGCCCACCCGACGAAGAGATCGTGTGTGTGGACTGTGGGGGTCGGGCACATCTACTTACTCAGGCGGCAGAGGATGGTCGGTGGTTCGCGGGCGACGTCGTCGCCTACCGCTGCAGCGACTGCTTGGATCGGTGGGATATCGAACTCCCCCCGATCGAGTAACCGTCAACTCCTGAAGAGGTACTCCGCCTCACTCTTGCTGACGAGGAGGCGTAGCTCCTCACGAAGCAATTGGTGTTTCTTCAACGTGCGGTCCGAGTCGATGATCTCTGTCGCCACTTGACGGGCTACGTCAATCAGCTCGCGGTCGCGGCGGAGCGAGGCGAGCTTCAGGTCGCTCCTCCCCTTTTGCATCGCCCCCATCAACGTTCCTTCACCACGCAATTCGAGATCGATCTCAGCGAGCACGAAGCCGTCGGTGGAGCCCACTAAAGCCTCCACGCGCGGTGAAGGCTCGTCAGGATTCTTCGTCTGCAACCAGCACTCCGAAGCGAGCGATCCACGACCAACTCGTCCACGCAACTGGTGCAGCTGGGCGATCCCGAACCGATCGGCATCCAGCACCACCATCACCGTGGCGTTGGGAACGTCCACACCCACTTCGATCACGGTCGTCGCCACGAGCACGTCGAGGTCTCGCCGACGAAACGCGTTCATCACGTCGTCCTTTTCGTGCGCCGACAATCGACCATGAATCAGGCCGAGGCGAAGGCCCTGTAATTCGCCCACCGATAGTGATGCGTAGATCTGCTCGGCAGACGCCACTTCCATCTTCTCGCTCTCTTCGATCATCGGGCACACCACATACGCCTGCTGACCACGCTCGACCGCATCTCGCACTGCGGACCACATCGTCTGTTCCACGAGCGGACCGGCCGCCCAGCGGGTGATGATCGGCGTCCTGCCTGGCGGCAACTCGTCAAGCACACTCACCTCCAAGTCGCCGTACACGGTCATCGCTGCGGTGCGCGGAATGGGCGTTGCCGTCATCACCAACACGTCGGGCATCAGTGACGAGTTGCCTTTCTCACGAAGAGCCGCGCGTTGCTCCACGCCGAAGCGATGCTGTTCGTCGATCACCACCACTCCGAGACTGGCGAACTGCACTGATTCTTCGATCAAGGCGTGCGTTCCGATCACGATGTCGATGTCGCCCTGCGCAAGTTCCTCGAGCACGGCACGTCGTCGCTCTCCAGTGACGCGTGACGTGAGCAGCTCCACGCGCAGCGGTCGATCGCCGAACAAGTTGTCCGACGCCGGCACCATCAGACCTTCGAGCATTCGACTGACACCGCTGAAGTGCTGCTCGGCCAACACTTCGGTGGGCGCCATGAGTGCGCCTTGGTGCCCGCCCTGTACCGCCATCAGCATCGAGGCCACGGCGACCACGGTCTTTCCACTACCTACATCGCCTTGCAGCAGCCGATGCATCGGTGCGGCATCGGCCAAATCGGTGCCGATCTCAGCGATCACCCGCTTCTGCGCCTTGGTCATGGGGAAGGGCAGCGCCTTTTCGAATCGATTCAACAATTCGCCCTTTGTGACATGGCGAATTCCACGGTGGTTGGCCTCGTACGCGCGTTTACGGCCCACGAGCACGAGTTGCACACGCAGCAACTCGTCGAAGGCCAAGCGCCTGCGCGCATGTTCTTTCTCCTCCATCGACTGCGGTAGATGAATCGCACGCATCGCCGCGTAGCGATCGATCAGATCGTGCGATTCGAGAAACCCGGACGGAACCGGATCGGCAATACCCCGTGCCGCGCAGCGATCGAGAGCGTTTTCCACCCAACCGGCCAGTTCCCATGTGGCGATGTTGGCCTTCTCGCTCTGTGGATAGATCGGCACGATGCGGCCCGTTCGATCGCCAATCACATCCACGATGGGATTCGTCATCTGCAATGAACCGCGAAACGATTCGGCCTTGCCGAACAGCGCAACTTGCATCCCCTCTTTCAGTTGCTTGGCTCGCCAAGGCTGGTTGAAGAACACGACGCTCAGTCGACCGGAGTCGTCGCCCACTTGCGCGGTCACCATCGTTCGCCTATTGCGCATCGGCCGAGTCGCCACTTTGCGCACCTCGACGATGACGAGTGCTTCGGTGCCCTCGGTGAGATCGCGCACACGGGCTTCAGCGGTGCGATCAACCCATCGCCGTGGGTATGTAGTGATCAGTTCCAGCACGTTGTGCACGCCGTAGTCGGCCAGAGCCGACTTGCGTTTGTCGCCCACGCCCTTCAGTACCGAGACATCGATCTCAGCAAGTTCGGGAAGCGTCAGCGGAGCGGGTTCACCCGCAGGTGCGACGCGCTTGGTGGCGATGGCCGCTTACTCCACGCCGAAGAGGAATGGATACAGCGGTTGCCCACCTTGATGCACTTCCACTTCCACGCCTGGATGCTTCTCAGCGAGGTACGCGGTCACTTCTTCCACCATCCGCGAAGTGGCGTCACTGCCAGCGATCAGGGTGAGCAGCTCACCCGTGTCGCCGATGATCTGGTCGAGCAACTTGGTGGCGGCGGCCACCGCGGTTCCGCCGATCGCCACGACGCCGTCGCCACGAACGAGACCGATCCAGTCGCCCTCGTTCACTTGTCCAGCTTCGGTCTTGGTGGAGCGCACTGCGCACGTCACCTCACCCGTCGCCACGGTGGAGATCGCCGAGTTCATGGCTTCAGCGTTGCTTTCGGCCGTGCCCTCCGGGTCGTAGTGCACGAGTGCGGCGAGCGCCTCAGGCATCGAGCACGTGGGCACCACCACCACGGTCTTGTCGGTGAGCGCGTCGATTTGGTTGGCCACCGGAATGATGTTCTTGTTGTTCGGCAGGATGATCACCTGCGACGAATTCATGTGGGTGACCGCATCGAGCAATTCCGCCGTGCTCGGGTTCATCGTCTGACCGCCCGTCACCACTCCCTGCACACCCATCTGCCCGAACAACTCGGCGAGTCCGTCACCGCTGCAGATGGCGATCACCGCACAACCGACGGCAGGCAACGAAGCCACGGCGCTCGGGCGCTTTGGCGCGGCGCCTGATGTCATTCCCGAGACCATCGCGGCCTCACGCTCTGCATGCTCTTCGGCCACCTCTTCGAACAAATCGGTGACGCGAATCTGGAACGGCTTACCACCTAGTTCGATCGGCGCTTCGATTGCCGCACCTATGTCGTTGGTGTGCACGTGGCAGTTGTAGAGACCGTCTCCGCCGACGACGACGATCGAGTCGCCAATTCGACCCCAAGCCTCCATGAACTGACGCTGTTTCGAATCTTCAAGGTTGAGCAGGAACATCACCTCGTAGCGCAACTCGCTCACGTCGACCTCGGCCGAATCGTCGCCGCGACTCATCAGCGCTTCGATCTGCTCACTCGAGGGTCCTGCGATCACCGATGGCTCCGGCAGCGGCTCACCGGCCACCACGTTCAACGCTGCATGCATGAACAGCAGGAAGCCCGCACCGCCAGCGTCCACCACACCGGCTTCTTTCAAAACCGGAAGTTGTTCGGGCGTGTTGTCGAGTGCCACCTGACCGGCCTGTCGTGCCGTGATCAACATCGATGCAAGACCTTCGCCCTTGGCTGCTGCAGCAACAGCTGCGTCAGCCGTCTCGCGTACCACAGTGAGGATCGTTCCTTCGATCGGCTTCAACACTGCGGTGTACGCCGACTCGCTCGCGGCCTTCAACGCAGCGGCGAGCGAAGATGCGTCAGCAGTCTCTGCACCACGCATCTTCGAGGACAATCCACGCAACACTTGGCTCAAGATCACACCACTGTTGCCACGAGCGCCCATGAGCGAACCGTGACTGATCGCAGCGCACGTGGCTTCCATGTCGGTGGCCGCGCCATCCAGCTCGGCCACGACGGCATCGAGGGTCCGTCCCATGTTCGTGCCGGTGTCACCGTCGGGCACCGGGTACACGTTCAGGCGGTTGATGCCCTCTTGATGGGACTTCAAGGTGTCACGGAAGATGACAATTGTCTTGCGCAACGCTTCGGCACCGAACACCTCGAGCTTGGCCATCGGCAAATGCTACAAAATCAGGCTTCTACGGCTCTATCGCGGGCGCAGATTATGTTCATCGCGCCCCCAGATACAGGGGTTTCCCTACCAGCCGATTCGGGCTCCACTGGTACATTTCGGGAATGGCGCGTGGGTGCGCCAAGCGGAGGACCACATGCAAGGTGTCGTGAAGTCGTATGACCCGGTTTCGGGTGATGGTTTGATCATGTGCGATACGGATATGAAGGATTACGAACTCGCCCCCAACGCAATCGAAGGATCCATTTTCCGCATGCTGCGACAAGGTCAACGAGTCGTGTTCGACCTCGACCCGCAGGGCCGTGCCGCAAAGTTGCGCATGGGCTCTGAAGTCGACATGGCAACCCCCGGGCACTGACATGAGTGGCAAGACCACGAACCAAGCGCTCAAGCAATGGGTTGCGGAGTGGGCCGAGATTCTCGAGCCAGACGACGTCTACTGGTGTGACGGCAGCCAACGCGAGTACGACGACCTGTGTCAGGACCTCGTCGAGGCGGGCACCTTCACCAAACTCGACGACAACAAGCGACCGAACTCGTACTGGGCGCATTCCGATCCGGGTGACGTAGCTCGCGTCGAAGATCGCACGTTCATCTGCTCGACATCGAAGGACGATGCGGGTCCGAACAACAACTGGCGCGAGCCAAGTGAGATGCGCGCTGAACTTCGTCGTCTCTACAAGGGTGCGATGCGTGGTCGAATGATGTACGTGGTGCCGTTCAGCATGGGCCCACTTGGTTCACCGATCGCCCACATTGGCGTACAGCTCACCGACTCTGCGTATGTCGCAGTCAGTATGCGCATCATGACCCGCATGGGCCAAGGCGCGCTTGACGTGCTTGGTGACGGTCAGTGGGTGCCGTGCGTGCACTCCGTCGGCGCTCCGCTCGCTCCCGGTCAACAGGACTCGCCATGGCCGTGCAACCCCGACAACAAGTACATCGTGCACTTCCCCGAAACGCGCGAGATCTGGAGTTACGGATCGGGATACGGCGGCAACGCCCTGCTCGGCAAGAAGTGTTTCGCGCTGCGCATTGCGAGTGTCATGGCCCGTGACAACGGCTGGTTGGCCGAGCACATGTTGATCTTGAAATTGACGAACCCTGAGGGCGAAAAGAAATACATCGCCGCGGCGTTCCCATCGGCATGCGG
>CAZWKD010000017.1:14670-18013 GCA_964633985.1 uncultured Acidimicrobium sp. | reverse complement strand
GATGGCGATGCTCCCCTTCTGCGGTTACAACATGGCCGACTACTTCCAGCACTGGCTGAGCCTTGGCGAGAAGGGGGACAAGTCGAAGTTGCCGAAAATCTTCTTCGTCAACTGGTTCCGTCGCGACGAGGGCGGTCGCTTCCTCTGGCCCGGTTACGGCGAGAACTCGCGCGTACTGAAATGGGTGTTCGAGCGCATCGACGGCAAAGCCGGTGCAGCAAAGACGGCGATCGGCAACCTTCCCCCGACGGATGCGCTCGACTTGTCGGGCCTCACTATCGATGAGCGAGATCTACACGAGTTGCTCAGCCTCGACACGAACGGTTGGCGCGAAGCAGTGCCACAAATTCGTGATCACTTCGATGGGTTTGGTGACCGTCTACCCGGCCAGTTGACCGCTCGCCTGAACGAACTCGAGCAGTCTCTCGCCTGAGTCGTCAGCTTTGGCCGACGAGCATCGCACGAATGCCGAGGCCCATCAAGAACAAGCCGCCGAAGCCGTAGAGCAGGTAGACCTTGCTCTTCATCTGCATGCGGTAGGAGTAGATGATCGCCACCGCGATGATCGCAACGAAGCCGTAGAACGCATGGAACGCGGGAAACTCGAGTTTGTCGCGATTGACCATGATCACACCGAGGATCACCTGCACGAACACGGTGAGTTGTGCAGCCACCGTGTACCACCACAAGGCACGTGAGCGAAGGGCCTGCACTTTGTGGGCGGCCAATGCCCACACTCCGGCGAGACCGTTACCGACGATCATCACCCAGGCCCAGTTGTCGTGCAGTGCGTACAAGTCGTTGACCACGAGTCGCCAATCTAATCGTTCGTCACCTGACGATGGTGTCCGCCTCGTGGCCAGTTTCGACGAGGATCAGAGCGCCGTCGCTCGAATGCGTAAACGTGGTCACTGAGCAATTGTCGAGACTCCTCGTCATTACATCGTCGATTCCGAGCACATGCCCGATCAATGCGTTGATCGCCACGAAGTGCGTGAAGAGCACCGCAGGGCCCTTAGTCTCCTGGGCAAAACGAACGAGATCGTCGCGATAGGCGCGATGAGCGGTGACCAGATCACCCCACTTGCCCTGCATTGCTCCCATGAGCCACTCCACCCGATCAGCCATTGCAACGCCTTCGGGCGAGGGGATCTCGGCGATCCGCTCTTCGACGATGACATCCAAAGACCACTTGTCAGCAAGAAAGTTGGCCGTCTCGCGACAACGTGCCAGAGGGCTCGTGTAGATCGCACACGGCTGCAGCGTCGACACCAATTGCGTCGCCACGGCCTCGGCCTGACTTCGCCCCAATTCGTCCAGTGAGGGATCGGTGGCGACGTCCCACCCTGCCTCTGCGTGACCGTGACGAACGAAGTAGAGGTGACTCATCCGAGCAGCCACGCATCGCGTGGTGGGCCCGACTCACCCTTCCTGATGAACCACTCGAGCCCGAATGCGAGCTCGAAGATCTGCGGGTCCATGTTGGTGAAATACGAGGTGTCGGTCATCTGACTGGCATGACAGGCAATCGCCGCCAACTTGGCCGAGCAGAACTGCTTCACGTCGACGCGATGTGTGATCAGGTGCTCTGGCTCGCCCATCGGATTGCCGTCGTCGGCAGGGCCATCTGGATCGAAGTCGGTGAATCCTTCATTGCCTTCGCCGAGCATGCCGCTTGCCACTGCCATTTCCTTCAACATGCGGAAGTGGTCGCGATTCATGGTGACTTCGAAGACGTCTTTGGTGCGTGCCAATTCAGCAGCACGGTGCCCGACCTTGTGCACCATCACGTGGTCGGGATGACCGTAGTTGCCATGCCAGTCGTATGTGACGAACACGTCGGCACGCTCTTCTCCGAGAACATCCGCAAGTGCGCGGGCTGCCACTTCGAGATCGGCGTTGATGAAGGCGCGCTCGTGCGAGTTCTGCGGCCAGCCAGTCATGCCACTGTCGTGATAATCGAGCCACTCCACGCGATGCACACCGAGTGCTGCACACGCACGCGCAGTTTCGGCACGACGTCGCTCGGCGAGTGTTTCAGCAGCACCCAGGTCACTCGGCTTCTCACCGTGATCACCATTGGTGGCCACCACGACGACCACTCGATGTCCTTCGGCACTGGCTCGGGCGAGCGTGCCGCCCATGATCAGACTCTCGTCATCGGGATGCGCGTGGAAGCAAACGAGTGTGCTCATGCGTCAGCCACCGCGCCGCTCGAGATCAACTCATCCACTTCGCTCGCCGCGAATCCGGCGGCGAGCAGCACCTCGCGAGTGTGTTCACCCGGATGCGCAGGACGCTTCGGTGTGTCCGGTGCCGAACGGGAGAATCGCGGCGCAGGAGCGGGTTGTACGACACCATCCACCTCGATGAAGGTACCGCGCTCCTTGTTGTGCGGGTACTGCGCGGCTTCCGACATCGTCAACACGGGCGCGACACAGGCGTCGGTACCAGCGAAGATCTCCGCCCACTCGTCGCGGGACTTCTCCTTGATTCGAGCGGCGACCTTCTCCTTGAGAGCCGGCCACTTGGCACGATCCATCTGCGCAGCCATTTCTGGATCTGTTTCCAGGCCCGTCAGTTTTAGGAAGAGCGCATAGAACTGCGGCTCGATTGCGCCCACGGCGAGAAACTTGCCGTCGCGACACTCGTAGGTGTCGTAGAAGTGGGCGCCGGTGTCGAGCAAGTTCGTGCCGGGTGCACTTTCGTCGAACATGCCGACGTTCTTGAACGCCCAAAACATCGTCATGAGTGCGGCTGCTCCATCGACCATTGCGGCATCCACCACTTGGCCCTTGCCGCTCGTGCGCGACTCCAACAGCGCACAGACCATGCCGAATGCGAGCATCAGTCCACCGCCACCGAAGTCGCCCACCATGTTGAGCGGTGGTACGGGAGCCTCTCCCCGCCGAGCAAAGTGGGCCAGGGCGCCGGCAAGAGCGATGTAGTTGATGTCGTGTCCCGCCGTCGATGCAAGCGGACCATCCTGACCCCAACCCGTCATTCGTCCGAAGACCAACCTCGGATTACGAGCGAGGCATACATCGGGGCCGACCCCGAGTCGCTCCATCACTCCTGGCCGAAAGCCTTCGATCAGTGCGTCCGACTGCTCGACCAAGCGAAGCAAGGTCGCTGCACCACGCTCATTCTTCAGGTCGATTGCAACGTTTCGGCGGCCACGCAGCATCACGTCCCAGTGCGCGTCGGCGGGAGCGGAACCACGAACCGACTGCGCACGATCTACACGGATGACTTCTGCCCCCATGTCGGCGAGCATCATGGCGGCAAACGGTCCGGGGCCGATCCCTGCGATCTCGATGATCCGAATGCCGTTGAGGGGACC
>CAZWKD010000017.1:2783-14570 GCA_964633985.1 uncultured Acidimicrobium sp. | reverse complement strand
CCGCTCGGCGTGATCAAAGTGTCGTCGTTGCCGTGGATCACGAGAGTCGGAATCTTCATCTGCGACAACTGCTCCACACGACTGCCGCTCGCGTAGATGGCCGCCAACTGGCGCGGAGCACCTTCGGGATAGAAGCCGCGGTCGTAGTCGCGTGCAGCTGCGGCGTACGACAACTCGTTGCTGCGGTACTTCTTCGAATGCCAGATCTGCCAATTGACCGAGTGCGCGATGTATTCGTCGCGTGAAGTCGGAGGCGGCGTCAACAACGTTGCGGCGGCCTCGGGTGTTGGCTGTCCCACGGTCGGATCGCCGGGCTGTGACATCACCGAGATCAACGTCTTCACTCGCGTGGGGTGCTCGATGGCAATGGTCTGAGCGATCATCCCGCCCATCGATGCACCGAGCACGTGTGCGGACTCGATGCCCAGGTGATCGAGCAGTGCCACTGCATCGAATGCCATGTGCGACAGCGTGTATGGCACAGGCGGAACGGGCTCCTCCATGAGTGCCGCCGCGACCACCTTGTCGACGTCGACCGTCACGCCATCCAATCGCGTGGACAGACCACAGTCGCGGTTGTCGAAACGCACGACGTGGAACCCGCGATCGACGAACATGTTGCAGAAGTCCGGCTCCCACTGCACCATCTGCGCCGTGTAACCCATGACTAGGAGCAACGTCGGGTCGGATCGCTTGCCGAACTCGTCGTACTCGATCTCGATGTCTCGACCGTCAGAGGAGGTGAAACCTGCCTTGGGCATGGTGCTAGTCCCTTCGCTTCTCGAACTCGATGACGGTTCGCTGGATGATGTTCTGTACTTCCTCGGGATCGCGGATGTTGGCGAAACGAGACTGGCCGTCTTCACCACCCGACTCGATCAGCAAGTCTCCCGCTCCTACCAACCGCTCAATGAAAGACTGATGGAAGTTGACGTTGTTCACACGGCTGATTGGAATCTCCACACCGATCCGAGCCACCACACCTTCTCGATAGATCACTCGGTGGTTGGTAACCACGAAGTGGGTACGCGACCACTTAACGGCTTGGATGAGCAGCCCCACGAGTCCCGTGACCACGAGTAGCCACGACGCACGAACGGCCGCCCACTCCAACCACTTCATGGGGTCGCTCGAGGTGTCAACTGCGATCTCGGCGCTCATGAGAGCGAGAACGAAACCCAAGACCGCATACCCGAACGGGCGGACGAAATCCCACCAGTGCGGGTGGAGATCGAGAATCACGCGTTCACCCTCGTTCAAGTACTTGGGTGAAAAGGGCATGGCGTAAGCGTAATGGCGACCCTTCACACCCACCGCCTACCGTCTGCACCGTGAATTCACTTCTCGTGGGACTCGACGACGGGCAACGCGAGGCAGTGCTCTGCCCATCCACGGCCACCATCGTGCACGCAGGGGCGGGATCGGGAAAGACCCGCGTGCTCACACATCGGATCGCACATCGCATCCTCACCGGATCTGCAGTTGGTCGACACGTGTTGGCCATCACGTTCACCCGCGAAGCGGCGAGCGAGATGCGACGTCGCCTGCGTGCACTCGGCGTGACGGATGGGGAAACAGGAACCCCCACGATCGGCACGTTCCACGCGGTTGCCTTGTCGCTGCTACGTCAGCGACTCGTCGGACAGGGCAAGTCGGTGCCCAACATCGTGCACAACCGCGTGGCGCTTGCCGTTGCGGCAGCCAGTGAGCACCCACTCGGCAAAAGACCTCGTGAACTGCTGATCGAAATCGACTGGGCCCACGCGCGTCGCATCACGCCCGAGCAGTACGCGGCGGCCGTGAAGCGTGAACAGCGATACGTACCCTTCCCTGCCACCGAAATTGCCGAGTTGTACCGCGCCTACGAGTCACTGAAGCGCAAACGTCACGTCGTCGACCTCGACGACCTCGTATCGCGAGTCACCGATGACTTGCTCGAAGATCCGCAGTATGCGGAGGCGACCCGCTGGCGCTTTCGTCACCTGTTCGTCGACGAGGCACAAGACATGAACCCGCTGCAGTTCGCCATGTTCGAGGCACTTCGCGGAGGTCGTGAAGACGTGTTCATCGTGGGCGATCCACTGCAGGCGATCTATGGCTGGAACGGCTCCGATCATCGATTGTTCGATGCACTTCCCGAGACGATCGGTCGTACGACGGTGTTGTCTCTACCGAACAACTACAGGTCGAGCGCCAACATCGTGGATGCGGCCCGCCACGTGGCGATGTCGGCCATGAGTGACGTTCGTGTTCGCGCCGTTCGAGAGCCCGGCTCCAAGGTGATCGTGCGCCAGTACGACGACGCCGAAGGCGAAGCTGGCGGCATCGCCTCCATCCTGCGCTCGGTTGCCAATCGCGGTGGGGCCGATCCGTGGACCTCGAGTGCGGTACTCGTGCGCACCAACGCGCAGGTTCCTGCGATCACCGCCGCGCTGAAGCGCGACCACATTCCTGTTGGTTCGAACAAGCCAGCTCCCGAGTTGCTCGCCGCGGTGGAGCGCGCTGCTCAGGCGACATCACGGCACGGGTTGAGTGTGTGGGCCACCGACACGTTGCTCGAGTCGGAGGATGAAGCCGAACGCGCCGTGGCCGACCTCGTCAACCAGTTCCTTCACCTCGATCACCCCGGCACGGTCGATGGTCGCGCTTTCTCAGCCTGGGTCACGTCGTCGAGCACAGCCACCAACGAGGTCGTGCGTGGCGTCGAAGTGATGACGATCCATTCGGCGAAGGGACGGGAGTGGCGGTACGTGGTGATTGCCGGGTTCGAAGAGGGTCTCCTACCCCACCGTTCAGCAAAGACCCGCGAGCAGCGCGCCGAGGAAGTGCGGCTTGCCTACGTGGCGCTCACCCGTGCGGCAGACGTGCTCGTCATCACCCACGCGTCTTCACGTAATGGTCGTGCCGCGAAACCGAGTGAACTGCTCGACGGATTGCCACAAGGCGTAACTCCCGAAGCGCCGGTCATTCCCGCACGCACCGCACCCAAGACACCTTCACTGCTGGACGACCTTCTCGCATGGCGTAACGAGCGCGCGCGACGCATCGTGCAGTCGCCAGAGAGCATCTGCAGCGACGAAGATCTACATCGCATAGTCGACACCATGCCTTCGTCCGTCGAGGAACTCGCCCCCATCTTCGGGCCGCTCACCGCAGTACGGGTGAGCGACGAATTGCTATCGATAGTCGCGCGTCACCCTGCGTCGCGAGTCTGAGCCTCGCGGATCTTCACCAATCGTTCGAGCACTTCGGCACTCATCGAAACGAACACGGCGGTTGCCTCAGCGCAGAGCGTCTCGCCGTGATGCAGGGTTCCGGCAGTGAATATCTTCCGACCTTCCACCGAAACGATCCGTGCACGAAAAACCAGCGGTCGATGCAGCGGTGTCGGAGAGCGATAGTTGACCGAGAGATTCGCGGTCATCCCAGGTTGACCAGAGAGAGCCTGAACGACGCCGAGGACCTCGTCGAAGTACGCGGCGATGAATCCGCCGTGCACACAACCCGGAGGCCCTTGGTACGAACTGGGAAATGTGACTCGACCTTCCACCACTGGTGAACCGTCATCTGCCGACGTGACACCAACATTCATCGGGACGGCGAGGGCGTTCATGTTTCCGATGATCGGCGAGCGATCGACGAACTCCAGACCTTCCGGTGCTACGAGATGGTCGACTTCCTGACGTAGGCGCGCGGCCTCGACGACTACTCGCTCCTGTTCCGGGGTCAGCGGTGTCGAACGACGATGGAAGCCGTCCCAGGCTCCTGCCTCGGTCACCATGAGATCAGCACCGGTGCGTGATCACTCGGCTGCTCACCCTTGCGTGCGTTGCGATCGATACCGCTCCACGTGCTCTTCTTGGTAATCGACGTACTGGCGAGAACGAGGTCGATGCGCATTCCCCAACCGCGATGGAAACTCCCGTTGCGGTAATCCCACCACGAGTAGAGGCTCGGCTCGGGGTGCTGCTCACGAAACACGTCGTGCAAGCCCCACTTCAACAACGATTCGAGCACCGCGCGCTCAGGCTCGCTCACATGGGTCGAGCCAACCAGCGCAGCAGGATCCCACACGTCGATGTCCAGTGGCGCAATGTTGAAGTCGCCCGCCACCACCACGTCGTCGCTCGGTTTGGCCAGGGCGGCCACGTGTTCCTTCAACTGCTTCATCCAACGCAACTTGTATTGGTAGTGCTCATGATCGAGTGCCCTGCCATTCGGCACGTACACACTGGAGACGAGGCAACCTCCGCACTCTGCGGTGATGATTCGGGCATCGGGGTCGGGATCACCGACCTTGAAGTTGCTCGTGACATTGGCGATTCCCACCTTGGAGAGGATCGCCACACCGTTCCACTGCCCTTGGCCGAAGTGTGCCGACTCGTAGCCCATCGCCTCGAAGTCGAGCGCAGGAAACGCCGAGTCCTTCATCTTCGTTTCTTGGATACACAGGACGTCCGGCTGCACTTCGTCCAACCAACCCTTGACGCGTTCAAGTCGCGCCTTCAGTGAGTTGACGTTCCACGTGGCGAGCAGCACCGCTCAAACCTACTTCTTCTTGGCTGTTGCCTTCTTGGCCGACGCACGCTTCTTCTTCGCTGTCTTGCTCACCTTGGGAGCAGACACACCAACGATTGCCACGTCGATGCTGCGGCGAGACGGCACGAAACTGTCGACCACGAGAGATACCGCCTGACCGATCTTCACTTGCTCACGGGCACTCCGAGGCGCAGGGTTTGCCATCAAGCGCAACGGGAGATAACCGAGCACGTCGCCCACCTTCACGTACACACCGTGGGCCGAGTAGCTCTCGACGACACCCTTGACTTTGCTGCCCACGGGATACTTCTCGACGAAGTCGAGGAACGGCTGCAGGTCGTTGACCGACTTCGTCGGCGACTTTGGTTTCACCGTCTTGTTCGGCGTCTTTGGTTGCGGTCGCGCTGGGGCGGGACGAGACGCCGCCGTCTTCGTGGTGGCCGGCTTTGGTTTGACTGCAAGTCGAGCGCCAGGTGGCGGTGCCTTCGGCACGGGCATCGGTTTGCTCGCCTCACGACTCGCCTTCTTCACCGTCTTGCCTGGCAGCGGTCGCACGGGAAGACGCTCGATGAAGACCCACCCAACGTTCGGTACAGGCTTGCCGCCGATCAAGCGACCTGCGTCGAACAACCACGGGTATTGCGGCTGGAACTCCTGGTAACTGTCGTTGGAGACGATGCTCGCGCCTACCTTCTCCGCGATCGTGAGAACGAATCCATCACCGCGACCCACCGCACCTGCCGGTGGGGAAACCAGTTCGTTGTTGTCGATGGCCGAATTGAATTCGGTCAGTTCCTTCTTGTCGATGCGGTGGCCGAATGTGGCATCCACCACCACCGTCACTCGCGTGTCGGGGAACTCCTTCATGAACGCCAGAACGGCGTCGTTCAACTGCGTGAGACTCGGCTTGGTGCGGCCCTCAGTGGCGAGATTGGACCCATCCACCACCACGTGCTTGGGTCCATTTTTTGCCATTCGTACAGTCAACCAGTGACAGAGCCAGCCATGGTTGACCGACACCCCCGTAATCTCTTGCCGTGCCACGCGCGGTGTTTTTTGACTTCGGAGGCGTGATCTCCTCCAGCCCACTCGAGGCCTTTCGTGAATACGAGCGACGTAACGGCATTCCCGAGGGTTTCATCGTGCGTGTCAACAGCACGAACTCGGACGACAACGCCTGGGCACGTATCGAGCGCAGTGAGTTGACCTTGGAGCAGTTCGATGAGGCATTCGCCATCGAATCCGAGATGCTCGGCCACCGCATTCCCGGCCACGAGATGATCGCACTGTTGCGCGGTTCGATCCGTCCCGAAATGATCCGCGCACTCGATGTGCTGCGTCAACACTCCTTCTTGCTGGCGTGCCTGACCAACAACGTGGTCAACCTCGGATCGACTGCCGAGCATGAGGCCGCACTTTCCAAGTTCGACTTCGTCGTCGAAAGCAGCAAGGTGAACGCCCGCAAGCCGGAACGACGTTTCTATGAAATCGCCTGCGAACTCGCAAGGATCGAGCCAACCGACTGCGTGTTCCTCGACGACCTCGGAATCAACTTGAAGACTGCGCGTCAGATGGGCATGACGACGATCAAAGTGTCGAGCTCGGAGCAGGCTCTACGAGAGTTGTCGGAGATAGTTGGTGTCGAGCTGTGGTGATGCGTTCACCACTTGGCGAACGACTGCTCCATCAAGTCGGCAGACTCTTGATCGTGGATCACCTTTGATCCGGTCGCCGGACTTCCCGATTCGACGCGGGCAGCGTGGCGCAGGTCGTAGCCCTCATCCTTGAGTCGCCAGATGCGGTGTTCGACGAAGCCCCATGCACCCATGTTCTCCGGCTCTTCTTGTAGCCATAGCAACTGCTTCGCCTTCGGGTAACGCGCCAAGACTGCACGGACTTGTTGCTTGGGGAACGGGTAGAGCTGCTCCACGCGAACGACGGCAACAGGAGCAGAACGCTTGGTGCGCTCGGCCATCGCATCCCACGCCACCTTGCCCGAGCACAAGATCACTCGCTCGATCGACCCAGGATCTTGCACGAAGGGGTCGTCGAGCACTTCCTCGAAACTGCCACGCGTGAGTTCTTCGATCGCGGAACGGCTCTCCTTCATGCGCAATGGTTGCTTCGGCGTCATCACTACCAGCGGCTTGCGCACGTCACGGCGCACTTGGCGACGCAACATGTGGAAGTACTGCGATGCAGTCGTTGGGTAACAGACCTGAATGTTGTCTTCCGCGCACAGCTGGAGGAAGCGTTCGATTCGAGCAGACGAGTGCTCCGGCCCCTGACCTTCGAAGCCGTGCGGTAGCAACAGCACGACGCCGTTCTGCTGCTTCCACTTGTCCTCCGCAGCAACGAGGTACTGGTCGATGATCACCTGTGCACCGTTGACGAAGTCGCCGAATTGCGCCTCCCACATCACGAGCGCATTCGGGTTGCCATGTGCGTATCCGTACTCGAAGCCGAGCGCGGCGTACTCAGAGAGCAGTGAGTCATACACCCAGAATCGGGCCTGCGCACCGGGCAACGTATTCAACGGAGTCCAGCGAGTCTCGTTGTTGTAGTCGACGAGCGTGGAATGACGTTGGCTGAACGTCCCACGGCGAGTGTCTTCGCCAGCAAGACGCACGGGCGTGCCTTCGAGCACGAGCGAACCGATGGCGAGTGCCTCGGCGGTCGCCCAATCCACGTCCTGATGGCTGGCGTACTGCTGAGCACGAACCTCGAACTGCTTGACGAGTTTGGGGTGCGGAGCAAAACCTGCCGGATACTCCGTCAAATGATGGAAGATCCGGTCGAGTACCGCTCGATCGACTCCTGTAACCACATGTGGGAGCACACCCACCGGTTCCGGTGGCTTCGGCACGCGAATGGCTTCTGGCGCAGATGCGCGAGCCACATCCAACGCGCCCTGCAATTTGCCCTGATAGTCGGCGAGAACCGCTTCTGCTTCCTCCACGGTGATCTCACCGCGACGCACGAGCGTCTCGACGTACAGCTTGCGCACGCTGCGACGATCTGCGATCGCCTTGTACATCAATGGTTGGGTGTAACTCGGATCGTCACCTTCGTTGTGACCATGACGTCGGTAACAAATCATGTCGATGACGACGTCCTTGTGGAAGCGCTGGCGATACTCGAATGCGAGCCGCGCGACGCGCACGCACGCTTCGGGGTCGTCACCATTCACGTGGAATATCGGTGCTTGCACCGTCTTGGCCACGTCGCTCGAATACTGCGACGAGCGGGCGTACTGCGGCGACGTGGTGAAACCGATCTGATTGTTGATGATCAAGTGGATGGTGCCACCGACGCGATAACCGCTCGTGTCGCTCATGGCGAGACACTCCGCAACGACTCCCTGACCAGAGAAAGCCGCATCACCATGGATGAGAAGCGGCAACACGCTGAACGAGTTCGGCGGCTCGATCTGATCCTGTGCGGCGCGCACCGTGCCGAGCACGATCGGGTCGACGGTCTCCAAGTGGCTCGGATTGGCACACAACTCGATCGGGATCTCGGCACCGCTCGGTGTGCGGTACTTGCCGTGCGCACCAAGGTGGTACTTGACGTCGCCCGAGCCCTGCACCGACGCAGGGTCGAGGTGCCCCTCGAACTCGTGGAAGATCTGGTCGTAACTCTTGCCGACGATGTTGGCCAACACGTTCAATCGGCCGCGGTGGGCCATCCCGAGCACGGCACCATCGAGTTTCGAATCGGCTGCGGCAGAAAGGATCGTGTCGAGGACCGGAATTGCCGACTCGGCACCTTCCAACCCGAAACGCTTGGTGCCGACGTATTTCGTGGCAAGGAATCGCTCGAACGCGTCCGCGGCGTTGAGTCGCTCCAACACGCGACGGCGGTCGATCTGCGTCTCGTCGACACCGTGTCCTTCGAAGCGCGCTTGCACCCAGCGCTGCTCCTCGGTGTTTTGGATGTGCATGTATTCGACGCCGATCGAGCGGCAGTAGGCATCGCGCAACACTTTGAGTAGGTCGCCGAGCGTGCTCTTCGGCACACCACCGACGCCGCCAGTGAGAAACTCGCGGTCCAAGTCCCAGATGGTGAGGCCGTAAGTGGCGGGATCCAATTCCGGAGGCATTGCGGGCTCTTGCCAGCGCAACGGATCGAGATCGGCGATCAGGTGACCACGCACACGGTGCACACGGATCAGCGTGGCGATCTGCATCTGCTTCTCGAGCATCTCCTCATCGCTGTCGAGCGCGTTCGAATCTTGATGCCACCGCACCGACTGGTACGGCACACCCACACTGCGGAACACGTTCTCGTAGAAATCGTGCTCACCCACCAACAATTCGTTGACGTACTTGAGGAACAGTCCGCTCTCCGCACCCTGGATGATGCGGTGGTCATACGTGCTCGTGACGGTGACGACCTTGGAGATACCCAGTCGCGACAGAGCCTTTTCATCGCTGCCCTGGAACTCTGCCGGATAGTCGATCGAACCAACACCGACGATCACACCCTGTCCCGGCATCAAGCGCGGCACCGACTGCACCGTGCCGATGGTGCCGGGGTTGGTAAGGCTGACGTTGGCTCCCTGGAAGTCCTCCACGGTCAGTTTGTTCGTGCGTACCTTGCGAATGATCTCGTCATAGGCGAGCACGAAACCGAGGAAGTCGAGCGTGTCGGCGTTGCGAAGTACCGGCACGACGAGCGTGCGCTGACCGTTGCCCTTGTCGACGTCAACCGCGAGACCGAGGTTGACGTGCGAATGGCGCTGCAACTGCGGCTTCGAGTCCGCGTCGACCGCGAACGAGTTCTTCATGTTCGGCACTGCATCGGCAATCGCGCGAACCACGGCATAGCCGATCAAGTGGGTGAAGCTGACCTTTCCTTCACCCGTTCGCTCGCGGTAGTTGTTGATGATCTTGCGATTCACTTCGAGCAACTTCGCCGGCACGTTGCGGAACGAAGTGGCGGTGGGAACGGTCAGGCTGCGTTCCATGTTCGTCGCGATGGCGAGTCCGACACCCTTCATTGCCTCGACGGGCGGGTCGGGCACGATCTCGACGGCAGGTGCCAACAAACGGTGCTCACGGGACGGTCCCTCCACCACTCGCCCCGAAGCGCGGTTACGTCGCTGCGGAGCCGGGGCGCTGATGTCGGACTTCTCCACCGGCCGAATGATCTCGGCAGTGTCGTCCGCACGCGGCGCACCGGCAGGCTTGTAGTCACTGAAGAACTCTCGCCAGGTTTCGCTCACCGATTTCGGGTCGTCGCGAAATCGCTCATACATCTCTTCGACGAGCCAAGAGTTGGCCCCGAAACCTTCGGCGGGGGGCTTGTTCAGCACGAAACCATGGTACTCATGGGCGCTGCAGGACTCTGCTCCGCGCCGTGAGCCGTCTTAGCATGAAGGACATGCAGAAGACCCCCAAGATTCTCCGTTCGCTGATCGTTGGTTTCGCCAGCGCAGTTCTCCTCGCAGCCTGCGGTGGCGGTGGAACGACCGAACCAGTAGAAATTCCCGCCGACACCGACTTGGAAGTACGTGCGGTATCAGGCTTGCGCTGGGACCAAACCAGTTACACGGCGCCTGCCGGTGAAATCAACGTGGCAGTCGTCAATGATGACACGATCCGGCACACGCTCGTCGTCATCGAAGGCGAGACGATCATCCCTGGTTTCGAGTTGGAGATCAACCGCAAGGGCGACGTCGACAGCGGAACCATCAATCTCGAACCAGGCACTTACTCGATCTTCTGCACCGTCCCCGGTCACCAGAACATGAAGTCGGAACTAATCGTCGAGTAACGACGAAGTCATCGCGAAAATGAAAAGAGGCGGGCCAACGGCCCGCCTCTTTCACATTCGTAGAGCGATCAGCCGAGCAGGACCTCGGAGAGGATCCACATGACCAACCACAGGATGCCGCTCGTGATGAGCGCATTCTTGTGGCTCTCGTACACCCACAACAACTTGTTCCCTGCCTTGATGCCACCGAACAAGCCGAGGGCGTTCAATTGGAACAACGCGGTGATGGCCATCGCAATCGCGAAGAACGTCCATGCGTCCGACGAAGTCGCTTCCGCAAATGCGCCGCTGTAGAAGTGCGCCGCACCGACCATGAACCACAACATCGAAACGGAGAAGATCATGTTCTGACGCGATGCAAGAAGCGCACGACGACCAGCGGTCGCAGCGTTCGGATCGGCCTCAGCGCCACCGAGCACGTTGACGGCGTTGGCCAACACGACGCGCTGGTTCTTCCAGATGATCATCCACACGTTGGCGGCCATCAATGTGCCAAGCACCATGCCGACGCTGATCGCCACGTTGTGACCGATCCCCGACGTGGAGCCTTCGCCCATGAAGTTCTGCCAGTAGTTCGTCTGACCCGTGATCAACAGACCCGTGCCGAGCGTGGCAATGGCGGCCCAACGGAACCACCACAGTGCACGACGAGCGATCTTGTCGATCGTGATGTTGCGGGCCTTGCCCTCGTCGCCGTAAGCGGCGAGACCGGGTACCTGCACCAAGTTGAAGTAGTAGAGCAGACCGATCCAAGCGATACCCACGAGAATGTGGAGCCACCTGAAACCGAATCCGAGCAAAATGTCGCGGCTAGCGAACAATTCCATAACGGTCATCCCCTTTGGACTGAGTGGTACGCGCCGATGGGCGCGACCAAACCAAATTACCAGTGCCCTACATGCCGCTTGCGCCTTTCGCCTGCCCGCTCAGCGTTGCCAGCACTAGGTTTGAAGACCACATGGCCGCTGAATTCATCTATACGTGTTACAAACTCGCGCGCTTCTATCCCCCGGATCGCACGGTGCTCGAGGACATTTCGTTGTCGTTCTATCCCGGCGCCAAGATCGGTGTGATCGGATCGAACGGAAGCGGTAAGTCGAGCCTGTTGCGCATCATGGCGGGCAAGGACGACGGCTTCACGGGCGAGGCACGGCTCACACCCGGCTTCACCGTCGGGTTGCTCGAACAAGAACCACAACTCGACCCGACCAAGGACGTCCTTGGCAACGTGATGGACGGTGTTGCACCGATTCGTGACCTACTCGCCCGCTACGAGGAAGTCACTGCGATGTGGGGCGACCCCGATGCCGACTTCGACAAAGTAGGCGCGCTGCAAGCAGACCTTGAAGCGAAGATTCAGGCGGCTGACGCGTGGAGTCTGGAGCGCAACGTCGAAATTGCCATGGACGCATTGCGTTGCCCGCCCAACGATTCCGATGTGACGAAACTCTCTGGCGGAGAACGCCGACG
>CAZWKD010000017.1:1211-2683 GCA_964633985.1 uncultured Acidimicrobium sp. | reverse complement strand
TCGAAAGGCAAGGCGCGTCTCGCCGCATACGAGAAGTTGCACGCCGAAGCACAAGCCGCAGAGCGCGGTCCCGACAAGTTGGAGATCGCGATACCTGCGGGTCAACGACTCGGCGACCAGGTCATCGAAGTGCAAAACCTGTCGAAGGGATACGGCGACCGTCTCTTGATCGAAGACTTGTCGTTCTCTCTCCCTCCCGCGGGAATAGTCGGCATCATCGGACCGAACGGCGCGGGTAAGACGACCTTGTTCCGCATGTTGACGGGTCAGGAAAAGCCGGACTCAGGCACGATCACCGTTGGCGACACCGTGCAGATGAGCTACGTCGATCAGAGTCGTGACACGCTCAATGACGACTCGACGGTCTACGAAGAGATCACTGGAGGTGCCGACACGATCAAGGTGGGCGGTCGCGAGATCCACGGCCGCGCCTACGTCGCCAGCTTCAACTTCAAGGGCAGCGATCAACAGAAACGAGTGGGCGACCTCTCCGGTGGCGAACGCAACCGCGTGCATCTCGCCAAACTGCTGAAGAACGCTGGCAACGTGCTGCTCCTCGACGAACCGACGAACGACCTCGACGTCGACACCTTGCGTGCACTCGAAACCGGTCTCGAGTCGTTCCCTGGCTGCGCAGTCGTGATCAGCCACGACCGATGGTTCCTCGATCGCATCGCCACTCACGTGCTCGCCTTCGAGGGCGACAGCCAGGTCCGCTGGTTCGAGGGCAACTTCACCGACTACGAAGCGTGGCGCAAGAAGGAACTGGGTGCTGCCGCGGACCAACCACGGCGCATCAAGTACAAGCCACTGTCGAGGAAGTGAACGGAGAACGAACGATGTCGCTTCGCGTGATCAGAATCGTCTGCATCGTGGTGTTCGTTTCTGGCATCGCCGGAATGATCATCACGTCGATCAACGGCAACAACGTGGGAATCGTCACCACCATCGGTCTCACGACTGCGATCTCGGCATTGATCCTGATGACCGCATCGACGGTGGCGAACAAGCGACGACTCGACGTATTCGACGACGCCAAGGCCGAGCGAATCGAACGACGCATCGCCGAGATGCGCGACAAGGGAACCGACGAGGCAGAACTTCGGGCGTTGGTGCGCGACTCGATCGATCTCGGTCGTAGCGCTTCGTGAACGACGCTGAACTCGCGCGTTTTCTCGCGGTCGAAACCGGTAAGCGCCTGCTCGACGTTCGCCAGCGTCTCTACCACGACGGCGCTTCGGAGTGGTTCGCAAAGGATGTGGGCGATGCTGCTGCGCAACGGTTCATCGACGAGACACTGGCCGAACACCGACCCGACGATGCGATGCTCTCGGAAGAGGCGGTCGACGATCCTCGTCGTTCGAGCGCAGATCGCGTATGGATCATCGATCCCCTCGACGGCACCCAGGAATACAGCGAGTTCGATCGAGTCGATTGGGCCGTGCACATTGCGCTGTGGGAGCGCACCGACT
>CAZWKD010000017.1:0-1111 GCA_964633985.1 uncultured Acidimicrobium sp. | reverse complement strand
CAGTGGGATTCGGCCGCACCGGTTGGCGTGGCACGCGCCGCGGGTCTGCACACCAGCCGAATCAACGGTTCGGACCTCGTCTACAACCAACGGGATTCATGGCTCCCCGACCTGATTATTTGCCGCCAACATCTGGCTCGACCAGTCCTCGAGGCGCTCGGTCACGGCACAATTGGAGTGTGAACCCCCCTTCACCCTCTTCTACGCACGACTCTCCGCTCGACTGTGAGTGGGCGGCGTTCGATCGTCACGGCCAATGGGTGCTGAGCGAGGAGGAGATCGGCTGGCGCAAGATTGCACCGTCACTTCGCGACGATGCCCGGCGTGAAGTTCCCGTCCTCACCAAGGCCTCCAAGACCCCTCCCGTTGCCCGTCTCGTCGAGGTGGTGTGGGTGCTCGGCAAAGCCATCCTCCCGTGGTGGTTGAAGAAGCGCACCCGTCGCTTTGCTGACGCGAGCGCATCACGCGCTTACCTCTCGTTGCGAATGCGCAAGGCCATCGAGCGTCTCGGATCCACGTACATCAAGCTCGCGCAAATCATCTCCAGTGGCGAAGGTCTCTTCCCCGCCGAGTTGGTCGACGAATTCAAGAAGTGTCGCGATCAGGTTCCGCCAATCCCCTTCGACGACGTTCGACGCGTGATCGAGGAGGAGACGGGTGCCTCCCTCGAGCACACGTTCACCACCTTCGATCGCTCACCCCTCGCCGCCGCTTCGATCGCCCAGGTGCACGTGGCCACGTTGCGCACGGGCGAAGAAGTGGTCGTGAAGGTGCAACGACCAGTCGTCTCCAAATTGGTGCGCAAGGACCTCCGCGTAATGGCGTGGCTCGCCCCACACCTCGTCGGACGAATCAAGGTGTCGGCACTCGCCAATCCCCCGGCACTCGTCGAATTGTTTGCAGAGACGATCGTCGAAGAACTCGACTTCCGGATCGAAGCGAGCAACATGCTCGACGTCGCCAAGGTGTTGAAGGAACTCAAGCAAGACGGCTACGTGATTCCGCGCCCACACCCCACGCTCATCACCCGACGAGTGCTCGTGATGCAACGACTCCGCGGCTTCAAGTTCGACGACGTGGTCGGCATGAAGGAAGCCGGTATCGACACCGA
>CAZWKD010000016.1:0-24645 GCA_964633985.1 uncultured Acidimicrobium sp. | reverse complement strand
AACGCGCCGTGCGCACGTTGCAGCGCGAAGTGGGAATCGATGCACAGATGGAAGCCGCTTCAACCGCGACACTCGTTGCACCAGAGCGCCGAACGCAAGGCGGAACCTTCAGTGGTGTAGTGGAATTCTTCAACTCTGCTCGCGGCTACGGGTTCATCACTCGCGAGAACGGCGAGAACCTGTTCTTCCACATGTCGAATGTGAAGTTGGATGGTGGAGTCGAACCTGAGATCGGCCAGACCTTGCAGTACGAGATCGGCGAAGGCCGCCGCGGCGACGAGGCAATGAACCTCCGGGATTTGCAGCGCGTTAAATCCTGATTTACCCTCAGGCCCCAGGGGGCCGTACATGAGGCGCTGGAAATCACAAGTTGTTGCTGCTGCGCTGGTCTGTGTCTTTGCGCCCATCTGGGCGGCAGTGGCAACTGCCTCCACTTGGACATCAACCACGTTCGGGCCAACGGGAGGCCCACCCGGCGGCATTCGAGTGGACTCAAACGGAAACATCTATGTTGCGAATTACAACGCGGGGAATGTCACCAAATTCAACTCAGATGGAACCGTGGTCGCCACAATTGCCGTTGGCGACAATCCCTTCGGTGTCGCCATTGATCCGAGCGACAACGTATACGTAGCAAACTATGGATCCAACAACGTGAGCAAGATCAGCCCGAGTGGTGTCGTGACTCTGACGATTGCTACTGGAACCGCACCCCAGGCAATTGCCCTTGATGCAAGTGGCAACGTGTACACAGCCAATACATCGTCAAACAATGTCAGTCGAATTGCTACCAATGGGAGCTCCACGATTATCGGAACTACCCTTGGATCCCCGGTTTCTATTGCAGTCGACACAAATGGAAATGTTTATACGGCGAATTACGACACCAACAGCGTCACAAAGTTGACGCCTTCGGGGGGAAGCTGGACTCGCATGGACATCTTCGTCGGTACTGAACCCCGAGGAATCACCGTTGACACTCGCGGCAATGTTTATGTCGCCAACTTCATGTCTAGTGACGTCAGCAAGATTCCGATGGGCTCATCCTCATCCGTAATACTCACCACTACCTCGCAACCTTTTGGGATCGTCGCAGATTCGAATGGCAACGTATTTGTCACCAATCGAATGGTGAATACGGTCTCCAGGATTGCCCCTGACGGAAGCTCAGTGGTCCTCGGCGCAACGGGTCGCTCGCCGAGACCGATCGCCGTTGATGCATCTGGGAACATTTTCGTCGGCAATGAAAACTCTCGGGACGTGACCAAGTTCTCCAAACCGGCACCCGTGGTGGCTGCTGAAGCCATTGCCGTCACCTTCGACACCCAAGGTGGAAGCTCGATCGCCAAGGGCACCACAATCAACGGCGGCAGCGTGACCGACCCCGGCATACCCACCCGCGATGGATTCGCCTTTGCCGGTTGGAACACCGCAGCCAACGGCACCGGCACCGCAATCACTTTTCCGTACCACCACACCAACTCGAGTGACTTCACGCTGTATGCACAATGGCGCGCCACCCAACCCGCGGCGACCACTACTCCCGCAACCTCTGCGCCACCAACCATCGCGGTGACGCCACTCATTCCTGAAGAACTGCCCTCTACGGGTAGCGATCTCCCACCGTGGCCCTTGCTGCTCATCGCATCCGGCTTTGCTTTGATCACTTTGCGCCGTCACACTCACGCTCGCTGAAAGCAGAAGTCCCGGCCCCTTGCGGGAACCGGGACTTCTCATCTTGGTGGCGGGGAGAGGATTTGAACCTCTGACCTTCGGGTTATGAGCCCGACGAGCTACCGGACTGCTCCACCCCGCGTCGTTGGGCAACTACGGTAGCCACGCAGGGCTGGTTCTCCAACCCGATGTGTTGACCATGGCGCTTTTCTCCCGAACCCCCAAAGCCACCGCCGCAGAAGTGGAAGCGCTTCGTGCAGAGATGCAGACGTTGCGTTCGGAGTTGATCAAGCGGACGAATGAACTCTCGCTCGTGACAGCTTCGGCGAATGCGTTGGATCAACGGATCAGTGCCCTCGACTCGCGCATCGTAGGTATGTCGACGGAGCTCACCAATCAGTTGCACGAACTCGGCAATGAAATCCAGCAGTTGAGCGAGCGCCAGGACGACCCGGCGGTCGCGGCTGCTCTGGAGCAACTGAAGGTCAGCCAGACGAGGATCGCCAACGAGCAAGCGCGATACGAAATTGCGTTCCGTCAGGACTTGGCGATGCTCGCCGAGCAACTCAGACGAGGTCAGTAACTACTCAACGAGTGCGATCGCTCGGGCGATCAAGTCACGCGCCTCTTGCGTCTTCGCCTGGTAAACGGCGAAGTTTGGCGGAGTCTGTGCAAGTGCGGCATCGGCCTCGGCAAACAACTGCTCTGCACGGGCCAACAACTCTGCGGCGTTCAGTTGAGTGGTGTCGACCGGCGCAAGCGTGGTTTCCGTCGTGCCCTCGGTCGTTCCCGTGTCGGTCGTCGTGCCGGTATCGGTGGTCTCTTCCGGAAGTTCGGTCTCACCGTCGTTGATACGGTCACCGATGTCACCAGTGAATCCGGGGAACATCGTGCGCACCGCTTGACCCAAGGAGTCGGCGATCACCACACGATTGTCGTAATAGACGAGGAACTTGCGGACAAACACCTGGCGAGCGTTGGCATCGTCTGGCCGCACGTACAGCGGGCGCACGTACAACAATCCATCGCCGATCGGAATCAACTGGATGTCGCCGTATACGACGCGCGAACCGCGCTGGTCGAGCAACGTCACCTGCTGCGCCACTACCGGATCGCTACCGAACTCAGCCGCAACCGTGGCAGGGCCCTCGATCAGCGGCGCAGACATACGGAAGACTCGCAGGCGACCGTACGACGCTGGATCGCTCGACACGACCATGAACGCCTGTAGCTCTTTACGAGCGTCATCACTGGAGAACGGCACGAACGGCCGCAACATGGAGAACTCGCCGGCCTCTGCCTTCGAGTTGGGTTCGTGGAACATCGTGAAGTACGGCTCGAAGCGCAGCACGTTGGCATCCTGCACGTCGATTACGTCGGTGCCAGCAAGAGCTCCTGCACCACCGATCACGCCAGTCGTACCTTCTGGCTCTGTGGGTGAAGCTTGGGCGACGCTCCACGCAGCGTCGCGATTGAAGAACAACGCCGCGTCGTCGAACTGGTAGCGGCCGTACATATTGGACTGTACGCGGAAGAGATCTTCCGGGTAGCGGAAGTGTTCGACCAATTCAGGCGAAGCTTCGGACACCGGCGTGAACATTCCCGGGAACACCTTGCTCCACGTGGCGATGATCGGATCCTTGTCATCCATTACGTAGAAGATGGGTGTACCCGTGTACGCGTCCATCACCACTTTGACGCTGTTGCGCACATAGTTGAAGGTGGTGTTGAGCCCTGAGCCCGCGGTCAACTGCGACACGTTGGCGTTCTGCGCATACGGGTAACGGTCGGTGGTAGTGAATGCGTCGAGAATCCACACGATCTTGCCGTCCACGACCGCGGGGTACGGATCGGCGTCGTAACGCAGGAATGGAGCAATCTTCTCTGCGCGTTCGCGCACGTTGCGCACCCACATGATGCGCGACTCGGAGTTGATCAGACCCGAGCCGAACAGGTTGAATTCGCCGAAGTTGAGAGCAAAAGCCGCACGACGAACCGGACCAGTGAGACGCACGCCGCCATCGCCGTCATAGGAGGTCTCCGTGGTGTCGGGACATGCCTGTTCGGCTTGGCTCGTTCGCAACACCGCGTAGTCAGCGATCTGATCGCCCACGTACAACTGCGGGCGCTCCTCACCGAGATCCACATACAGCGGTCGACCATCGGTGGTCACCCGGCTTGCCGGTGCGACTACCAACCCGCAGCCATGCGTGTAGATGAGGTGTCGAGACACCCACGTGCGGTTCGGAATTCCTGCCGTGTTCAACTCGCGGGCCGCCACCATCACCTGCTGTTTGCGGCCATCGATCGAGTAACGGTCGACATCGAGGTCACGAATGGCATAGAACGAAGAAAGGCCTTGGTCGAGCGCGAAGCGGTCGCGCATCTCGGTCGGGTCGAGTTGGCGCACGTCGCGCAACGGGGCTTCATTGGCCGAGACTTCGTCGACGGAGATCGGTCCGAAGTTCACCGGCACCGTCTCCACTTCGCCGAGGTTCATCGCAGACTTGGTGGCCTCCAGGTTGCGCTCGATGAACGGCAACTCTTTCGTGCTCACGTTCGGCTGCACCGAGAAGCGCTGAACGATGGCGGGATAGATGGTGCCGGCGGCAACCGCCACCACCACCCACATAAATGTGGCCATCACCGGAATGCGCCAGCCCTTCAGCCACACGTTGGAGAGGAACAGCAGCGCCACGGCAAGCGAGACCAAGATCATCAGGTTGATCGCCGGCAACTGCGCGTTGACATCCGTGTAGGTGGCGCCTTGCACCACTCCCCGCGTCGAGCCGGTCAGCGAGAATCGCGACAACCAGTAACCAGCAGCACGCACGATGGCGAGGGCAGCGAAGATGACCGAGAGGTGCACCTTTGCCTGCGGTGTCACGCGGCGGCCCACATTTTGCATGCGAATGCCGCCGTTCAGATAGTGGGTAGCGGCCACCACCATGGCAATGAGGATCAACGCACCGAACAGCCAGTTGACGACAAAGAAGGCGAATGGCAAACGGAAGACGTAGAACGACACGTCTTGACCGAAAAGTGGATCATCGATGCCGAACGATTGATGATTGACGAAGAGCAACCACTCCTGCCACTGCGTGATCGCGGGCGCACCGACCATGAAACCAAGGAGAAGTCCGATCGCGATCCGCAGCATCCAGCGGTACTTGCCCACCAGCTGGCGATAACCCGCGAGGGCGCGCTCCTCTGGTGATGGCGGGATCGAAGTCGGTGCAACTCGGTCGGCAATCCACATGTTGCCGATCAGCAGCAACGCAAAGAGAGCGACGAATGCTGCAGCGAGACCGACTCTCGTCCAGAGGATCTCCCAGAATGTTCCAGCGAAACCGACCGAGTCGTGCCACAACACGTCGACATAGAAGCTGGCGATACTGCGACCAGAGATGAACAGCGCGACTATCGCACCAACGACCAGCGAAACGATCAGGCGCCCGCGCGATGGCTTGTTCACGCGGAAGCCACCACCTGATCCAGGCTGACGCGGCTGACGAGGGGGCAAGTCGGAGGGGTTCCGCACGCGAGTGAGATTAGTCGCGGTGCGGTGCGACTAGGCATCGGCACCCCGCGTGAGCGATGGGGTGCTCGTGTCCGGTCGGAAATGGTGATCCGAGCGGCGTGTCGCCCGCCAAGGCATTGTCCTCGGCGTCGGCGCATTGCGGTCCGTTCGGATCCACCATCCAACAAACCGGAGTACCGGTGGGCAACGCAAGGTACGCACCACGGCTGTATGCGAGGCACGCCAGGTCGGCGACCAGCGCATCGAGTTTCTGCATCTTCCACTCGCGATATGCACTCCGCACGAGCGACGACATCTCTTCGCGGTCTCCGTTGCTCTGCTCGACGCAACGCTGCAGGCGCTCACGAAGAGGACGAACGATTGTGTCGTCGATCGACTTGGAGATCGTCTGCATCACGGCCGACTTCGAAACCTGCTTGCGCAAGTCGGCTTTCAAGCCTGGTGCGACACTCTTCGCACCCGAGAGCGCCACGTTGTGCATCTCGTCAGCGACCACTTCCACGTGTGACTGCACTTGAGTCGCAGCATCGGCAACCATCTTTTCGAGCGCGACCACGCTCTTCTTGCCCTGTAGGTAGGTGAGGATTGCGTTCTCTTCGTCGGCGAGCACACGCTTGAACTTTCTCGTCAGCGAAACGATCTGCGGAGCGAGCGTCTCATCGCGCTTGAGGAACAGCTCCTTGTTCACCTTCGGCACGACGGGTTTGGGCGCCGCCGCCTTCGGTTGCTCCGCGCTTGGCGTAGTCGGCTTCGACTCGACCTGCTTCGGGGCCTTGGGGTCCTTCTTCACCGACTCGGCCACCTTCGCCGGGCTCGACTGCTTCAACTTGGCGAAAAGATCGTCTACCGACGGCCGCTTCGGGGCAGGAGCTTTGGCGGTCGGCTTGGGCTCGCTGGGTTTCACCTCAGCGGGCTTGGGTTCCTGAGGTTCCTTCGACTCCGGAGTGCTCTCGCGTGCCGGTGTCTCTCGACGACCGAACAGTTGCACCACTTCGGCAATGTGCTCACTGCTGACGGGCTCAACTGAAGGATGGCCTGCCTTCTGCGCAGTCTCCTCAGTCGTCTCGGCCGCAGTCGCTTCGACATTCGGCGTTTCGTCGATGACCGGCTCGGTGACAGGCACTTCTTCAACGACGACGTCGTCGATGACCATGTCGACTTCTTCCTCAACAACCTCGACGACATCGGCTACTTCGACTTCGTCAACTTGAGTCGGAGTCTCGATGCTCGATGTCTCGTCATTGCGCTGTGGAATGGCATCGGGAACCTTCGTGTGATCGAAGAACACTGCGCCCTGCGCAGGGGCATGCATCTGCGATGCGCGAGCCACTTCCTCGGAGAGTTCTTCGAACTCATCCAAGTCACCCACCACATCGTTGGCTGCAATACGTGCACGTTCGAACGCCTTCACCAAGCGATCGCGTGCATGAATCAACGACTCGATCTGCTCACGCGCAAGTTCGCGACGACGCGCAAGCTCGGCGAGTACGCGCTCGCGATACTCGCGGGCTTCGTTGACCATGTCGCGACCCTGCTGCTTGGCCAACTCGAGTTCGTTCTCCACGTCGGCAGACGCATCGGCGCGCTTGCGTGCAGCTTCGAGCTCGGCTTCCTGGCGAATTCGAGATGCATCGGCGCTTGCTTCGCGGACCAACCGTTCGGCGGTCTCTGCCGCCCGCAAACGCATTTGCTGAGCGGCTTCACGAGCCACGCTCAAGACCCGTGCCGTCTCCTCGCCAAGAAGAGTGGTCACCGTCTCTTCATCCAGCGCACCCGGCGAACTCATGCCTCGGGTCTGCAGGGCACGCAGTTCGCTTTCCAAGAAGCGCTCACGTTCCTGCAAACGGCTCATTTCGGCCGACACCATGCGCAAGAAGTCGCGCACGTCCTCCTGGCTGAAGCCCCGACGGACGACGTCGAACTGGGCCGAACCTACGGCCGCAGGCGACGACGGATCAGGTCGCGAAAAGGAAATTGCCACGAAATCAAGAGTACGCCGCCTCTACAGGTCGATTGCGGCATTCGTCAAGCCACTGCCACCCAGTTTCTCAAGAGCCGCAAGGGCTTCCTCGAGGTTGGCAACGGTGATGACCGTCATCTCACTTCCGGCCACTTCGCGTGCCGCTGCAAGTTCTTCCGGTGACTGCGTCGACGGCACAAGGAACACTTCAGCCCCAGCACGCTTCGCCGCCACCGCTTTCTGGCGCAACGCGCCAATTGCGCCGACTGTTTCGTCTTCCGAAATCGTTCCAGTCACTGCCACTTTCACGTTGCCGGTGAGCGACCCCGGGGTGAGTTCATCGAGCAGAGCCAATGTGAAGGCGAGGCCGGCCGACGGGCCGCCAATCGAATCGGTGTCGATGTCCACCTCGAACGGAAGCTTGACCGTGCGGGTGTCGGCGGGAATGAAGCCAATGATCGTGCGCTCCGGGTTGTCCGGACTCTGGATCAACTCGACCTGCCGCTGTTCGACGTTCGACTTGGTGTGCGGGATGATCTGGAGCGTCACGACGTCGCCTGGCTTGAACCCACCGAGCGCAGTGGACAACCGATCGAGCGAATCAACCTCGATTCCATTGAACGACACCAAGGTGTCACCCGGGTCGAGCACGTTGCATGCACTCAACTCGCGCGGTGTCTCTTCGCATACCAACTCTTCGACGATCACATCACCGAAGATGATCTCCACATCGAGACCTAGACGGTTGAATGCGACGAACTCAGCGATCTGTTTCGAGGTGGTCATCGACTGAAAGCCGAGTCGACGTTGTTCGCTTGGCGTGATGTCGCCGAAGCGTTCTTCGAACGTCTGCACGTCAACGTCTTCGTCGATCGCGCCAGCCAAGGCATCGAGCGCGCTCAACTTGTTGCCGTACGCCGTGACGAACAGCAGAGGGTTCTCCGCCGGATACTGCGTGACCTGCGCCTGCGCTTCATCGTCGAACTCGAGTCGTGAGCTCACGTCCTCTGCAGTGCCCGGAGCGACCTCCCACAACGTGAGTCGCACCAGCGATGCAGCGACCACCGATCCGAGCACGAGCCACGCGATCGTCAGCAGAGGTAATGCCCACCACAAACGGCGATGCCGATTCGCGGCAATCGTCGGTGGTGGCAACGGTACGCTTGTCGATGCCGTGGTCGTGTCGTCCATCGTTTCTCTCGTTTCTGTCACCACGATCGATGTTGTCACTCGTGCCCCACTCGTTGCGTTGTTGGCGGCGGTGGCGCTGTGGGCGATCTGGCGCAACAAGCCTGCCAGCGACGAGGATCGAATTCCGCTTCGTGTGTCGGTACGGCCTACACCCCTATATCGAGACCCCGACAACAAGCGTCGGGCAACGGCAGCAGGACAGCTCGGCTTCGGAGCCGTGGTCGTAGGGATGCTCTTTGCGCTCGTCGTCTCGGTGCTCGTGGCCTACCTGTTCGGCGCAGTAACGGCGCTTCTCGATTGATGCAGGTTCGTCAGTGAACACCGTCGTGTGCGTACAGGGCCTCGGCTTCGTCGGCTCGGCCATGGCGATCGCCTGTGCTCGGGCAGTCGGACCGCTCGGTGCCCCTGCGTTCGAAGTAGTTGGTATCGACCTGCCCAATGAACAAGGCAAGGCACGAATCGATTCGCTCAATCGCGGCGAATTCCCGTTTGCATCCACGGACAATTCGTTGATCGAAGAGACTCGGCGTGCTGCGCACCGGGGCAACTTCAAGGCGACGAGTGACTCATCCGCCATGAAGCGCGCCGACATCGTGGTGGTCGACGTACCACTCGATATTGACTTCGATCAGCCCACACCCAAGTTGGTACTCACTCCTTTCGAGCGTGCGATTGCCACGATCGGCGAGCACGCCAAGCCGGGCGCGCTCGTAGTGGTGGAAACGACGGTGCCACCGGGCACATGCGAGAACGTGGTGTTGCCCATCCTGCGTGAGTGGGCAACCAAACGAGGCATTCAACCCTTCGCTCTCGCCCATTCATATGAACGGGTGATGCCGGGCGAGCACTACCTCGAGTCGATCACGTCGTTTTGGCGTGCCTACTCCGGTATCGATGAGGACAGCGCGCAGCGATGTGCAGAGTTCCTCACCAAGGTCATCGATACCGCCAACTATCCACTCAAGCGTCTGTCGTCACCGACTGCGTCGGAAACGGCCAAGGTGCTGGAAAATGCCTACCGCGCCACGAACATTGCATTCATCGACGAATGGGGTCGCTTCGCCGAAAAGGCAAACGTCGATCTCTATGAAGTGATCGACGCCATCCGCGTACGCCCGACACACAACAACATCCGTCAACCTGGCTTCGGCGTAGGTGGCTACTGCCTGACGAAGGACCCGGAGTTTGCAGCGATCGCCTCACGCGAGGTGCTCGGTCTTGGTACGCAGGACTTCCCCATGAGCGAACTGGCCATGCGCATCAATCGCGACATGCCACTTCATCCCCTGCGCCTGATCGATGCGCACCTCGGCGGTCTCCGCGGCAAGTCGATCGCCTTGGCGGGAATCTCCTATCGGCAAGACGTCGCCGACACGCGCTACTCACCGTCGCAAACCTTCGTCGAGTCGGCCGAGCGTGACGGCGCAAGCGTCCACTGTTTCGACCCGTTGGTGCGCCATTGGGATGAATTGAACCGACCAGTGGCGAACGACTTGCACCACTGCCCCGATGTCCATGCCGTCGTGTTCGCGGTACCGCACCGCGAGTTCCGTGCGATCGATCCTCGCTCGTGGCTGGGTGGCAAGACGCCGCTCATCGTCGATGCCAACGACTGCCTGAGTGCAGAGCAGCTTGGAGCGTTCGCTGCAGCTGGATGCGGCGTGCACAAGGTAGGTCGTGGTCTCGTCAGTGAGGGAGCACGCGGATGAAGGTTCTGATCACTGGTGGCGCCGGCTTCGTCGGTACCCACCTCGCCAAGTCGCTCCTCGATGATGGTGCCAGCGTCACGATCGTCGACAACTTCCAACGCGGAGTGCAGGACGCCGCATTCGACGACGTCGCTGCTCGTTCTTCGATCGTGAATGCCGACCTTCTGGCACCGACGTTTGCAGAGCGTGTTGGCGACGATCACGACTATGTCTTCCATCTCGCTGCAATCATCGGTGTGCGTCACGTACTCGAACGTCCGTATTCGGTACTCGCCGACAACGCCGTGATGACGATGAACGTGATCGAAGCAGCCCGCCGACAGCGCAACCTGAAGCAAGCGATCTTCTCTTCCACCTCGGAGATCTACGCCGGGTCGCTCGTCCACCTGCCGTCGATGCAGGTGCCTACACCTGAAACGACACCGATTGCCCTCACCGATCTGGACGCACCGCGCACCTCATATCTGTTGTCGAAGGCCTACGGCGAGGCTTTGTTCAACCATTCGGGCCTGCCTGCCACTTCTGTCCGTCTACACAACATCTACGGCCCACGAATGGGCATGTCACACGTCATCCCCGAATTGCTGCACAAGGCGTACAACGCCAAGGACGGCGATTCGCTCGTCGTGGCGAGCGTTCATCATCGACGCACGTTCTGCTACGTCAGCGATGCGATCGCGATGTTCCGCGGCATCATGGCGTCACCATCCACCATCGGTAAGACGCTGAACATCGGTAACTCCACGCCGGAAGTGGAGATCGGCGAACTCGCCAACACGATCGTCAAGGTGGTGGGCCGCAATCTCACCGTCACGCCTGCTCCAGAAACTCCTGGATCGCCTGCACGCCGTTGCCCCGACGTCTCGATGCTCACCTCCCTCACCGGCGTGACCGGCAAGGTGTCCTTGGAAGAAGGTGTTCGTCGCACGTTCGACTGGTATCGCGAGAACGTCTTCAGCGGGTCGGGCATCAGCGCGCAATGATCCCCCTCGCAGTACCTCAACTCTCGGGTAACGAGGCCAAGTACCTCCAAGAGTGTGTGGATTCCACCTTCGTCTCCACCGTCGGTCCATTCGTCGGTCGCTTCGAGCAGATGGTCGCCGCTGCTGCTGGTTCGCAACATTGCGTTGCCACGAGTGCTGGCACCACCGGCTTGCACGCAGCACTCGTCGCTCTCGGCGTGGAACGTGACGATCTCGTCATCATCCCGTCGTTCACGTTCATCGCCACGGCCAACGCGGTTTCGCACGCCGGTGCCACCCCCTGGTTGATGGACGTTTCCCGCCATTCGTGGACGCTCGACCCGGAGCAATTGGTGAGTGAACTCGAACGCAACACGAAAGTGAAGCGTGGGACTCTCGTCCATCGGGGCTCCGGCAAACGAGTTGCGGCAATCATTCCCGTGCACACCTTCGGCACACCTGCCGACATGGACGCCATCGTTGCGGTGGCCAAGCGCTATTCGCTACCCGTGATCGCCGATGCTGCCGCCGCACTAGGCGCGACGTCGCTTTCGCGCAAGATCGCTGAACTCGGCGCAGATCTCACCATGTTCTCGTTCAACGGCAACAAGACGGTGACTGCCGGTGGTGGCGGCGCAGTAACCGGAGACGACGAAGAGCTCGTCAAGAAACTGCGCCACCTCACCACCACTGCACGCGTGAGCGCCAACTACGACCACGACGTCGTTGGTTTCAACTACCGGATGACCAACTTGCAAGCAGCAGTGGGTTGTGCGCAGATGGAGCAACTGGATTCCTTCATCACCAAGAAGCGCGAGATCCGCGCAAAGTACAACGAGGCATTTGCCGACCTCGCGGGCGTGGAGTTCTTTCCCGAAGTCGCTGGTACCGAAAGCGCATGTTGGTTCTCAGGATTCGTCACCGGCGCAGGTACGGCCGAACGTGTTCGTGCCGCATTGCAAGCTCAGTCGATCGATGCACGCCCGACCTGGAAGCCAATGCACCTCCAACTCCCGTACATGGGTGCACCTCGCGCGTCTCTCGACATCTCGGACGACATCTGGCAACGTATCGTGACGCTTCCGTGCAGCACGGGAATCACCAATGCAGAGTTGGACACGGTGATAGACGCGGTGAGGACACAACTCCGCCAATAGCCTTGACCCGTGGCTTCACCGCGACGGGTTTGCGTGATGACGGGCACGCGCGCCGACTATGGCCACTTGTTCTGGTTGCTCAAGGAAATCGACGCCGATCCCGACCTTGAACTACAGCTGGTCGTAACTGGTGCCCACCTGTCGGCGAAATGGGGAAACACCGTCGAAACCATCGAGCACGATGGATTGCCCATCGCTGCGCGGGTGCCATTCGACCTGAGCGATGACACGCCGCTCGCCGTTGCAGACTCGCTCGCCCACTCGACGAGTGGACTCGCCCATTCCTTTGCTCGCCTCAAGCCGGATGTCGTCGTGGTGCTTGGCGACCGATATGAGGTGTTGGCTGCCGCGCAGGCTTCATTGATGCTCGGTATCCCACTCGCCCACTTGCATGGTGGCGAAACCACCGAAGGGGCGTTCGACGAAGCCATTCGACATGCGGTGACGAAGATGGCGCACCTGCACTTCGTTGCCGCAGACGAATACGCCTGGCGAGTTCGTCAACTGGGGGAAAGTGACGAGCACATCTTCAACTTCGGTGCTCCCGGGCTTGATCACCTCACGCGCTCATCGATCGCTGGTCGAGACGAACTCGAGAAAGTGATCGGAGCGCCACTCGGCTCTCCGTTGTTCGCAGTGACGTACCATCCCGAGACGCTGGATGCGGACGAAGGAATCGATGGTCTTCGCGCCATGCTCTCTGCGCTCGGTGGGGTGACGAGCGCCTCGATCGTGTTCACCGGTGTCAACGCCGACCCGGGGCATGATCACCTGACGAATGAGATTCACGCTTTCGTCAGCGCCGATCCGACGCGACGACACCTCATCGCCTCCCTTGGACAGTCGCGCTACCTCGGCCTTCTGAAGATTGCCGATGCCGTGGTCGGTAACTCCTCGAGCGGATTGATCGAAGCACCTGCGCTTCGCGTACCCACCGTCAACATCGGCGATCGACAAAAGGGTCGTCTCCGTGCTGCTTCGGTGATCGATTGTGCACCCACCAAGGAAGCAATCGACACTGCGCTGCGCAAGGCGATCGATCCGCAGTTTCGTGCACAACTACCCGAAAATCCGTCGCTCTACGGTGTCGGCGACGCTGCGCGAAGGATCAAGGACGTGTTGAAGACCGCAGATCTGCGCGGCATCACCAAGAAGCACTTCGTGAACAGGAAGATGTCGTGAGCGTCTATGTGATTGCGGAAGCGGGCGTAAACCACAACGGCTCGCTGTCAACCGCGATCGACATGGTCGACGTGGCAGCGGCCAGTGGCGCTGATGCGGTGAAGTTCCAGACATTCAAGGCAAAGGCCATGATCCAAGAAGCGGCACCGAAAGCCGACTATCAGGTGGCGGCGACCGGAAGTTCGCAGAGTCAGCGCGAGATGATCGAGGCACTCGAGCTCTCTGCCGACGCCCATGTGGCGATCGCCCAACACTGCACCTCGCGCGGCATCCGTTTCCTCTCGACGCCGTTCGATCACGAGAGCCTCCAGTTGCTCACTCAAACTCTCGGGATGTCGACGATCAAGATTCCGTCGGGCGAGGTGACCAACCTGCCATTCGTGCTCGACATTGGTCGCCAAGCACGGGACATCATTCTCTCCACGGGAATGTGCACGATGAAGGAGATCGAGACCGCTCTCAAAGTCCTTGCATTCGCGTTCGACCCGTCGACGACGAATCGTCTACCGAGCCGCACCGAAATCGCAACACCACTCTCTGACATCGAGCGATCGCTGCTCACGGGCCGCGTCACCGTATTGCAGTGCACCACCGAGTACCCCGCGCCGATCGCCGAAGCGAACTTGCGGGCGATGCTGGCGATGCGCGACGAGTTCGGTCTTGCAGTGGGATATTCCGACCACACACTCGGTTCCACCGCCGCGATCACTGCAGTTGCCCTCGGTGCGACGATGATCGAGAAGCACTTCACCCTGGACAAGCACCAAGCCGGCCCTGATCATCGCGCTTCACTCGAACCCGACGAGTTGAAGTCGTACGTGCAAGCGATTCGCGACGTAGCGAGTTCGTTGGGCGACGGCGTGAAGGCGCCAAGTGCTTCGGAGCGCAAGAACATCGACATCGCTCGCAAGAGCATCGTTGCAGCGCAACGAATCAGAAAGGGCGAGACGCTGTCCGTCGACAACATGACGTTCAAACGCCCAGGGACTGGGCGTCAGCCTGCCGAGTTCTTCGACTTGCTCGGCACCCCAGCGTCACGCGATTACGAGGAAGATGAGCAGATATGAGTGAAGTCGTCATCGTTGGCGCTGGCGGACACGCGAAGATCGTGGCTGATGCCTTGGCCACTCAAGGCGTCATCGTTCGGGGTTTCGTCGACCCATCTGCGCCGATCGGAACCGACATCGGCGGACATCCCGTGCTTGGTGACGACTCCTGGTTGGCCAACAATCCGTCGTCTTTGATCTGTATTGGGATCGGTGCAACGAAGGATGTTTCGCTACGCGAACGAGTCTTCGGATCGTTCAAGGATCACCGCGTCGTCGGATGCACGCACGCGACTGCGACCATCGGCACTGCCACCAAGATCCATGCCACGGCTCAAGTGCTCGCGGGGTGCATCGTCAATCACTCCGCATTTATCGGAGCAAACACGGTGCTCTACACGGGCTCGATCGTTGAGCATGACTGCGTAGTCGGTGAGCACTCGTACTTATCGCCGCGCGTCACGTTGTGCGGCGGAGTGCAGGTGGGTCGACGAGTGTTCATCGGCGCTGGAGCAACGGTGCTACCGAACGTGTCGATCGGTGATGGTGCGACGATTGCCGCCGGTGCAGTGGTGACGTCGGATGTCGATGCGAACAGCACCGTGATGGGTGTTCCTGCGAAGGTCGTAGACTCGCCACGATGAAGAATTGGCGTGACGCGCTGATTTCCGACTCCGTCTCGCTTCGCGACGCGGTGGCCCAAATGAGCGAAACCGGCTGGCAGATTGCCGTCGTCGTCCAGAAAGGCGACCGCCTCGCCGGAGTGCTGACCGACGGAGACATCCGTCGAGCATTGCTGCAAGGGATGGATCTCTCGGTTCCCATCACCACAGCGATGAACGCCAAACCCGTGACGATGGACGCCCATACTCCCGTCTCAGCCATCCGCGCCAAGATGCGTCAGGAGGGCTTCCACTTCATTCCGCTCGTCGATGCTTCAGGAACGGTGCAGGGTGTTGCCACGATCGACCAACTCGTCGGCGAGGAGGATCGTCCGAATCCCGTCGTGATCATGGCGGGAGGACTCGGCAAGCGTCTCCATCCACTCACCGAGAACTTTCCGAAGCCGATGCTCACCGTTGGTGACAAGCCGATTCTCGAGACGATCGTCTCGGCGTTCGCCCACCAGGGCTTCCGCAACATCTTCCTGTCGGTCAACTTCCGATCCGACGTCGTGCAGGAGCACTTCGGTGACGGTTCGGAGTTCGGCGTCAACATCACTTATCTGCATGAATCGAAGCCACTTGGCACCGCTGGCGCGCTTTCGTTGTTGCCAGCCGACAACGACTTGCCCGTGATCGTGATGAACGGTGACCTCTTGACGAAGATGTCGGGCGACGCGTTGCTCGAGTTCCACAACCACAACCGTGCCGATGCGACCATGGTGGTGCGCGAGACCCACTTCGACCTTCCTTATGGCGTCGTCACCACCGACAACGTGTCCATCAGCAAGATTGCAGAGAAGCCGAAACAGGCGTTCCTCGTCAACGCTGGCATTTACGTCATCAATCCATCGGTGATCCGTGACATTGCCAAAGAGGAATATCTCGATATGCCAACACTGTTCAACGGGTTGATCGAACGAAGCAGGAAAGTGATCGCGTTCCCACTGCACGAGTACTGGATCGACATCGGGCGCCTGGAGGAATTCGAGCGCGCCCAAGTGGAGTGGAACTCCTGATCGCATGATCGGAAACAAGCGGGTCCTTGCCGTCGTCCCAGCGCGCGGCGGATCGAAAGGAATTCCTGGCAAGAACCTGAAGGCAATGGCCGGTCGCTCGCTCCTTCACCGAACGATCGATCAGGCGCTCGCCGCCCACACGATCGACGATGTAGTGGTCACGTCCGACGATGCGGAAATACTTCGTCATGCCAGTGAGGTTGCTGGAGTGCGTACGATCGAGCGCCCTCGCGAACTTGCCGCCGACGACACGGCGATGTGGCCGGTCGTGGTGCACGCACTTGAGAACTCTTCAGCATGCGATGTGGTCGTGTTGCTGCAACCCACGTCACCTCTTCGACTCCCCACTGACATCGACAGTGCCGTGACGATGCTCGTCGAGCGCAAAGCGAACTCCGTGATGTCGGTGTGCGAGGTATCGACGAGCCCCTATTGGATGTTCACGATCGGTAGCGGCGACAAGCTGCAGCGGATCCTCCCCAAGCAACCCGCCACCACTCGCCAGGAGTTGCCGCCGTGTTACGAGATCAATGGCGCGCTCTACGTGGTGACGACCGACTGGTTCCGTCAGTCACAGGTTTTCGTAGACGACGAAACGCTTGCTTTCGTCATGCCCCGCGAACGGTCCGTGGACATCGACACCCCAGAAGACTTCGCCCTTGCCGAACGGCTCCTGCGAGGCGAGTAGTCATCGGCCAATTTGGCGCGGCAAGTAGCCTCTAGAACGGTCAACGAACGATTGGGTGAACGGGTGAGCGAAGTCTTCTGGTGCACGAATTGCCTCAACATGTCGACGAGGCCACGTGTTTCTTTCGACCATCGTGGTTGGTGCAACGCCTGCCAGTGGATGGAAGAAAAGAAGTCGCTCGACTGGTCTGCCCGCAAGCGCGAGCTCCACGAATTACTGGCGAAGCACAAGTCGACGGACGGTCGGTTCGATTGCGTTACCACGGTCAGTGGCGGCAAAGACGGTAGTTACGTCTCCTACAACGTGCAGAACGTGTATGGAATGAACCCCGTGGCGATCACCGTCACCCCTGCCTTGCCCCTCGAGATCGGCAATCGCAACCTCAAGAACTTCATCGATTCTGGGTACAACCACCTCCAGGTGAACGCCGATCCAAAGGTGATGCGCATCCTCAATCGGGAGGGCTTCATCCTTACTGGGTTCCCCTACTTCGGCTGGCTCATGGCGATGCAGGCCGCACCAATTCGTATGGCGGTCAACCTCGGCATCTCCCTGATCTTCTACGGAGAAGATGGTGAGGTCGAATACGGCGGCTCGACGACGCTCAAGAACAAGGCGATTTACGACATCGATTTCATGCGCAAGATCTACCTTGAAGGTGGTCAAGACAAAGTGTTGAAGGCTTCTGGGCTACCGATGGAGAAGTTGTTCTTCTTCATGTTTCCCACCGAAAAGGAGCTGGGTGGTCGCCCACTCGAGATTGCGCACTGGTCGTACTTCGAATCGTGGGACCCCTACCGCAACTACCTCGTAGCCAAGGAACACTGTGGGCTCGAGGAAGCCGACGCTTCGAACTCCGGCACCTTCACCAACTTCGCGCAGAACGACCAAGCGCTATATGCCCTGCATACGTACGTCATGTATCTGAAGTTCGGTTTTGGGCGTGCCACCCAAGACGTCGGCATCGAGATTCGTCGTGGTGCAATGACACGCGAACAAGGCGTGCAACTCGTTCGTCTATACGACGGTCACTATCCCGAGGATTACATGGAGTTGTACCTCGACTACTACGGCATGACCCGTGATGAATTCGATGCTGCACTCGATCGCTGGGCCAACAAGGATCTCTTCGAGAAGAAATCGGGACGCTGGGTTCCCACCTTCGAGGTCAAGTAGTGGGTAAAGCCGTCGTCGTCATCGACTACGGCATGGGCAACTTGTTCTCCGTAGCGAGTGCGCTGCGCTACTTGGGCTGCGAACCACACGTCTCCGATGATCCGTCCACGGTGCGAAGCGCACCTCATGTCATCCTTCCCGGCGTGGGTTCGTTCCGTCTGGCCATGGAACGTCTTCGCGCAAAGGGTTTGGACGAGGCGATCCACACCACGCTCACGTCCGGCAATCACCTCCTCGGCATTTGTCTTGGTATGCAGTTGCTGGGCACGTCGTCCACAGAGGACGGCACGACGCCTGGGCTCGGCATCATTCCCAACACGGTGCAATTGTTCGACGACTCGACCGGAGTCAAGATCCCCCATGTCGGATTCAACGAGATTCTTCCCACAGCAGATACCGGGCTCTTCGCTCATCTTCCCCAGAATCCGCACTTCTACTTCGTCCACTCCTATCGAATGTCGGTGGGCGAACTCGACTGTGCTCGTGCGACCTGCCATTACGGCGAGGAGTTCCTTGCTGCATTCGACATGGGCAACGTCTGTGGCGCGCAATTCCATCCCGAAAAGAGTCAAGCCAACGGACTCCAACTCTTGAAGAACTTCCTCTCGCGATGAATCACGTCCGTAAACGCCTGATCTTTGCCCTGCTGTACGACTCGGGAAAGTTCATGCTGAGCCGCAATTTCCGACTGCAGCAGGTCGGTGACATCACGTGGTTGGAGAAGAACTACAACTTCCGTGAGACGGCTCTTGCAATCGATGAGCTGATCGTGCTCAACGTCGAACGCTCACGAAACTCCCTCGAACCTTTCTTTGAACATGTGAAGAAGCTGAACGACGACTGCTTCGTGCCCATCGCTGCGGGTGGCGGTATCGGTTCAGTCGAGGACGCACGCAACCTTCTTCGCTCGGGTGCCGACAAGGTGGTGATCAACAGCATCCTGCAGACCGATCGTCTACTCGTCGCCGAATTAGCGGCCGAGTTCGGCAAACAGTGCCTCGTCGCCTCGATCGATGCCAAGCGTGTCGACGGCAAGTTTCGCGTCTTCATCGACAACGGTTCGACGATGGTGGACAACGACCTCTCCTCTGTTCTCGCCGAGGTGCTCGACCTGCCGATCGGCGAGATCTATCTCAACTCGATGGATCGAGATGGCACGGGGCAGGGCTATGACGAGGAGATGTTGTCCACGCTTCCTCAAGACGTAGGCGTGCCGCTGATCCTCGCCGGAGGCGCAGGCAAGCCTGAGCACTTCGCCATCGGCCTCAGCGATGAGCGAGTCGATGCGGTGTCTACTGCGCACCTGTTCAACTTCGTCGGCAACAGTCTGCAGTTGTCGCGAGATCATCTGTTGAACGAAGGAATGCACCTCGTCAGATGGGACAGTAACCAGCTGAAGTCGCTCGCGGGTAGTGTTTGAGCCACCTCATGCAGGTTCGCAAGTTTCTTCCCATCGAGTGCGACGTGATCGTGGTGGACGGTCTGTGGGGCGTGGGCAAGACAGCTGTCACCTCAGTCATCGGCGCCATGAAGAGCGTCGAAAAGATGAAACTCGACCACGTGCACGAATACGTCTGCACGATGAACCATCTCGACAAAATGTCCGATGATGCCACTCGGTTCATGCTGCTGACCTACGCGGACATCGACCAGTACAGCAACCTGATCGGGCGTGAAATCAACTTCCGACCGTCGGATGCATCCGGCACGAAGAACACACCGGGAAGCACGTTGAAGTACCTCCGCCGACTGTTTGCGGACGACGGCGACCAGATCGTCGACCACATCCAGTCGAACAACATCGCCCTTCACGTGGTCTCGCATCAGGTGCTCCCAGTTGGGGAACCGCTGTTCGAAGCCTTCGGCAATCGGCTGAAGATGGTGCACATCGTTCGACACCCCGTTCATCTGGCGCGGTACTGGAACGACTATCTCCGCGACTCACTGCGGCATCGGGAGTTCACCGTGTCGTTCGATGTGCGTGGTGAGAAGGTTCCGTGGTGGGCCGCCGAATGGTCGGACGACTTCATCGCCATGAACTCCATGGACCGAGCACTGTCGTCCATTTCCCACCTCTATGACTTGTTGATCAACCGATTCGAACAACACCGTGGCGATCCGCGATTACTCGTCATCTCCTTCGAAGATGTGGTGATGCGTCCGCAATCCACCTTTCCGAGAATCGCCGAATTCCTCGGCCGAGACCTGAGTCGCAAGACGGACAAGATTCTTTCGCGCGAGCGAATTCCGCGCCCGACTATCACCCACGGTCGTGCGTTCTCGGCCCACAACTGGGCGACTGACGGTGACGTCACCGAGCAACAGGTGTACGAGATGGAGATGAACTACGTCACCGAAAGCGCCTCGCCGACGGTGCTCGCGCGATTCCGCGACACCATTCGTCGCTACGACGAATTGTGGCCGAGTGAGTTGAATGCGTTCGCCGACGCGTAGGTCACGTTGCTAGGGAAACTTCGCTATCTGTGGCAGTGGGGATCCAAGAGTCCCGCGTGGCGTCTTCCCGAACAAGCAGACGTCCTCGTGTTCGATGCCGAGATGGCTGAATTGCTCGAACCATTGCTTCGATCCACTCATCACCACGTCCTTCATCAGCGTTCACGCGGGCTGAACATCCCGATCCTGCTCAGGTCACTCCGAAATGGGTTGTCACTTGACGGGTATGTGCGCACCTATGTCCTCGCCGTGCGCCCCAAACTCGTGATCTCGCTCCTCGACAACGACCCTGCGCTCTACCGAGTGAAGCAATACCTCCCTTCGGCGCGAGTAGTTGCCATCCAGAACGGTTGGCGAGGATTCACGAACGACATCTTTGGCCTCGGACTTTCCAAAGCCGACCGACTGCAATGCGACGAAATCCTCGTTTTCGGTCCTGCCGTAGGTAAGGAGTTCGAGCGGATCATCACGGGCCGAGCAATCACGATCGGCAGCTTCAAGAACAATCTTGTGCCTATTCATCGAGATACCGAGTCGAAGACCATTGCATTGATCTCTACCTTGCGAGGAAAAGTGGACCTTGACAGCTCGGTCGAAGTCGCCGGAAGCGATCGCACAATTCGCTATGAAGAGATCTTCGAACGTCGACTACGGCTTGCCGAGTACTGCCACGCCTTCTGTCAACGCGAGGGATATCACCTGCGCATCCTCGGCAAAGACCCTGAAATCGGGCGCGAGTTCGCGATGTACGCCGAGCGATTGGGAGAACAGGGTGCATCATGGAGCTTCACTCCTCGTTCCACACTGCTCGCCAACTACCCCGAGTTGGACAAGGCCAAGGCCGTCGTTTCGAGCAGTAGTTCGCTCGGCTACGAGGCACTTGGTCGGGGCTGTCGTGCTGCGTTCTTCATGATCGACCATGAGGTGCTCCAGGATGTTGGAACGAACTTTGGATGGCCGCTCGAGCTACCCGACAGCGGAGACTTTTGGTCGAATCGACTGGACGAAAACGAAGTGATGCGCATTCTCACCCATGTCGTGAAGTCCAGCGATGAGACGTGGCGCTCTTCGAGCAAGGCGATTGCCGATCAGCTGATCACTTTTGAAGAGGGCAACACCACTCTTCGAGACATCATCGACTCGATCTAGAGAACCTCATGCCCGTACACGCGGGCAACCAGACGGGTGGTGCGTAACGCCTCATCGAAGTTCGGGCACATTTGTCCGCCAGTCTCCACCGAGGCGACAAATGCTTCTGCTTGGTCGTGGAACCCCGGCTTGAACTGCTCATCAACCACGTAGTCGACACTCGGGGTGACATCCTTCCCGTTGATGGTGACCGCGAGTTTTTCCAGCGGCTTCATAGTGGCGACGGTGTCTGCGGCATGGACGTGAATCGCCCACCGTGCACTCTGCTCCCATACCGCGTGGTACCTACCTGTATCACCTGAGTCGAAGCGCAATTCCACTTCCACCGTGACTCCGTGTTCGCCGGTCCACGGTTTGATCGGGATCACATCGACCAATTGACCTCGGCAGAACATCGAGAAGTAATCGAGAAGATGGATGGAGTTCGCGTACATGTAGTTGCGCAACACGCTCTCCGGATGGCCATGGGTGGCTGCAACATCTCGATCCTGCTGATCGAACACGATCACGTGCCGCGGACCGCTGCACTGGCCGATGACCTGTTGGGCCGCTTTGGTCGATTGGTAGTGCCGACGATTGAAGCCGACGAAGCCGCGGTGCCCAAGCGTCCGGGCAAGCGTGTGCAACCTAGCTGCTTCAGCCATGTCGAGACCAAGCGGCTTCTCCACGAGCGAGGCCCACGGTTGAGCAAACAACGTCGGATACACCGACATCATCTCCGCGATCGGAAGAGCGGCCACCACCGCATCTGCGCGAGTGTGTTCGTACAACTCTGCGACCGAGTTCGTATAGAAGGGAAAGCCATGTTCGCTGGCGAGTTGACGACCAGACTCCTCGCCTTTCGTACACAAACCAACGACCTCGACATCCAAGGATCGAAAAGCTTTGAGATGTTCGAGTCCGACCGGACCGGCCCCGACGAATGCAACCTTCATCGTGAGTCCTCGCCTACGGCCATGGGAACTGTTCGAGCCGATCGAAATGATGCGTTGCCAAGTCGACTTCGACACCGCCGTTCCGATGGGATTCGATGGCTCCGACGAGTGCCTCGACATAATGGCGCGCCTCTGTGAGCGTGCAGTAGTCGCCTCCGTTGACCAAGGCTTGGAGAACGTTCTTCGTTCCGTCGATGATGTCGATCGGGGTTTGCGGAACCTCGCTCTTCAACGAACCGAACATGTATTGGGTGTCGCGCAACTCCCGCTCTTTGGCATCTCGTCTACGAACACTGAATCCGCCCTCGATGAGATCGAAATCGACGATGCCGTACGGACCGGATCCCACCATGACCATCCCCGTTCCTTGCGGAGCAGCAGGGTTACCACCGAGATCCACCACCAATCGACGACCGGAGTTGGTGGTGGCAACGACGAACGCCGAATGATCGACGTACTGGTCGCCACGCGGATTGGGAGAGATCGTCGCGGGCAACGAAGCGCGAACCTTCGTCAACACTTCTCCCGCTGCAAGCTCGAAGAGGTCGACGAAGTGCGTGAAAAGCATCGCCAGTCCGCCGTTGCCGCCCACGATGTGCATCGATGAGACTCCACCGAAGTCCTCCGACCTCATCAATTCGATCAATGACCGCATGTGATGCATGTGTCGATAGGGGTGATTGACGGCAACGTTCGACCCGGTTTCTTTCGCGACCGCGATCACCTCATCACATTCGGCAAGCGACCGACCGAGGGGCTTTTCTACCAAGACGAGCCGAACACCCGACTTCATGGCAGCGACCGCCAACTCGCAGTGCGAGACCGTGGTCGTGGCAATCGCCACCACGTCGATTCCCGACATGCCCAAAAGCGCGTCAACTGAGTCGAAGGCCTCCGCACCTGGCACAAGCGCAGCCGCTTCCTTGGCCGCATCAATCTTGGTGTCTGCCAATCCCACGACGGAGTAGCCAGCGCGCTGACACGCTTCCACGTGGCGCCGTCCCATCCGTCCTGCACCGACGATCGCCACTTTCACCCGCAAAACCCTAGTGGCGAATTGTCGTGCTTCTGTTCGCTATCACCTACGCCATGCGAGAAACTCGGTGAGACCGTCGACGAAGATCTCCCACAACCCACCTACTGGAGACCAGTTACTACGGATGAACTTCTCCTCATAACTCGCATAGGCGGATTCGTCGACTGGTTCGTTGATCATCGCATGAAGGACGTCATCCGAGATCGTGTGAATGGAATCGATGTCAAGAATCGGGCGTCGCAAGATGCGGGACATTTCATGGATGTGTCCGTGGTACCACGAGCGCTCGAGTTCTGCCGAAGTCATGAAGAGGACTGGCTTACGCCAAATGACTGCGTACGATACCGAAGCACTCGCGTGACACAGCACGAGTGCAGCATCGCGCAGCATGGTCTGGGACGATCCCATCACCGCTCGTCGATCACCGAACACGGTGCGTGGATCGACCGAGCTCGCTTTCGGGTGGAGTGCGACGCTCACCGGAAGCCCGTCTCGCTCCACTGCTTCGAATGCCTTCCGCAATTGTGGGTAGTAGGAATCGATCGAGATGGGCGAGCGCAACGACGAGTGCATCTGATCCGGGTGATACCCGAGGTTCTGGTCAAGGAACACTGCATCCAACGACTTACGCGTATCGCCCGATACATCGAGGAGCCGCGCCTTTTCGTAGTCGAAACTGTGCCCCCAGATGATCGGCACTTCACTCGACACTTCATTTCGTGTCTCGCTTCCCGATCCGAGCACGATGTCCGGCGGTGGGATCCGACTCGCCAATCGCCGCGGGATGATCAACACGATGTTGCGCACGAGACGAAGGAATCCGAATTGGCTCTTGCGGGCGATGAAGCGCTCACGGACACTCGACTGGATCACGAAGTCTCCCGGCAGCAATCCCAGTCGCAGGCGAACACGCGGCAATCGCTTGGCGATGACCAGCCGTCTAATCCTCCGCGCGCTTGCGGACGCTCCGATCTCGTCGATAGCCGCGTCAAAGAGTTGGCTCGCCAGTAAGTCGCGAAACTGTTGCTCCGTCGTGATCACATGCACGCGCGGATCAGTCGGCACGTGCTTGCCGAAGACCCGCCAGAACTCCGGCTTGATCAA
>CAZWKD010000015.1:7586-24778 GCA_964633985.1 uncultured Acidimicrobium sp. | reverse complement strand
GATGTGCTCAAGGTCCACGACACCGTCTATGTCGGCCTCGGCGGTCGCACCAATCAGGCAGGAATCGATCAACTCGCGCGCATCCTGACTCCCCTCGGCGCCACCGTCGTCACCATCCCTGTCACCAAGGTGCTCCATCTCAAGTCGGCGGTGACGGCACTTCCCGACGGCACGATCATCGGCTGGGATCCTGCGGTCGACGACTCTTCCGTGTTTCCGAAATACCTCTCCATGCCCGAGGAGTCGGGCGCCCACGTCGTGATCATCGATGACAAGCGCCTGCTGGTGGCGGCGGATGCGCCGAAGAGTGCCGCACTACTCGAGAGTCTTGGTTACGAGACGATCCGCGTCGACATCTCCGAGTACATCAAACTCGAGGGCTGCGTCACCTGTCTTTCAGTGAGGATGCGAAGTTTTTAGTTGCAGTTGACTCGATCAGGTGATCGAAGCGGCGTAGATACTGGCGATCGTGGAGTCCAGCATCGCGTCAAACTCGCTTTCTGATTGCTTGGCTGACAAGCCCTCGGTGAGCGCACGCGAGAAGCTCGCGATCACTCCCTTGTTGCGGGCAAGCCGGGCATTCGACTCATCGCGGGAGTACCCACCCGACAAGGCCACCACACGCAAGACGGAAGGATGGCTCACGAGTTCCGAATAGAAGCCATCTTCCTCGGGAAGTGTCAGCTTGAGCATGATCGGCTGGTCAGCGGGTTGCTTGGCCAATTCGGCGAGGATCTCCGCCTTCAGTAGTTTCTCTGCTTCGGCCTTCTGGGGACACTTGATGTCCACCTCTGGTTCGATGATCGGCACGAGACCAGCAGCAAGGATCTGTCGACCGACTTCGAACTGTTGAGCGACAACGGCCTTGATGCCACTCGCGCTCGCCTGTTTGATCACTGAGCGCATCTTGGTGCCGAAGATTCCTGCCTTGACCGCCTTGGCCAGCAACGCATCAAGTTCGGGCATCGGCTTCATCACTTGCACGCCGTCCGATTCATCGGCGAGACCCTTGTCCACCTTGAGGAACGGAATCACGCCCTTCTTCTCCCACAGGTACTGCGCGGTGGGCGTGCCGTCGATCGCGCGATCCATGGTGCCTTCGAAGAGGATCGCGCCAAGTACTCGATCCCCACCAAACGACTTGCTCTTGATGATGCGGGTACGCATGCCATGAATCAGGTCGAACATCTGGTCCTCACCCGAGTACTCGGACTCTTCGATGCCATAGAGCTTCAGCGCCTTGGGTGTGCTGCCGCCGCTCTGATCGAGGGCCGCTATGAAGCCCTTGCCCGAGCGCATCTTGGTCGACTGTTCCGTATTCACTGGTGGCCCTCCTGGATTCGTAACGGCTCAAGATTAGTGAAAGGTACGGACTTCCCCGGACAGGAATGGCCTGATGGGCCTGTGCCACAATGATCTCCTGACAAAGGAGCGCACGATGATTGCTCACGACAAGATCTACGTGAACGGGGCTTGGGTCAAGCCGAATGGAACCGGGACGATCCAGGTATTCGACTCGATCACCGAAGAAGTGATGGGTGTCATCCCCGAGGGCAACGCTCAGGACGTTGACTCCGCAGCCAAGGCTGCTGCCGCGGCATTTCCCTCGTGGTCGGCACTCGCGCCTGCAGAGCGCGGTGCCTACATCGACAAGATCGGCGACGGACTGGCCGCACGTATGGACGAGATTGCGGCGATCATCTCCAAAGAAACGGGGATGAACGCGATGCTCTCCAAGCTCGTGCAAGTGGGACTGCCGATCAACTCCTTCAAGCAGGCTGCAGCAGTGGCCCAGTCATTCACCTATGAAGAGGAGGTCGGGTCATCGCTCGTCGTGCGCGAGCCGATCGGCGTGGTCGGTTGCATCACACCGTGGAACTACCCACTGCACCAGATTGCCGCCAAGGTGGCCTTTGCGATGGCTGCCGGTTGCACCGTTGTATTGAAGCCCAGTGAAGTTGCTCCTCTCGATGCCTTCATGCTCGCCGAAATCATCGACGGTGTCGGTCTGCCCAAGGGAGTCTTCAACATGGTCACCGGCACCGGCCCTGTCGTCGGCGAAGCAATTGCCGCTCACCCGAACGTCGACATGGTGTCGTTCACCGGCAGCACGCGGGCAGGTCGGCGAGTTTCTCAGGTGGCCGCAGAGACCGTGAAGAAGGTTGCCCTCGAACTTGGTGGCAAGTCGGCCAACATCATCTGCGAAGATCTCGACAACGACACCTTCGCCCAGGCAGTGATGGCTGGCGTCGGCAAGGCCTTCCTCAACAGTGGCCAAACCTGCTCTGCGCTCACCCGCATGCTGGTGCCTGCGTCACGTCTTGCCGATGCCGAGAAGGCTGCCGCTGCGGCTGCCGGCGGCATGGTGGTTGGTGACCCGAATGCGGAAGGTACGCACCTCGGACCGCTCGCCTCGGCGGCACAACGTGATCGCGTGCAGTCATACATCCAAAAGGGAATCGACGAGGGCGCAACGGTCATCGCAGGTGGCCTCGGCGCACCAGAGGGGCTGACCAAGGGCTATTACGTCCGACCTACCGTGTTCAGCAACGTGAAGAACTCGATGACGATCGCCCAAGAAGAGATCTTCGGCCCGGTGCTGTGCATCATCCCGTACACCGACGACGAAGATGCTGTGCGCATCGCCAACGACACGGTCTACGGGCTCGCTGGCGGTGTCTGGGCGGCCGACAAGGACCGCGCCATGGGTATCGCGAGGCGCCTCCGCACCGGTCAGGTGGAAGTCAACAACGGTCGCTTCAACGTCAACGCGCCGTTCGGTGGCTACAAGCAGTCCGGCTACGGGCGCGAACTAGGTCGCCACGGCTTCGAGGAGTTCCTCGAGATCAAGAGTTTGCAGCTCTAAACATCGGCAGCGTGGCTTTGCCGAGCCACGTCGTCACCACCATCGCTGCAGCAGAGCCCACGAGCGCGGTAGTCACCGTGGTCCCTCCTGCAAGTGCACCCCACGAGATGGAGCCCGCCGACGCTCCGAGCCACGCCGCAAACATCGAGATGGACGACCCCCGGCCTCGCACCCACTCCTCGAGGCGGGAGAGGAACGAGGTGAACAGAACGTTCATCATTGCCATCAATCCGGCGCCGGCAAACCCGAGGAAGATCATCGCCAACACCGCATTGTTCGCAGTTGCCGCCCCGGCAATGCTTGCCCCCCACGCGATAGACGACAACTGAACGAGTGACTCTTCGGACAAACGGCGTCTTATCTTCGGCAGCATCGCCACCACAACGACTGCACCCACGCCAACGGACGCATACAAAGCGCCATAGCCACTCGCATCCATGCCGAGGTTGTTCTTGGCCATCAGAGGTAGCAGCCCAATAACCGAGGCAGACACCACGCTTGCAACAAACAAACGGATCAGATTGTTGCGCAACTCCAATTGCGACATCACGAACTTCACGCCATCAATGATCGACTTCGTCACCGATGACCGCTCTCCTCGCTCGGCTTCGGGAAGTCGTCCGGAGGAAGCAAGTATCACCACCCACACCAACGCGATCGCATTCAACATGTACACGGCACCAATGTTGATGAAGGCAATCACAGCCCCTGCAATTGCAGGACCAAGTGCCTGCGCCAAGTAACGAGTAGTCGAATCCAATGCAATGGCTTGGTGCAGTCGTTCACGACCCACAACCAGTGGAGTCATTGCGATCATCGCAGGAGTACCGATCGTGAGGGCAATCGATTCGGCAAGCGTTGCGCCAAGCAGAATGCCCGGCGTCAACATGTCGTTCCACTGCATGAAGGCAATGACGACCGCAAACACAATGGCAAAACTCTGCGAAACCGCCACGACCCGACGCCGATCGAACTCATCAGCGATCGCCCCCGAGTGCAGGGCTAGGAGAAACCCGGGTACCGCCCACACGGTCTGTACCGCCCCCACCAAGACCGCCGAATCAGTGAGCAAGGTCATCGTCCAGCCCGCAGCCGTGATGTGGGTGAATGAGCCCAAGTTGATGCCCAGATTGGCAAACCACAAGGCGCGATACAGCCCGATCTGGAAGGGCGACCACGCCCCCAACTGCCCTGACGTCATGGCGTCGGGGCGAGCGCCTTGGTGAACTGCATCACGCCGTCGTCCACCGTGGCGTGACGATACAACTCAACGTCCTTCTTGAAGTTCTGCGGGTTCAACCACGGCTCCCGATCCCCTTGGCTCGGAAAGCGGTGCATGTCGCGCAGCATGTAGCCCGGCGTGAATCCGTCGATCCATGGTCGTCGGGTCATCGACTCTTCACCGGGGCGCAGTGTCGGCGTACAAACTTGTGTCCCGGTATCACGCATGTGATTGAGCAAACGACACACATACTCACAGGTCAGATCAGACTTCAGTGTCCACGACGCATTGATGTAGCCGAACGAGGTCACGAGATTCGGCACACCAGAAAAGCCGAGGCCCTTGTACGAGAACGTCTGCGCGAAATCGAGTGGTTTCCCATCGATGTCGAATTGCGCCTCGCCGAGCACCACGAGCTGCAGTCCGGTTGCGGTAACCACGATGTCGGCGTCAATGACCTCGCCCGAAGTCAATCGAATGGCGTTGGCATCGAAGCCGGCGATGGTGTCGGTGACGATGGAGGCGGTCCCCTCCTTCAATGCTTCGAGGAAGTCACCATTCGGCAAGAGGCACAGCCGCTGATCCCACGGGTTGTATGAGGGCGTGAAGTGGCGGTCGACATCGACTTGATCGCCCACGCGCTCTCGCACCATGTCGATCAATCGCTGCTTCGCCTCCTTCGGAAACTTCCGCATACGACCGTAGAACAACTGCTGCACGGTGGTGTTCTTGAGTCGAATGAGGCGATAAGCAAGTTTCTCTGGCAGGACCTTGCGCAGCAGTAAAGCGATCTTGTCCACGTCTGGTCGCGCCACCACATAAGTCGGAGACCTCTGGATCATCGTCACACGTGCCGCGTCACGTGCCATCGCTGGAACGATGGTCATTGCGGTCGCGCCAGATCCGATCACCGCCACTCGCTTACCCGCGTAGTCGAGATCCCTCGGCCAGAACTGCGGGTGCACCACCACTCCCTTGAAATTGTCGATACCGGGAATCTCTGCGCGGTAGCCCGAGCGATACGAGTAGTAGCCCGCACACATGAACAGGAAATTGCACGAAATTTGGCTGGCGGTTCCCTGCTCGTCGGCCACCGTGACGGTCCACACTCCGCGCTCGGATGACCACGAGGCTGCCGTCACTCGCCTACCGAAGCGGATGTGACGGTCGATTCCATACTCCCTGACCGTCTCGCGGAGATACTCCAAGATCGCGGGGCCATCGGCAATGGACTTTGCGTTGGTCCAGGGCTTGAACTGATAACCGAGGGTGTACATGTCGCTGTCGGATCGCACACCCGGGTACCGGAAGAGATCCCATGTACCGCCGATGTCCTGGCGAGCCTCCAACACGACGAAGCTCCTATCTCTAGACATGGTTTGCAGGTGATACGCGGCACCGATGCCACTGATCCCTGCCCCCACCACGACGACATCGACGTGTTCCATCAACGAGAACCCTAATTCATCGCCTGAAACAGCCGTAGCGAATTCGTAACAATCGCTCGAGAGCCACTCAATCAAGGCTCGCAATTTGCAATGTGGTGAAATCCACCACCCAGACACTCAGCGTGCTTACGGTCGTTTCTGCGGCCCTGGGGACCGCAGAAACGAGGAATAAACATCATGTACACCCTTGGAGCACTCCTCCTGTTGGCAATCCTGCTTGGCGCAGTTCAGAACGTGGTTGACACCGTTCTGGGTGTGGTCGGCCTGAGTGCCATCATCCGCAAGATCCCGATCGTGGGAGCACTGTGGAACCTCATCATCGCCGTTTTGATGATGTACGTCATTGACTACAACGCCGTAGGCGCCTGGATGAGCGGACTCGACACCTCCATGTGGAGTGGTTGGCTCGGCCACATCATCAACGGTGCGATCGTGCTCGGCATGATCCCGGTCAAGGACGCCGTCGTCTCGATGGTCAGCAAGGGCCTCCGCGCCTAAGACTTCAGTCAAAGGACCCGTCGGTCGTCAGACCGGCGGGTCCTTTGTATTTATGCCGACTGACGAACCGGCGCGTCCACTGGCTTGAAGGAATACTTGCGGAACACTTCGAGATAGCCACCCCGATACATCAGGCCGGCTTCTTCGGCACGCTGTTCCGCATTCACCCTTTTGGCCACCTTGCGGTACTCGTACCAAGGCTGAGCTGGCTCATCGTGGTGCGGCACGTGGAGGTTGTTGTTCAACATCAACAAACTCATGATTGGGCCCGCCATGATCATGCCCGTGCGTAGCTCCACACCCTCTTGATACTTGTGTTCCGGAAATGGACGAATGGCGTTCAGCACTCGACCGCCGTAGGTCACACCGAGCGCATACTGCCAAAGTGGCATTCCTGCCACTTCCGTCACCAGCCAAATGGTCGGAACCAACGTCGCGATGTGCAGAAGGTATGCCTTGATCGTCGGACGATCGCCCTTGGCAACCAATCGCAACTTCCAAGCGTGGTACTGCCAGGTGCTGACGATGGTGTTCACGAAGATCCGGAACAAGATCGTGCGATTGGCCCAGTAGTAGGCGCGTCGGATCGGACCCATCTTCGCCCAATCCTGGGGGTCCACATAGAACGACTCATTGTCGATACCTGGAGTCGTGAGATCGGTGCGATGGTGTTCGAGGTGGTCGGGTTTGAACATCAAGAATGGGATCCACAGCGTGACGGGAATACTCGCTACCGCATCGTTCATCCACGACTTGGAGAACGGGTGACCATGAAGCAGCTCGTGCTGCATGCTCAAGTGCCACGCGCCGAACCACGCAAGGAGCAATACGGAGAGCCACGGACCGAGTCCGTCATGATTTGCCACCACCGCGATCGTCCCCGCGTACACCGCGACGATGACAGCCACGGTTCGCCACTCAGACTTGGTGTTGAGGATCAATCCCCTCGTGCGCGTCATGGTGGAAAATCTAGTTGTCCGTACCACTTCTCGTCACGCGTCGAGCGCGCCAGAAACGACTTTTCCGCCGCGAACCACCGCCGAGACGAGGTTTACGCCCGGCCGGTAGGCCAAGTGCACGTGGCTCGTCGACTCCAACACCACCAGGTCCCCGCGCATGCCTGGGGCAACCCCGCCCACGTCCGCTCGCCGAAGAGCCCTGGCTCCCCCCATCGTCGCCGACCACACCGCCTCGTCACAGGTGAGCCCCATGGAGATGACACCGAGCGCCACCACGAGCGGCATGGACGACGTGTAGGACGACCCCGGATTGCAGTCAGAAGCCAGCGCCACCGTCACCCCCGCGTCGACGAGACGACGTGCGTTGGGAAACGGGGATCGAGTGCAGAGCTCCGCGGTCGGCAGCAGCGTCGCCACCGTGGTGTCTCGTGCGCCAGCAAGGAGTTCGACATCGTGATCAGAGACATGCGTGCAGTGATCGCATGAAGCCACACCCATTTCCACGCCTAGTGCGATCCCTCCACCTTGCTGCAGCTGATTGGCATGAATTCGAGTGCCGAGCCCAGCCTGGGCTCCTGCCGCGAGAATCTGACGTGCCTGATCCACGGTGAACGCTCCGCGATCACAAAATACGTCGATCCATCGCGCATTCGGTGCACACTCGTCGAGCATTGGACCACACACCAAGTCGACATAGGCGTCTGGGTCGATGTCGGGCGGCACTACATGGGCACCGAGAAAGGTCGTCTCGTCGGTAATCGACCGTGCGGCTTGAAGTGAACGAGCTTCGTCGTCGACGGAGAGCCCGTAACCCGACTTCACTTCGATGGTCGTCGTCCCCGATGCAAGTGCCTCACTCGCGAGTCGACGAGCATTGGCCACGAGTTGGTCGTTCGTTGCGGCGCGAGTCGCGGCCATCGTGGTGCGAATACCACCGGCTTTGTAGGGCTCGCCTGCCATGCGCGCAGCGAACTCATTCGCGCGATCGCCAGCAAACACGAGGTGAGTATGACTGTCGACGAATCCAGGAATCACTGCTCGCCCACCTACATTCATGGGACGCCTAGATGAGTGATGCTCCACCTCGCTGTTTGGGCCGACCCACGTGATCAATCCATCGTCACCCACCACCACAGCCGCATCGCGAATGATGCCGAGTGGACCGTCACCCAATCGAGGGTCGTTCGTGACGAGATGCCCGATTCCGCCGATGGCGAACATCAGGAGCCGTGTTTGGCGACGAGTGCGGTGACTCGTTCGACGAATGCACTCTTGTGGAACTCGTCGAACGCCTCCCACGTGGCAAGCGTCATCGGGTCGAGCACGCGATCGAGGAACAGCAGACCATCCAAGTGATCCACCTCGTGCTGATAGGTGCAGGCCTTCAGTCCGCGCACCTCTTCGTCGATCTGGTTGCCATGGCGATCCCACGCCTGAACACGTAGTCGAGTGTTGCGCATCACCAGGCCGCGAATCCCCGGAACTGAGAGACAGCCTTCGTAGTTGGCGAACTGGTCGTCATCGAGTGGCGTGAGCACGGGGTTCACGAGGATCGTGAGAGGAATGTTCGGCTTGTAGGGGTAGCGCGGATTGTCGCGCACCTCTACGGCACAAATCCGCTGGTGGCGGAGCACCTGGGTGGCGGCCAAACCGGCGCCGTTGGCATGACGCATCGTCTCGATGAGGTCGTCGATGAAGTTCTGCACGTCGGCGGACGCGAGTTCTTCGCGTGTCACTTCCTTGGCCACGATCCGCAATTCGGGGTGACCGACTTTGGCGATGGGAAGCACTGCCATGACGAGTTACAGGGTACCAAGCGTCTCAATTGCCGACCGCAGTCGGGCCGCAACGTCACCGAGTCGTCGGTGTTCGCGATTGCTCACCACCTGTTCACCGCCCATCCACACGTCCCGCACGTCGGCCGGCGCCGCCGCGTGCACGATGTGCGCCGCAGCCGACTTCGACTCGAACCCGGCCAGGCGCACGGTGTCGAGGTCGAGCGCGATCAAATCGGCCTTTGCGCCAACGCGCACGCCCACACCTCTTGCCGGATCCCAACCGAGCGAGATCTCGCCACCACGTGTTGCAGCCTCCAACAAACTTGCGGGTGAGTGGATTCCTCGCTTGCCGGTGATCAATCGCTCATCGTGCTCCACGGCGCGCGCCTCTTCGAAGAGGTCGATCACGGCGTGCGAGTCGGAACCGAGACACATCACACATCCACCTCCCACCAACCTGCTGGCAGGACCGATTCCATCCGCCAAGTCGCGCTCCGTGGTGGGACACATGCAGATGTTCGACCTTGATCCACCGAGCAGCGCAATGTCTTGGTCAGTCAAGTGTGTGGCATGCACTGCGGTGAGGTGCGGCCCGAGCAATCCCGCATCGTGGAGTACCTCGGTCGGCGTCTTCCCCGTCAATCGCAGACACACTTCGTTTTCGGCCGGCTGCTCAGACACGTGCAGGTGGACGACTCTCGAGCCTCGACCGTGAGCAACTTCATGCAACTCGCCGGGATGAACGGCGCGCACACTGTGCGGAGCCAGACCAACGGTCCAAGTGGTTCCACCTGCGAGATCGTTCACTCGCTCTAACCACGCGCCAATCGAACCGTCACTGAACCGCTTCTGCTCGGGCAGTGGCTCTGGCTTGTCGAGACCTGCATGCAGGTAAGCGGTGTCGAGCAATGCGAGACGGATCCCCGCCTGCGACGCGCCATCGATGAGGGCACGTCCCATTTCGTTCTTGTCGTTGTACGGCGTTCCATCTACTTGATGATGCACGTAGTGAAATTCACCGACGCCGGTGATTCCGGCCAACACCATCTCGCCGTAGACCGCCGCCGAGAGTTCTCGGTAGTTGTCGGGATCGAGCCGCTGCGCGAGGGTGTACATGGGATTACGCCATGACCAAAAGTCGCCAGAGCCGGCATGGGTGCGCCCGCGCAGCGCACGATGAAATGCGTGGCTGTGACTATTGACGAGGCCAGGCATGACCAAGCCCTTGACGACAACGTCGTCGTTCGACCGATCTACGTCGACATCGACACCGACGATTGCGCCACCATCGATCGTGATGCGCACGTTGCGACTAGCCGACTCTCCACCGAGCCAGGCGTACTCGCAGTGCAGTCGCATCACTGTTCGCGCATCGGTACGCGCACCCCGCGCTCGGCGGCGGTATTGATGGCGTGGTCGTATCCGGCATCGGCGTGACGAATTACTCCCATGCCCGGATCGGACTTGAGTACACGCGACAGTTTCTCCGCGGCGAGATCGGTGCCGTCGGCCAGACACACCATGCCGGCGTGGATACTGCGCCCAATTCCTACTCCTCCACCGTGATGGATGCTCACCCACGTGGCACCAGATGCCGTATTGACGAGCGCATTCAGGAGCGGCCAGTCGGCGATGGCATCCGATCCATCGATCATCGCTTCCGTCTCGCGGTATGGCGAAGCGACCGAACCCGAGTCGAGGTGGTCACGACCAATCACGATGGGCGCAGACACTTCACCGCGCTTGACCATTTCGTTGAAGCGAAGGCCAAGTCGATGACGCTCTCCGTAACCGACCCAGCAGATTCGCGAGGGCAAGCCCTGGAAGGCGACGCGCTCTCGCGCAAGGCGGATCCATCGCGCAAGGCTCTCATCTTCGGGGAACTCCTCGAGTACCGCCTGATCCGTTGCCGCAATGTCCTTCGGATCTCCGGAAAGCGCCACCCAGCGGAATGGTCCACGGCCCTCACAAAACTGCGGGCGAATGTACGCGGGCAAGAATCCCGGATAATCGAAGGCGCGATCGAATCCGCCGAGTTCGGCTTCACGGCGCAACGAGTTGCCGTAATCGAACACTTCGGCGCCGGCATCCATGAATCCGACCATCGCGGCACAATGCGCCGCCATTGCGGCGCGTGAACGACGAATGAACTCCTGTGGGTTCTTCGCGAGCAACTCCTTTGCCGCATCTTCGCTCAAGTCGTTCGGAAGGTACGAAAGCGGATCGTGCGCGCTCGTCTGGTCGGTCACGATGTCCGCCTCGAAGCCCATCTGCAACAACTTGGGAAACACGTCTGCGGCGTTGGCAACGAGACCCACGGAGAGCGCACGCTTCTCGGCCTTCGCCTTGCGGCAACGCGCGATGGCGTCATCCAGGTTGTCGGCCACTTCGTCGAGGTATCGCGTTTCCACGCGACGATTGACACGCCACGCGTCCACGTCCACACACAAGGCCACACCATCGTTCATCGTGACGGCCAGAGGCTGGGCGCCGCCCATGCCACCCAACCCAGCGGTGAGGGTGATCGTTCCGGCGAGCGTGCCGCCGTATTTGCGACGGGCGATTTCGGCGAAGCACTCGTAGGTGCCCTGCAGGATTCCCTGCGTGCCGATGTAGATCCATGATCCGGCCGTCATCTGGCCGTACATGGTGAGACCCATGTCTTCTAGACGGCGGAACTCGTCCCAGTTGGCCCAGTCACCAACCAGGTTGCTGTTGGCAATCAGTACACGAGGTGCCCACTCATGCGTTTGAAAGACGCCGACGGGCTTGCCGGACTGCACCAGCATCGTCTCGTCTGGCTTCATCCCCTTCATCGTGCGCAACATGGCGTCATAGGCATCCCAGCTGCGGGCGGCACGGCCGGTGCCGCCGTACACGACGAGGTCGTCGGGTCGCTCTGCGACGTCGGGGTCGAGATTGTTCTGCAGCATGCGGAACGGCGCTTCGATCTGCCAGTTCGCACAGGAAAGAGTGGTGCCTACGGGGGACTTGACGGGGCGTGGTCCGGACATTTATCCATTCTCGCTGAGGCGGGTCAACACCCGCAAGTGCTCAGCGTGGCAACAAGCGCAGGGCGGTGTTTACCAGTGGGGGTATTTCACTCAGATATACGTCATTCTCCACTCCGACGAATGACTCGATCCCAATCTCGTTGCGCGCTTGCAGGTTGTCTGCTGAGTTCAGTGCACCAGCCACCACATCCCTGATCTCATCGAGCGATGTCACCGATCGCTTCTTCGATACTTGTAACGGAGTTGCCGGCACCAATGGGCCTTCGTCGATCACGGATATTCCCGCAGTCAGAGCGGGACGATGTCGGGACAACAGTTGAAACGTCCCGGAGTCGATCGAGGCGAAGTCGGCGCGAGCTTCTTGCAGAGCCTGCAAACTTCCAGCGTGTCCTCCACCCTGAATGTACGGCTTGACGAATGCAGGATCTGACGTCACCCGTGCCAGCACACAACCCAAGCTGCACCAACCGCTCAGGCTGTACACGTTGCTCACGACGGGAGTAAGGCCAGCGAGTTCCTCGAGTGAGCGAACGGTGAGGCCCGGTCGTGTGACGATCACCGTTCGATACCACCCACGATCGTCGCTGATTCCACTCCACTTGAAGGTGCCAATCACGTCGACGAAAGGTTGAAGTTCCTCGACGTACGGGAGACCACACGATTGGCTGAGATACGTGGAATCTTTGGTCCAGTGTTCGACCAAACCAGCGTGCACCGTGTTTTGTGGAACGTGCGCCTCCACGCTCTCGCCGATACCACGCAACGAAGCAGCAACGGACTCCACCAACTGCATCGTCGCCGAGTGCACCTCGGGAAAGTCGTACATCGGCAACGAGACGTGTCGCATGACGACGCTCAACGCGAGGCAAAGAATCGCGGTTTGGCAAACACCTGACGCACCCGCTCCTCGAAGTGCTCGAGGGGCAACGTGTCGTACGCGGGATCGAACGCTTTCTGATCCCACTCGTCCGCGAATTGCTGAGCCAACTCGAATGCGGGGTTACCGACATGTCGGTCTCGAGCATTTGGGTCCATTCCGAAGTGCTCGTAGTAGTGCTTGCCCTGGAAGTCCTGATGTGCGGAGATCATGAAGTGAACTTCGGGACTCACGTATGGCTCGAGAATTGCGGCGGCAATCGCCGGGTGATTCGGCACACTGATGGCCTTACCGATGTCGTGACACAAAGCCGCCACCACCACTTCGTCAGTGGCGCCCGCACGCTCTGCACGAGTCGCGGTTTGCAAGGCATGGGTCAATTGATCGGTGGCGAAGCCATCATCGATGTGGGCAAGTGATCGCAAGAGTCCGAGGACCGTCTCTGCCACTCTCGGCTGATTCTTCGCCGTCTCTCGAGAAATCGTCATCCACTCTTCCTTCGTGGAGACATCCATGCTGGCGAACGAGGCTCGATCCATCGCCCTATCCAACCAGCGGGTGTCATCGTCGTCAAGATTCGCTGGCTTAGCCTTGTGCGTGGTGGGAATTCGTCGCATTTTGGTGCTCGGTCTAGTCCTATTGGCCGCGTGTTCCAGTACGACAGGCGAAGCGTCCGTCTCACTTGCCCCACTACCGACGGCCCCAGTCGCGATGACCGTTGCACCGACGACAACGGCGACTCCCGAGACGACCGTTCCCAGCACACTCATTCCGGAGGACGGCAAGCAGGCATCACAACGCACACTCAAGCTCGTCAACAAGATTGCTGATGACTCACTCCAACCAAAGAGCATCGTGCATTCGGGCAACGGACTCTTCTTTGCCCAGAACATGATGTACCGCCACAACGTGACGGTGCTCGATCGCGCCGGATCGATCGTTGCTCGGGTGAATGACCGTGTCAACCTGCGCAACTTCGGTATCGATCCGGGCAAGCGAGCAGCGATCGTGAAGGGCTCACCAGTCGAGGCTGCATTCACCAGTGACGGCCGCTACGCATACGTCTCCAACTACAAGATGTATGGCGACGGATGGAACCCCATCGCTGACGACACCTGCCAAGGCCGCAACTGGGATCCGAGTTTCGTCTACCGCATCGACGCCACAACTTTCACCATCGACCAAGTCATTCCTGTCGGTGCAGTTCCGAAATTCCTCGCTGTGACGCCGGACAACTCGACCCTCATCGTCTCCAACTGGTGCTCGCTCGACGTGTCGATCATCGATCTGGCCACTCTCGCCGAGAAGGGCCGTGTCGAGGTTGGTCTACACCCACGCGGAATCGCCATCTCTCGTGACTCGAGTGTCGCGTATGTCGCCGTGATGGGTGGAGCCAAGATCGTGGCGATCAACCTTGCCGACCAGTCTTCGCGAATCTTCGAATCAGCGGGAACGACGCCACGGCATCTCGTGTTGTCACCGGACGACAAGATCTTGTACGTAACGAACAATCTGTCTGGCACCGTTCGAGCAATAGATGTCGCTTCGGGAAAACTGCTGCGCTCAGTTCGAAGTGGCACAGAGCCACGCAGCATGTCGATCAGCGAAGACGGAACCAGCCTGTACGTCGTGAATTACGAGGACTCTGCGCTCACGAAGATCGATACGACGACCATGCAGGTGATCCAGTCCATTCAGACCGGCATTCGTCCCGTCGGCATCACGTACGACCCGGCAACACGCAGTGTGTGGGTAGCGAATTACTCGGGCAGTCTGTGGGTGTACGAGGACCGTTAGACGGCAACTCGAGCCGAAGACAACCGACGGCCCACTTTTTCGGTCCGCTCCATGTGACGGAGGATGTTCTCTCGGGCCTTCTCGGCTTCACTCGTGAGCCCAGTGACTTCCTCGATCTTCCAGTGGCGCTTGACCACTGGCATCAAGATTTGGTCGTGGTGAATGAGGAGGTCGTAGATCCCCGCACGAGCAATTTCTTTGGCCAGACGGTCGAAATTGGGGATGCCCTGTCCGGGCATGGCGAAGTTGACCACTGCCTTCTCGATTCCGAGCATCGTTGCAGACGGATCAATTTCCAAGGCCGCCGTCGTGAGATCGCGATAGAAGAGGTGGTGGAGGTTCTCGTCGTTGCCGACGCGCGACATGATTTCGGTGCCGATGGGGTCGGTCATGAACTTGCCCGTGTTGCGGTGTGAAATGCGCGTTGCCAATTCCTGCAAGCTGACGTAGGCAAGCCCCTCCAACGCGCTTTCCGGCTTCGGCACGTCACCACTGCGAACCTGGATCATCCGGGCACGCTCGAGTGCGACGGGGTCCAGAGCGCGGGTGACGGTGAGATAGTCACGCATCACGATTGCGTGTCGACCCTCCTCTGCAGTCCAATTGCGTGCCCATTCACCGAACGCAGAATCGCTGCCGAACATGCGATCGATGTCGTTGAAGTAGTAGGGCAGGTTGTCCTCAGTGAGCAGGTTCACGAACAACGCGCCACGAACCGCTTCGTCGATGTCGGACCCTGCAGTGCCGAAATCGGCGTCTTCGGGAACCCAACTCTTGCCAGGCTCGAAATCCTTGCCGCGGCTGTACGGCACCATTTCATGCGGGAACCACTCTTTGGCCACGCCCATGTGTCGATCCAGCAGCTTCGCTGCAACCGGCTCCAACTCGCGGAGGATCGATGCCGTATCCATTGAAGCCACCCTAGTCCTGGGTTTCGGCCAGAAGTCGTCGCACCAGACGATTCAGTGATGGCAGATAGTGCGGCAACGGGACTATCGAACTTGCGAGGATCCTCGAGTTTGCGAGCACGGAGTTGGCGGGACGTTTTGCGGGTCGAGGAGGCTGCAGATCGGCGGTACGGATGGGCTTGACACGACTACGGTCTTCGCCCGCCGCCTCCAAGACATCACCCGCAAACCCATACCACGAGGTAGAGCCCTGGTTGGTGAGATGCCAGACACCACTCGCATCGTGCTCGATCAGCCGAATGATTCCCGCTGCAGCATCGTCCGCCATCGTCGGGCTGCCCACTTGATCTTCGACGAAGCGCAACTCGGGTTGGCTCTTCATGATCTTCAGGATCGTCTTCACCATGTTCGCTCCATGGAAACCGCACACCCACGAAATACGAACGATGAGATCACGGTCCCCCATCTCGCGTTCACCGTCCCACTTGCTCTTCCCGTAGACGCTTTGTGGGCTCGGCTCATCTCCCTCTTCATAGGGCGTTGGCTTCTCACCGTCGAAGACGTAATCAGTGGAGATGTACACCGTGCGTGCGCCCACCGAGTGGGCCGCTTCCACCACGTTGCGTGTGCCGATGACATTGACGAGGTGCGCCTTGTTCGGATCGGATTCACAGGCGTCGACTGCGGTCCATGCCGCAGCATGGATGATCACGTCGGGACGTGAGGATTTGACCGCCGTATCCACTGCGGCACGATCCGTGATGTCGAGCTCCGACTTTGCCAACCCGACCACATCGTGACCAGCATCTCGCGCTGCGTCCACGAGTTCGCGACCCAATTGACCACCGGCTCCCGTTACGAGCAACCGCATTACTTCTTGCCCTTGAGCGGCTCCCACCACCAGCGGTTGTCGCGATACCACTTCACGGTTTCTTCGAGGGCTTCATCCAGACTGCGCTTGCGCTTCCAACCGAGAGCCGTCACTTTGGTGATGTCCACCGAATAGCGCCGATCATGACCCAAGCGATCGGCCACATACTCCACGCTCGACTCGTCCTTACCGAGCAGCGCCAACAACTTGTCCACGAGTATCCGATTTGGCGTTTCGTTACCCGCGCCGATGTTGTAGATGTTGCCTACTTCACCTTTTTCCAACACCAGGTGCACTCCGGAACAGTGATCGTCCACATAGATCCAGTCGCGCTCGTTCAAGCCATCCCCGTAAAGCGGGATTTTCTTGCCGTCGAGCAGGTTGGTGGTGAACAGTGGAATCGCCTTTTCCGGGTATTGATACGGCCCGAAGTTGTTGGTGCAACGAGTGACGACGACCGGCACGCCATGTGTCGCGTGGTACGACAACGCGATCAAGTCAGAACCTGCCTTCGACGCCGAATACGGCGAGCGCGGCTCGAGCGGATCGGTTTCTTTCGATGAGCCCACCTCCACCGATCCATACACCTCGTCGGTGCCGATGTGCAGCACTCGCGAGATGCCGAGTTTGCGAGCTGCGTCCATGATCACGTTGGTACCGAAGCAGTTGGTGAGGATGAAGTCCTCGCTGCCCTGAATCGATCGGTCCACGTGGCTCTCAGCGGCGAAGTGCACGACCGCGTCGTGACCTTTCATCGCCTCCTCGACGTCTCGGGGCTGACAGATGTTTCCCTTGATGAACTTGAAGCGTGGGCTGTCGTCGAGGTCCTTCAACGTCGAGAGGTTCCCCGCGTAGGTCAGCGCGTCGTACACCGTGACCTCGTGATCGGTGTTGGCAAACACCCACCGCACATAGTTCGAGCCGATGAACCCGGCGCCGCCGGTGACGAAGATC
>CAZWKD010000015.1:2937-7486 GCA_964633985.1 uncultured Acidimicrobium sp. | reverse complement strand
GTTGCGCCATCCGTGGGTGAACCCTCGCGCAAGTCGTGCAACACCACGCGGCACCGACCATACGGCACGTACCAGTAGTCGGCTTGATGCAAGTGATAGTGCAGCCCGACCACACTCCCCTGCGTCCGATCGCCGCGGTTGCCCTGGATCATCTCGCGACCCAGCGGAAACCATTCGCGCCGATAGGTCTCGATGAAAAAGCCTCGTTCATCACCGTGCATGGCCGGCTCGACGATCTGCACGCCCTTGATGACGTTCGACTCGTTGATCGTGGCCACTAGTCGAGCTCGATCTTGGAATCGTCCCCGAGCATCAATCGCAGTGCACGGGGTTTCTGTTCGGACTTGGTCACTTGCACATCACGACCGATCAGCGAATCAGTGAGGCGATGGATGTCGATGATGCTGGAGCCATCCAACACGACGGAGTGTTCCATCTCCGAACGAGTCACCACACAGTTGCGACCGAGTGAGGTGAAAGGGCCGATGTAGGACTGGTCGATCTTGGCGCCCTCGCCGATCACCACGGGACCACGAATCCTCGAGTTCCGCACGACAGCACCCTTTTCGATGATCACACGACCCTCGATCTGTGTTGCTGCATCGACATCACCGTCGTTGCGCGGGGTCAGAACTTCGAGCACCAGCCTGTTGCACTCGAGCAGCGGATCCTTCTTCCCGGTGTCCAACCACCAACCCTGCAGAACCTTGTGGTGCACCACGCGACCCTGATCGACGATCCACTGGATGGCATCGGTGATCTCGAGTTCCCCGCGTGGAGAGGGCTTGATTGCGCGAACCGCATCATGAACGGTCTTGTCGAAGAGGTAGACACCGACGAGCGCGAGATCAGACGGCGGGTTCTGCGGTTTCTCGACGAGTTTCTTCACGTGACCATTGGCATCGATTTCCGCCACGCCGAACTGGCGCGGATCCTCAACGTGACAGAGCAGGATCTGTGCCGTTGGCGCTTTCACACCGTCGTGCTGACGCGCATGTTCGAACTCGGTGACGAACTCGGTAAGGCCCTGCTCGAGCATGTTGTCGCCGAGGTACATGACGAAGTCGTCGTCACCGAGGAAGTCGCGAGCGATCAGCACGCAATGTGCGAGCCCGAGCGGAGCATCCTGCGGGATGTAGGTGACCTCAACACCGAATTGGGAGCCATCGCCGACGGCGGCACGGATCTCCTTGCCCGTCTCGCCAATGATGATGCCGATTTCCTTGATACCTGCAAGCGCCATGGCCTCGATGCCATAAAAGAGGATCGGCTTGTTGGCAATGGGCACCAATTGCTTGGCGCTCGTATGGGTGATCGGTCGGAGGCGGGTGCCGGCCCCGCCAGAGAGGATCAGGCCCTTCATACCGCCTCAAGACTACTGAACCCGACGGTAGCGAGAGCCCGCCAACTAGCGTCTGAAGCCGTGACTGGGCCGTTTCTCCACGCTTTTTCGAAGCCCGCAAAGACCGGTTTCTTGCCGCTGGTGCGCGGTGAGGGTGCTCGACTGTGGGACGCCAACGGCAAGGAGTACATCGACGGCATCGCCAGCCTGTGGTACTGCACGGTGGGACATGGCCGCAAAGAAATCGCCGACGCCGTTGCCAACCAAATCATGCGTCTCGAGAGCTACTCCACCTTCGACCCGTTCACGACCGATGTCACCGAGTCGTTGGCCGCCAAGTTGCAGTCGATCTCAGCGGTGCCGAATGCGCGACTTTTCTTCTGCGGCAGTGGATCGGAGTCAGTGGATACGGCGATGAAACTCGCCCGCATCGCTCACGCACAGGCGGGGCATCCAGAGCGCACGATCATCGTCTCCCGTGACCGCGGCTACCACGGAACGAACTACGGCGGAACCAGCGCTCAAGGACTACCGCTCAACAAGCAGGGTTTTGGCCCACTCGTTCCCGAAGTCATGCAAGTGAACGGCGACAACATCGAAGACCTTGCCAACTTCATGCGCGACAACGGCTCGCGTGTTGCGGCCGTGATCATGGAACCGCTCCAAGGTGCAGGTGGCGTGTACCCGCCGACGCCTGGCTACTTGGAAAGTGCGCGCAAGTTGTGCGACCAATACGGGGCGTTCCTCGTCTTCGATGAGGTGATCACCGGGTACGCACGCATGGGCACATGGTTCGGCGCCAACTTCTACGACGTGGTGCCCGACATGCTCTGCTTCGCCAAAGGCGTGACTTCGGGTTACCAGCCTCTCGGTGGCGTGTTCGTCGGTCGACGCGTATGTGATGCACTGGAGAGCGACCCCAACTTCATCCTGCGGCACGGCTACACCTACTCCGGTCACGCCACCGTGTGTGCGGCAGCGCTGAAGAACATCGAGATCATCGAGCGCGAATCGCTGATCGAACGCGCCAAGCATGTGGGAGCGCGCATCCATGACGGACTTTCTGCACTGACCAAAGACGGTCTGATCAAAGAAGTACGCGGCGACGGCGCGGTGTGGGCCGCCGGCTTGCATGAGAACCAGAACTGCATCACCATCCGCGATCGCATGATCGAGCTTGGTGTGATCGTGCGGGCCATCAATGCCGATACCAACGCGTTTTGTCCGCCGTTGGTGATCACCGATGCGGAGATCGATCGCATGCTCGACACTTTCGCTCAGGCTGCTGCGGGCAAGTGAGTTCCTGACCGTGCAGTTCGCCGATCAACGTGCCCTCATCACCGGCGGAGCGAGTGGAATCGGTGCAGAAATCGCCCGCCGCTTGGTGGCCGAGAACGCCTCCGTATTGATCGCTGACATCAATGACGATCTCGGCAAACGAACGGCCGCCGAACTCGGGGCGCAATACGTTCATCTCGATGTCACCGACCCGCGGGCATGGGACGCCCTGATCGCGGACGAGGAACCCTTCGACATCGTGTGCCTCAATGCGGGTGTTTCCACCTACCAACACGTAGTGGGTGGCGAGATTCAGAATTACCCATTCGAGCGTCTCACCGACGAGCTCTATGAGCGAATCATGAGCATCAACGTGAATGGTGTGGTGTACGGAGCACGCGCGGTGATTCCGTCGATGGTGGCCCGCAAGAGCGGACACATCCTCGTGACTGCCTCGATGGCGGGAATCGTGGCGATCCCACCCGATCCGATCTACGGCCTCACCAAACACGGCATGGTGGGTCTCGTGAAGTCACTCGGACCAGCGCTCGAACCACATGGCGTTTGTGTCAGCGCGCTCTGCCCCGGCTTCGCCGATACTCCTCTCGTGAGCGATCTGGCCAAAGAGTTCGCCAAACAGTTTTCCATCGGCGTGATGGACGTGTCCGAAGTGGGTGAAATGGCAATGCGCGCACTCACCGAACGAGTTCCAGGTTCGCAATGGGTGGTCATGCAAGACCACCCGATCACGCAGTACGTACCGGCGCCCCTGTACTGATCGGGGTTACTTGCGCTGCATGAAGCGCGCAATCAAGCTGCTCGTATCCCAGCGCTTGCCGCCCAATTGCTCCACCTCGGCATAGAAGCCGTCCACCATCTTCGTCATCGGCAATTCGGCGCCATTGCGCGCAGCTTCCTCGAACACGATGGCGAGATCCTTGCGCATCCACTGGACCGCGAAGCCGAACTCGAACTCGCCACGCGCCATGGTGGATGCACGGTTGTCCATCTGCCATGACTGCGCGGCACCTTTGGAGATCACATCGACCACCGCATCGGGGTCGAGGCCGGCCTTCATCGCAAAGTTGATTGCCTCAGACAAACCCTGGGCGATTCCGGCGATACAGATTTGGTTGACCATCTTGGCGAGTTGCCCCGAGCCAACCTTGCCGAGCAATTTCGTTCGCTTCGCATATGAACCCATGATCGGCTCCGCACGAGCGAACACCGACTCATCATCGGCTCCGCACATGATCGTGAGTTGACCGTTCTCTGCACCTGCTTGGCCACCGGAAACCGGCGCATCGACGAAGCCCACACCGCGCTCGGCACATGCCGCTGCCAATTCACGCGCAAGGGTTGCCGAGGCAGTGGTGTGGTCCACCAGGACGGCCGACCTTTCGATGCCGGCGAGCACGCCGTCGTCGCCGTACACCACCGAGCGCACGTCGTCATCGTTGCCGACGCACATGAACACGATTTCACGACCCACAGCCGCTTCACGCGGGGTCAACGCACGACTGCCGCCGTGACTCTTCACCCAGTCGTCGGCCTTGGTGGTGGTGCGGTTGTAGACGCACACGTCATGACCTTTGCTGGCCAAGTGGCGCGCCATTGGCGAACCCATCACCCCGAGGCCGATGAACGCGACCTTGGTCATGACTACTTCTTCTTTGGCTTCGCGGCTTTCGCCGGAGCCTTCGCCACCTTCTTTGCAGGAGCCTTGGCTGGCTTCTTGTCATCAGACTTGGGCGCGGGCTTCTCCGCCGGCTTCGCGGCCTTCTTCGCCCCCTTGCCCGCCTTCAAGACACCCTGCTCGAGTGCATTGTCGAGCCACACCTCTGCCGCCTCAGTGGACACCTTCAGCGCAGGAGAGATTTCTGAAATGAGGTTGATGCGTGCACGGTCGTACATCGTTTTTTCGGCAGC
>CAZWKD010000015.1:0-2837 GCA_964633985.1 uncultured Acidimicrobium sp. | reverse complement strand
GCCCCATGCTGGGGGTAGATGACGGTGTCGCCCTTCTTGAATTTCACGCGGGTACCTCTCTAGAAGCCGATCCGCAAGGATAGACGGTGGGTGGGGCGTAGCCACCAGCCAGACGTGCCCTCGGTAGGAATCGAACCTACGACCTACGGATTAGAAGTCCGCCGCTCTATCCATCTGAGCTACGAGGGCGTGGCTCCACACGCTATCTCCGAGTCGCGACCTGGGATATCGTGTCGTAATGCGTTCGCGACTGTTGATCGTGTTCGCAGCGCTGTGTTTCTCCACCACCGGGACGATGCAGGAACTCGGTCTCGAAAATGCCGATGCGCTCTCGGTTGCGGCTTCACGGACGGCGATTGGAGCGATCGTTCTGTTCTTCATCGCACGACTCAGCCGCAATGACTTCTCGATTCAGCACCTACCGCGGAAAGAACTCGCGATTGCAGGGATGGGAATGGCCCTCTATGCAGTGGCCTTCTTTTCGGCGGTGCGCATGACCGGGATCGCCGTTGGCACCGTCGTGGCGCTCGGATCTGCGCCGCTGTTTGCGGGACTGGGCTCACTCGTCATGTGGCGCGAGCGCCCCAGTCTGCGCTGGATGATCACGACGCCACTCGCAATTCTCGGGATGGCGCTCATCGTGATCACGGGGGACGAGACACAAATCGAGGGTCAAGGAATCCTGGCTGCGTGTGCGGCGGGTATCGGTTATGCGATGTTCGCACTCTCCAGTAAGTCGATCATGAATGAATCGAGAAATGCCGCAGGTGCCATGGCACTGGTCTTCGGGGTCGCCACCATTCTTCTTTCACCAATCTTCTTCTTCGCCGACCTTTCCTGGGTCTCGAGTTGGTCGAGTGTCGGCGCATCACTCTGGCTTGGAGTCGTCTCCGTGGCGCTCGCTTACTGGGCATATTCATCAGGCCTACGTCACGTGACGCCCGCGGACGCGACCACGCTCACCATCGTCGAACCGGTGGCAGCGACCCTGCTCGCAGCGTTCGTCTTGCGCGAACAACCAGGTGTGATTGCCTGGTTGGGCATCATCATCGTCATCGCTTCGCTCTTGTTCGGATCGCGCGCGACACCCTCACCAACGGCTGTGCAGGCCGACTGACATGATCGTCCATCTCATCACGCAGGTCGAGCTGACTGCAGCAAAGAGTGCTGGGACAATCGCTCCCGAGTCGCTCACCACCGAAGGCTTCATGCACTGCTCGGCACCTCATCAAGCACTCGTAACGGCCACCCGCTTCTATCCCAATCGATCTGATCTCGTTGCCGTACTGATTGAAGACTCGAAGCTTGGTGACATGTTGCGTTGGGAGCCGCCTGCGCACCCCGATGGTTCTCCAGCATTACCCGGTGAGGAGTTCTTTCCTCATCTCTATTCGGCATTGAAATTCGACGCCGTCAGGAAGTTCCTGCCACTGTCATGGGTCGGCACGCAATACGAAGAAGTTGCTCCACTACATCCATTTCGAATCGTCGCCCTTGCCGATCACCCGAATCTGTGGCAGCAGGCAGCCGAGTGGTCGTTTGCCGCTTGGCGCCATGAGTTTCCTCAGGACACCGTGCAGACGTACCTCGATCAGTACGCGCTTGCCGCAAATCCGGGAGAACGACTAGTGGAGGTGTACGCAGCACTCGGTGCATCTGATCGATTGCTCGGACTCACCACACTCGTCGATGACGACGAGTTACCCGGCGTGATCGAGCCGGGACCCTGGATCGCCGCCGTGTGGGTTGATCCCTCTTCTCGCACGGTCGGCGTCGGCGGCTCACTCGTCCGCCACGCCACACTCAGGGCAACGTCACTCGGTGTGCGTGATCTGTATCTCTACACAGAGGATCAACAGTCTTGGTACGAGCGCAAGGGATGGCAACGAGTTCGGAATGCCTCGCTCAATGGCCTTGCCGTGACCGTCATGACCAAGCAGCTCAGGTGAGCCGAACTAGTCCTTGATGCTCCAGCGAACCTCGATCGTCACCGTGATGTCCTGCTCGCCAAGATCCACCTGAATTTCTTTCCCGGCTGAGTCCATCGTCGATTCGGCGATCGCCACGGGCCTCGTCAATACCGGGCTCGACACCTCGGAGACCGACTGCACCTCACCAAGATCAATGCCCAACAGATCGACGTAATCTTCCGCCTTCGTCCGCGCATTGTTCACGGCATCCTCACGCGCGTCATCGAGGGCATCCTCATTGTCAAGCACGGTCGGCGTCACACCATCGACACGAATACCGTCGCCCACTGCGGCGATGACGTCTTGCACGATGGTGCCGGCCTCATCCTCTTCGCGAATGGTGACGACGAAACTCTGTGTTGCGCGATAGCCCAGCGACTCCTGCGAGCCATCCGGGTTGTACTTGATCTCCTCGTTCACCGAAATGCTCTGTGAAGCGATGTCCTTGTCGTCGATGTCGGCGTTGTCGAGCACTTCACGAGCCTTGTCTGCCAACTTGGCAACTTCATCTGTGGCCGACTCCGCCGATTCTCCGAGGTTGGTAACGGCGAAGTTGAAGATCACGCCGTCCGGCACCACCTTGGCCGTGCCAGTTGCCTGAACGGTGACGCCCCGGTTAGGCGCTTCAACACCTTGATACGTGTCGCCACCCCCGATGCTGCATCCAGCAAGAACGATTGCACCAACGAGAACAAGGAGTGTTTTGCGCATGGCATAAGTTTGCTCGTCACAACCCCTGAACAGGAGTCACCAAGTACGAGCCAATTCCTGTATGGGTATCCTGATCACACCAGCGTTCGTAGCTCAATGGATAGAGCATCTGACTTCGGATCAGAGGGTTGGGGGTTCGAGTCCCTCCGAGCGCAC
>CAZWKD010000014.1:0-24833 GCA_964633985.1 uncultured Acidimicrobium sp. | reverse complement strand
CCTTGCGCAAGAATTCGGCAGTTTCGGCAAGCGCTTGTGATGCACGCTTGGCTTCATCACGCAGTTTGTCGATCGGTGCGCCCGAAACAGAGGCTGCTTGCTCGACGAAGGACGTGAAGAACCCGGGCTTGTTTGCGCTCCCTGCCCAACCCTCCAGCTGCTCGGCGAGTGCGAGGGCTTGACGCCGTGGTGCCACCACATTTTTTGCAGCGCCGAGTGCCCATGATTCCCGCATACCAGAGAATGCTTGGGGAACAGCAGACATTCGCTCCGCAATCGTCGACCATTGTTCAGCCGTTTCAGTGGGCATCAAATCGAAAATTGATCGCGCCGCATCGACGTCGCCAGCGATTACGCGAATGGACCTGAGGTGTTCGCCTGCTGCGTACTCCTGACCACTCAATTCGAGTGATTCACGAAGTACGCCGGCGGCCAAACGGTCAGCATCACTCGAAGTGTCGAGCGAGTTGAGCTGGGTCAGGGTGTCTCGGTCGAGTTGTGCACGTGCCTCGTGTCCAGCGGGGCTGAAATCGGTCATCTCGTGGTCGTGTCCGGCAATACCGAGGTAGGTCGCGGTGCCGGGATCGAGCTTGGCCTGCTTTTCGATGTACTGATCGGAGAGTGCGTAGACGGCAGAAGTCATGTCGTCACCCTATTGCCTGTTACGAGGTGCTGTCCTCGAGATGGCGTGTCACCTTGCCCACCAAAATGGTCTTCGTCGTTTCGTCGACGTGTAGGTAGATGCGCAAGAGTGTCCTGCCTCGGCCATGACGCACATGTGGTCCGAGCATGTACTGCTTTCCGTTGTGGGTGATCGTGTAGTCGGCGCCGTACTTTTGCTCTGCGTTCTCACTGATTCCCGCCACGTAATCGAGACCCAGTTCGTCACGCAGATACGACTTCAATCCGGCGGCCGGGAAGCGGTCGGCACGCCACTCGGCGACCGCAGCGTCCAAGTTCTTGAGGATGGAGAACACCTTGCGGGGCAGTGGGCCCTGCAACTTGTCGGCGGTTTCCAGTGCGCTGCGAGCAAACACGAGGTGTCGACACTCTCGTTGGGCGCGTGCCACCGCGTCGAGAACTCGGGGCATGGCGCGTTCAGGTGCCACTCGTGCAAGTTCAGTATCGAGGTCATGGAGTTCGATTGCGAGGTCGGCCAATGTGTTGCGCAGCAGCGACACTTCTTGATCTCGCGCATCGACGGTCTCGGCCAATTCATCACGCTCCAGTTCGGCCTCCTCGAGTTCGTGGTCGAGCAGGTCGATGTGCTGGCGCTGTTCGTCGATTTGTTGCCGCAGATGTTCGAGTTCTTCGGTTGAAGGAGTCGATGGAGTGACCACGATCGTTCGTGGTGCGGGTTCGGCAACTCGAGGCGTCGGTCTACCGAGAAGTTGCACGACGGGTTCGGGTTGACCTACGGCGGCATCCAGTATTGGCGCGAGGATCTGGTCCCTCGACGGCTGCGACGTGTGAAGTGTGAACGGTTGCACACCGCGCGGCCACAACACGGTGATGTAGTTGGTAGAGAGAATCGGTGCCGCACAGTATTCGTTGAATGCATTCAGGGCTCTTTCGTCGTGCAGGTGTGCAACGACCGCTACTCCAACCAGATCGGCGGCAAGACTGCCGGTGATGGTGGTGCTTGGTTCGCGATCTTTGACGAACTCGGCGATGATTGGCAGACGTCGGGCGGGTGCATCACGGAAATCGGCAGCCAACGCCTGACCGTCGAGTTCACTCTCTACCTGGCGCACGTTGCCATTCACGCGACGTTCGGCGTCGTACACCTCGAGCATTTGAGACATCGTTGCCACGAGTCCAAGCACTGGTTTGGGGGGCAGCGAGGCCTTTCGACGCGGAACCACTGAATTGCTCGAGGGAGTGAATCGTTCACGTAGATCGAACACGAGTTGGCCAGATAGGGCGGCGAGTGTGATCAGGATTGAGTCGACTCCACTCGGTTGAGTGTTCATCACCTCGGCTCGGTAGACGTCATCGTCTCCGAGAGGACGAACGCGGACACGAATGTTGGCTGGTAGTCGGTTGGCTGGAAAATTCCTCTCGAGCCAACCGTTGATTACTTCCACGCACTCAGTTTTTGTCTCGTTCGTCCACTTCTTGGTGGAGAGGGTGACGGCAAAAGTGCACTGCATCGTCGATCACGCTAACGAGAGAAACGCTCGTGACACACCGCCTGGCCGTAGTGTTGCTGCGTGGAGTGGTTGGATCTTTTCAGTGCGTGGTGCATCGCCCTTTCATGCACCTTCACCATTCCGCAAGCGTGGAGAGTTGTTCGCCGAAACACGGTCGAGGGTGTCGCAATCCTCAGCCAAATGCAGGGTTTCATTGCTGGTGGCATGTGGGTCGTTTATGGGATTGCCGCATCCAAGCCGGTTATTTCATTGGGTAATGGGGTGGTGACCATTGGCATAGGTGTGGTGCTCGTGCAGATGGTGAGACTCAATGTGCTCACGAAGACGCAACTCGTAGGCGTGCTGATTGGCCTCTACGGCTTCGCGATCGTCCTGCAGTTCTTCAGCCTCAACGCTCTTGGCGCGATCGCTGGTGTGATCGGAAGTACGGGCATCATCCCGCAGTTCTGGAAAGCCGCTCGACAATCTCACTTGAAGGGTGTATCCGCATCAGGCAACATGTTGCTTGCACTCACCACGGTGTCGTGGGGTGTCTACAGCATCTTCATCGATGATCCGCTGCTCGCGGCATCCAATTTTGTGATCGTTCTCCCAGCAATGTTCATTTCGATACGTGCAATTCAGTCACACCGAAGATTCGGCAGCGAGGTAGTGTCGGTCTCCTAAGGAGGCGAATGCCTCACATTCCGGTCTTTCATCACGTCACAGGCCAGTGGCGCCCGCGCTGGCGGGGGTGGATTCACGCGGTTGCGTTCGCCTGCACCATTCCAGCGGGAGTGATTCTCACGCTTGTTACGCCGAGCGGTATCGCCCGAGTTGGCGTACTCGTATATGTGGCATCCCTGCTTGCGTTGTTCTCGACATCAGCGTCGTACCACCTCTTCACTCGTACGTACCGCTCACAGCACACCATGCAGCAACTCGATCACGCAATGGTCTATGTACTCATCGCTGGCACCTATACGCCGGTCTGTTTGCTGGCTCTTCCCACGTCACTTGGCGTCCCCTTCCTCGTTGCCATTTGGAGCGCAGCGGTAATTGGTATGGGTCTCAAGTTCGTGCGTAAGGCACGCAAGACTGCGGCGGCGCTCTACCTGATCATCGGTTGGGCGGTACTTGGCGTGTTGCCGTGGGTGTATCACCGTGCAGGATTCACGAGCCTGTTGCTCTTTGCGTTGGGCGGAATGGCTTACACGGTCGGCGCAGTGTTGTTCTTCTTGAAACGACCGCGACTCGTGCCGCACATCTTTGGTTATCACGAGGTATGGCACGTCTTCACTGTGGTGGCAGGTGTGCTGCAGTTCGCGGCAATGGGCGTGCTCGTGGCAAACACCGCGTAACCACTGAGTACTCGATCAATGCCAATATGAAGGGCGATGAGTTCGGCCCCCTCCAAGCGCCGCGCTGACATCGAAGGCCTGCGGGCAGTTGCCGTTGCATTGGTGGTGCTCTACCACGCAGGGGCAACGTTCGTCTCGGGCGGCTTCGTGGGCGTGGACGTCTTCTTCGTCATTTCCGGGTTTCTCATCACCAACCTCTTGATCGAAGAAGCCGATCGATTCGATCAGGTGAGCTTGCGCAACTTTTGGGCGAGGCGAATGCGTCGCTTGTTGCCCATGTCCCTCCTCGTCACGGTGGTGACAGTTGGAGCGGGACTGTTCATGCTCGAGCCGGGCCGCATTCGCGAACTCACCACCGTGGCTCTCGGCGCCATTGGTTTTTCCACCAACTTCGTCCTCTATTACACGAGTAGTGAGTATTTGCTCGGCGTCACTCCGCCGTCACCGCTACAGCACTATTGGTCGCTCGCAGTGGAGGAGCAGTTCTACCTCGTGTGGCCGCTCGTCATCTTCGTGGTCATTCACTACTCGAAGAAGCGGTGGCGTGTGTGGTTGGGGCGACTCGTCGTGGCATCGTTGGTTGCGTCATTCATCACCGGAGTAGTGATGACGCCTGGCAATCCGGGTGGTGCCTACTACCTGCCGCACGCACGTGTCTGGGAAATCCTCGTTGGTGCGGCTCTCGCCCTGTATGGATCGCGTGTACGCGAGATTCCCGAAACCGTGCGTGCCGGTGCTGGTTGGGTGGGCGTCGCCGCCATCGTTGGCTCAGCAATTGGGTTCAGCAATGCCACACCATTCCCGGGGTATGCGGCGCTCCTTCCCGTGTTGGGTTCATTGCTTGTGCTCGTGGCAGGCGGCACCCAATACGGACCGGAGTTGGTGTTGCGTGCACGTCCGCTGCAGCACATTGGCGCATGGAGCTACTCGCTGTATCTCTGGCACTGGCCAATCTTCGTTCTCGTACAAGCGAAGTTCGGAACACCGAACCTGCTTGGTTGGGCATTACTCATCGCTTTCGCAATTGCGTTGTCGGGATTCACCTACACCGCGATCGAACACCCCGTTCGTGTGAATGATTGGCTGTCGTTGCGCTCGATGCGCAGCGTGGCAGTTGGTCTTGGCTCAGTGATTGCAGTTCTTGCCGCAACGACGGTGCTCTTCGGGTTTGCGCCGGGGATCGATGCCCGAGCCCAGCGCTTTGCCGTGCCTGAGGAGCTCGCCGATCTAGAAGCCAATGGCGGAACGGCTGCATCCCTGCCAGCTCCTGAACCAAAGGATGTCGACGTGCTCTTGCTCGGTGACTCCACGATGGCTTCACTGCGGTGGTACGAAGACGGACAGCGTGGGCTTGATGGGTTCGACTACACCCTGGATGTAGAGAGTTGTCGCAAAATCGCACTGCAATCCTGTGAGGGCCGCGAGAAACGGGTACCTGATAGTGCGGTGACCGTTCTCGAAAACTATGACCAGCCGGTTGACGTGGTGGTCGTCATGGCTGGCTATCACAGTTGGACCGCCGAGTTTGAGGGCGAGGTGCGCAAGCTTGCTGACATGGCTCGTTATCGGGGAGCGAAGCTGGTGATGTTGAGTCTCAAGGAGTCACTCAAGTTTCCAGCGCCGGGATCACGCGGCGAGCGGTCGGTCTATTCCGACTTCAACAAGGATCTTCGAGAGATCGTGAAGAGTGGTGACTATCCGGGGCTCACGCTTGCCAACTGGAACTTGTTCAGTTACTCCAGTCCTCACTGGTTCGAGAACGATGGGATCCACTTGAAACTCGAGGGAACGCTTGCCCTCGGCTGGTACCTCTCGCGAGTGGTGGCCAACGTGGTGGACAATCCCTGCCCCGATGACGGCACCTATCCGTGTGTGGTTCCCCCCATCGCCGATACGGAGATCGATTGGTTGGAGAGATACGACGTGCGCGACACTGATCGTCACTGTTACGAAGACGGTAAGAGCAGAACGCTGTCCTGCACCACCAACCGCCGTGTTTGATTACTGGTTGAGGTAGAACTCGCGCACGATGGTGAATACCGCGCTTGCATTGGCTGCCGCCTCGCCTGGGCGAAGTGGCGATGGGCCGAACTCGACGGTCATGGAAATGCCGTCACTTGGTGAAACCGATCGTGCCCAGATGTTCGATGTGCCGCTGTAGCTACCACCCGTGATGGTGAGGAGTGGCAGGTTCACCAAGTTGGCGTAGCGCTCACGAATGGCGCCGTCACGACCGCTCCCTGGCGTGATGCGGAAATAGTCCTGGTGGTACCAGACGGTGAATTGAGGATTGATCAATTCACCAAGGCGAGCCATCGCCTTCGTCTCCGGTTCACTTCCTGCACTTGGTCCTGAGTACTGCCAGTAACCCACCTTGCCTACGGGTTCCCAACGTCGCGGAAAGTTGCGATTGAGGTCCACTTGATTGGCGTTCTGTCGGGTGCCTGCCTTGAATCCATCAGGGTTCAAGTTGTCGACGATCCAGAGGTCGACGGGGTCTTCGAGTCGCATGGTGCGCAGAATCGCCGTCACTTCCAAACCAGCCGGCTCGTCACCGTGGATCGTCCCCACTACGAGTACTCGCGGTGCTCCAACGGTGCCACGACGATGCACGATCAGCGGTTCGTTCATCACTGAGCGACCGAATTCAATGTCGATGTTGAACGGAATTTCGTCGCGCGTGCCGTATGCCTCGATTTTGGTGAGAGGGCCCGCCTGGGGAGTGGTCACGACCGTCTCGTAGGGAACGGTTTGCACCGCGCCTTCAGGGATGAAGATCTCATTCGACTCCGAAGACTCACCAGAGACTGATCCCCAAGTGGCTCCGATCACGTAGCGCATGCCAGCGAAGAGCAGGATGATGGCAAGTCCAAGAATGAGGGCCACTTTCAGCGTTCGCTGCGACTGTTCCTTGCTCACTGGTCGGCGAAGTGGTGCCGTGTAATTCATACGTGAATCGTCGAGCTGTTGGAATTCAGTTATCTCCTCGGATTCGCTGATCGACTCGGCAGGCTCCTCCATCTTGAATGCGGCGTGTTTGCCCGACTTTGCGGTGTCGATCGTCCAGGTTCGGCCAGCAGTGTCAACATGACGCAGAGCCTTCACCATGCCGCGTGCCTCGCTTGCGGTGATTGCGCCTCGATCGAACTCGGCGCAGATGAACTGGTACTGCAAGTCGAGGGGTGCGAGATCGGGATTCAGGGTGGTGGGAGCTAGCGCGGCAGGTTCATCCCCACCTTCGAGGCGAAACGATGCATGTTTGCCGGACCTCTTGGTGTCGATTGTCCACACCCGACCGTATTCATCGGCGTGTCTCAATGCCGCTACCTGCTCACGCGCGTCCGTAGCGCTCAACTCGCCGCGGTCGAAGGCAGCGCAGATGCGCTGGTATTCCTCGTCCAGATGGGCGAGCTCTGGTTGCGGGGGAGTCAAGACCATGAGTATGCGGCGTGGAGAGCCATGAGCGATTGTACCGAGTTGGTATTTGGGTGTCTGCGCACCGACACCCGCATGCGAGCAGACGAAGGTACCGTTTCGTTCATGGCGCTCGTCGACCTGTTCGTCACGTGTGTGAACGATGCCGAAGCCAACACGATTCGATCCGCTCTCCTCAACGAACGTCTCATTGCGTGTGGTAACACATGGCCCATTTCGAGTGCATTCCGCTGGAATGATGAGCTGGATGAGGTCTCTGAAGTAATGCTGCTCGCGAAGACCACCGATGATCGTCAGGCGGCTGCAGTAGAAGTGATCAACGAGTTGCACTCGTACGACCTACCCGCCATCTCCGTGGTGCGGGTAGAAGCGACATCGCCCGAGTACGAACGTTGGGTGGTGGAGTGCACACGTCCGTGAACCGGGCGGGGCCGTCGATCAGGTCTGCAGAGTGATCAAACCCGGATCATCGAACAGGTACTCGTTCAACAAGTAGTTGATCTCTTGAATCGAGAGTGCCGCCGTGTATGCGGTGTTCTGCGAGAAGCGCGAATAGTCGACTCTTTGTAGTGCCTCGAGTGCACGAGGATGATGAAGGCTGAGAAAGATCTGCGTGGTGTTCGCTTTACGGGGAAACTCTGTCTTCAATGAGCCGCATCCGAAGCCGAAGATGGTGAGCGATACGTCTGCAGTACGTGGAGTGGCGCGCTTCACGACCCCGCGATCCTCAACGGTGAACTTGCCTCGTGGAGATTCTCGACGTTCCCAGGTTTGCACGACGGTATTCAGCCAGAACTTTTGGGAGAGACCTACGCCGTCAACACCCTCGTAGTTGATCTCGAGTTCGTAGTCATCGAGCAGATGAAAAGACTGATCCAGACGATTGATCACCGACCACTTGCGCCACGACTTCGGCACGATGAAACAGATGACGTCGCAGTGTTTGGCACAGGCGTTGAAGAACGGCACGGAGAGCGCATTGTTTCTTCCAAAAGGCGGATTACCGATCGCCACTGCATCCGAAACCTTCAGCTTCTGCTTGAGGAAGTTTCCGCGCTTGACGAGGGGGTGATGGGGCTCGATGTCGAAGCTCAGGATCGATGACACTCCGCTGGCTTTGGCCGCCTCGATGAATGTGCCCGTGCCACCGGCTGGCTCGATCCAAGTCCGATCCCGTGCACCGGGAACCTGCTTCAACAGTCGCTCAACGATTGCTGATGCCGTAGTGGAAGGCGTGTAGTACTGCTCCTTGCCCGTCTTGCGTCGATTGCCTTGCTTTCGAGCGGTCGCCATTGGTGTCACCACGATATGTGATGGTGCAAGTTCATGGGAGAATGCTCAGCACCATGGAAATCGAAATTGCCAAGACGACGATCAGTCCTTCGGATCTCACGTTTTCATGGAATGACTGCAAGCGTTGCTTCTGGTTGAAGTACCGCTATGGCATCGTCGCTTCTGGAATGATGCCGGGGCTTGTCACTTCGTTGTCATCTCGACAGGAGAAGTGGTACAAGGGAAAGACCTCTCATGATTTCTCAACCACGCTTCCCGCGGGGCAAGTAGACAGCACTGGACTCAAGGTTCAAAGTGCTCCAATCAAAGTGAACGGAGCACCCTCACCGTTCTCGTTGGTGGGCAAGTACGACTTTCTTCTTCACTACGACCACGGCACTTACGGTGTCATTGACACCAAGATTGTTGGCAAAAACAACGGCAAAGGCGACTTTTATTGGCCTCAACTTGCTGCTTACGACTACATCCTCGCCAATCCAGCATCAGGAGAGCCACGCGAAGTGGAGACTCTTGGCCTCATGGTGTGGGCAGTTGGCGAAGTGAACTATGACGGGTCAAGTGACCCATCGATCTCATTTCCTGCCGTTTACGAACCAATTGCGCGCGATCTGTCGAAGTTTGACGCGTTTATTGCTGAGGTTGTGCAGGTTCTGCTGGGAGAAATCCCCGCGTCAGGAAGCAAGTGTGGAAATTGCAGTTATGTGGCGTCGATGAAGGAAGTCCTCTAGAGGATGACGGTGTCTGCCACTTCGGCGTAGCGGCACAGCATGTTGGCAAGCTTCACTTGTTCAATCGTCTTGCATGTGACGTCGAGCAACCTCGGATTGGCGACGACAACTGCGAGTGCCTTTGCGCGAGAAACGGCAACGTTGAATCTGTTCTTGCTGTAGTGAAACTCCATGCCGCGCGGAACATCGTCTGCACTTGATGATGTGTAGGAAATGATCACTACGGGCGCCTCATCGCCCTGTGCTTTGTCAACGGTGCCAACTCGCCTCTTGACGAGCTCTTCAGTTATCCCATGACGGGCTGCATCAGGGTGACTCAGCAAACCCTGTCGAAGCTTGTGGGTCTGGTGGTTGTATGGCGCGATGACGAATAGATCTTCACTGGTCATCGAACGAGATACGCCATTTTTGTTGGTGAACGATCTTCCGATCATCCGAAAATAGAGATCAACAACGACGTCACACTCTTCTGGCGAGTATGTCGAACGTCCGGTGTGACCGACAGGCACCCAACGTAGGCCAGCACCGGCAAACTGATCATCGCCACCGATCTGCTGCTTCGTGCAGGAACTCTCCGTGTGTAGCTTGCTTTCGTATACCTGTTCAGAGATGAACGCGTTGATTGCAGGGTGCATTCTCCGGGTGACGTTGAGCAGCACGCCGAAATCTGGTGGCACTACGTCGAATTCTTGATTGATGTACTCGAGACCAGAAAGACCAGAGTCTCCTGGGTGAGCAGCCTTCGTGGGTTGTTTCAGTTGTTGTGGGTCCCCGACTAGCACGACATTGGTGGCGGAGAGCGACGCACCCAGGGTGTCTGCGAGCGAGAGCTGTCCGGCTTCATCAATGAACAAGATGTCGACTTTCCTCCGCATCGCTGAACTCGTAAAGAGAAAGCTGGTACCCGCAACGATGTCGTGGTGTGGAGTTTCAGCGCTGACTTTGGCGTTATCGGTCTTGGCGGTGACGTTGACCGAGGGGGTGGGTGATTCGAATGCCGAATCGACACCATCTCGTGGTTTGTGCAGGATCTTGAGTGGAGCCTCCTTGTTGAACCCAAAACCTTCAGCATGGTCAGCAATCTCTGACAAGAGCTGTTCCACGGCACTGTGTGTGTTGGCGGCAATTCCAATTCGATTTCCGTTACGAATCAGTTGAAGGATCGCCTTGGCGGATGAAAAGGTCTTACCGGTTCCGGGCGGACCCTGAATCACAAAGTAAGACTCATCAAGATCAGACGCGACTTCACTGATCACTTCCCACCCGACTTCAGGGAGGTCATTGACTGTGGGGAGCGACATAGAGCGTAACCGAGGTGGGGTTCGCCTCAAGATGTCGTGGGACGCTCGAAATGTTTGATCTCCGCCATCAAGTACCAATGCGGCCAATTCGATGAGCGCATCCTCGAAGCCCTTCTTGTTGACTGACTTGTTCTCAAAGATTGCAACTGGATCGGGAATGGGGAGTGTTGCTGATGAGAGTCGAAGATCTACCAAACCCTTGTCGACATCTAGGCGCTCGAACGAGATCGAAGGCTTGGCAGTGCGCTCACCGTCGGGGCCAGGAGGGGAGTAGTAGTTGGTGGCAGTCACCTGATCACCGCTGTCGAGTTTGGTGAGTTGATTTGGGTCGAACCGATAGCGGCGAATGACTGCATGATTTCGGCGACCTACTGCTGGAATGCTCTCGAGTTCCTTTTCGAACTCCAACCCGGCAATCACATTTGGGTCGTCGTACAACTCTGCATCTGTCTTGTGCACCATCTGTAGGAACTCAAATACATCTACTGCACGCTCACGCTTGTGGAAGTCGAGCAAATCAGCCATCAGCCATCGATGTTCGAGTCTTTGCGCATCTTCGTCGCTCAGTTCTGGATCAAATCGCCCTGTGTTGAGTTGCGCTACGAGCCCGACTCCAATTGACTCGTCGTCAACCACCTTGTTGAGACGTGGACGAACGAGCATTGCTGCTTCATTGCCTTCCAATAGGGAAGAGAGTTCAGCGCGGCGCTCTTCAAGCCACGAACGAAGGAAGATGGTGGAGTAGCAATCGTTTTGGTTGTATCTCAGCAATTCTTCGAGGATTCGAGAGTCACCGTCTTCTCCAAATTCAGTCGTGCCGCGGGAGTTGATCCAGTGTTCATAGTGAATGATGCTCAACCCACCGTCTTCGACAAGATCGTCACGAGAGAAGTCGTACAGCTTTTCAAGCTTCTTGATTGAGTAGGACTCGACACCGATCCGGAGTGCTTGAGTGACCACGCGAGACAAATCCACGAATCGAGACTCGCGAAACAGCCTTTCGAGCTTTGATTCGTAGGTTGCATACCTTGTGGCGAGCCTGCGGAGCGCAGAAGGTTCGTAATGTCCAAAGTGGTAGACACGTAAGTCACCACCGTGGGGTTCGTTGATTCGTTCGCAAATGAAGTCCACTACTTCCTGCAGGGCAACACGTTCACTTTCTTCATCGTGGGCCCAGATTGCCTTGTAGTTCAGTCCCCCTGACTCGTCTACCCATGCAAGACCATGGAGGTATTCCAATCCTTCGTTGCCACGGTAGGGGTGGCCTTCGATGTCGTAGAAGATGTCTCCGGGAGAAGGCTCCGGTAACAGATTGAATCCACGACGCTCTTTCAGGGGGCGGATGAACTCAAACAGCGGCTTTGCTGAGTGGTCGGTGGCCTGCACTTCTCTTGTGCGAAGTTGAAGTTGGGCTTGAAGTCGCAGGCGATCGAAAGATTCAGGGCGCAGGTCTTCAGGTGCCGTTGTTGCACTTGCCAGTTGGGGCAAGGTTTTCACACCTGCCTTACGCAATACCTCGCGGTAACTGTTGGTGACACCCGCGACAAATGTGATGTCGTCATTGTCTCGCCATGTCTTTGAACACACTCGATTCCAACGGCAAATGCCACAATGCTCGACAGGTGTGGGCTCGGTGGAGTCAGCGAATTCTCTTGCTAGAGATTCTTGAAATGCCTGTTTGACATGTCGAAAGTAGGCAGAAACTTCAGACAATCGCACTGACACCGTCCCCTCTTTGGACGATCCAGTGACGATATGAACTTGCTCAGGAGCAGATCCTTGAATTGCGGCGATTTGCTCGGCATAGGAGCACAACTGCAAGAGCGCGTTGACCTTGGCAATGCGCGCCAACTTTGTGTCGTATGGCTCGAAGGAGTAACTCCCCAAATCCGAAGGAGCGTCAGTAGGTATGAGGAAGTCGGCACGACCAATCCAACCCAAGTCACCATTGCGTTGGAAAAACGTTGGCTGGTAAAGCGCGTTTGGCCCACCAGCGAACGCCTCTGCTACGGCCTTGGCACGTTGCTCGATTTCACTTGTTGAGTAAGGCGAATCAGCAGTGCGTTGCACGTCTAAGTCAACGACTGACTTGCCTACTGCTTCAAGTTGTTTCTGAAGACCATGCAGGTAGCGGGACTCATGCTCGGCGCCGTACTTCTGCAGGATTTCTGTCAACTCGTCGTCATCTTTGGGAGGTTTAGGACCCCCATTCATCATGCGGAAGTTCAACGACGAGAGATGGCGGCACGCCAAGTGATTCGACAAGTCTGAGGGACTGAGAACCGTGACGCCATCAAGTTTTTGCATTGCAGATGAACCTAGTAGAGAGGTGTGTTGGCTTTAACGAGTATCCACATAGAGCATTTCAGTGGCAATGCGTGCAGACAGCAAGATGTTCTGACTAGGGCGTACACTTTTGCTGCGGTCGTTTCGGAGTCCTCAAGGAGTTTTGCTCCGAGTCTCGGTAAGCGCTGCGGGTCGCTAGCTCAATGGTAGAGCACCGGACTTTTAATCCGTTGGTTCTGGGTTCGAGCCCCAGGCGACCCACGATGAGTACTTTGCATTCAACTGAGAGTTTGGATCTCTCGATCACTGGTATGTCGTGCAACGCATGCGCCATGTCGATCGAGAAGGGTTTGAACAATCTCGATGGCGTGTCGGCAACGGTGAACTTTGCCACCGAGTCGGCTCGTGTGACTTTTGATCCAAAGAAAGTCGATAGCGACAGAATGATCGAGGCCGTTTCATCGCTTGGGTATGGCGCTCGTCTGTTGCAGGACACCACCCCCGACATGCTCGATGCTGAAGTGCGGGAGAAAGTGGAGATGCTTCGCATTCGACTGATTGTGAGCATGGTGTTCGGAATCCCCGTTGCGGTCGTCTCCATGTTCATGTCCCTGCAGTTCGCGAATTGGCAGTGGTGGGCGCTTGCGTTATCGGCTCCAGTTGTCACATGGGGTGCATGGCCCTTCCACAAAGCAGCACTAATGAATGCCCGCCATCGCTCCACCACGATGGACACACTGATCTCGCTGGGCGTGGTTGCGGCCACTGCATGGTCGGTGTGGGCGCTGATCTGGGGTGATGTCACGGCACATGCCGGCATGAGCATGACTCACGACGGCATCCACGTGTATTTCGAAGTGGCGGTGGCAGTCACCGTGTTTCTTCTTGCTGGGCGATACTTCGAGGCTCGTGCCAAGCGTCGCGCGGGGGACGCGTTGCGCAGTCTCCTTGCTCTCGGGGCCCGAGAGGCCACGGTGCTGCGTAACGGCGAAGAGGTGCGTATCGATGCGTCCGCCGTCAAGAGAGATGACCTGATTGTGGTTCGCCCGGGAGAGATCATCGCCGCAGACGGAATCGTCGAGGATGGATCTTCAGCGATCGATGAATCCATGCTGACGGGCGAGAGCGTTCCTCGTGATGTGAAGGTTGGGGATCGAGTGACTGGAACGACGGTCAATCTGACGGGCCGCTTGTTGGTGCGGGCGCGTCGGGTGGGCGCTGAGTCCACGTTTGCGCAGATGGCGAAGTTGGTGCGCGATGCACAGACCACCAAGGCCCCCGTGCAACGGTTGGCCGATCGCGTCAGCAGTGTCTTCGTTCCGACCGTGATAGGAATCGCGATCCTGACTTTTGGTGCGTGGTGGTTCTTGGGTGACGATATGGACCGCTTGTCGGATGCGTTCACTGCGGCAGTCGCAGTCTTGATCATCGCGTGTCCCTGTGCGCTTGGCTTGGCCACGCCCACTGCGCTGATGGTGGGAAGTGGTCGAGCCGCACAGATGGGCATCGTGATCAAGGGCGTGGACGTACTACAGAGCACACGCCGAGTGGACACGGTGGTGTTCGACAAGACCGGAACGGTTACCACCGGCGTAATGCAACTCGTCGATGTGATCTTCGCGCCGGACACATCCCGCGCTGAAGTGCTTGGGTATGCCGGATCTGTCGAGTGGGCAAGTGAACACCCTGTTGCGAAGGCAATTGCGCTTGCTGCCAAGTCTGAATTGGGATCCCTTGACAGCGTGCAGCAGTTCGAAAATGTTCCAGGGATGGGAACGCGTGGCGTGGTCAACGGCGTTCGTGTGATGGTGGGGGGTGAACCTCTCCTTTCTCAAAACCTGGTGATGATTTCGAAGTCGCTTCGAGACGCGCTTGCTGAGGCACGAAATTCGGGAAATACGGCGGTGCTGGTAGCGATCAATGGCTCAGCGAAGGGCGTATGCGTAGTGGCTGATCGTCCCAAGCCGAACAGCGCTGCGGCAATTGCTGAGCTAAGGAATCTTGGGTTGCGTCCGGTTCTTCTCACCGGTGACAACAAGGCAACAGCACTTGCGGTCGCTGAACAGGTGGGAATCGAAACTGATGACCAACACGTGATTGCTGGGGTGATGCCTGCGGAGAAGGTTCAGGTGGTGGCAGATCTCCAGCAGCGTGGCTACGCCGTGGCGATGGTGGGAGACGGCGTGAATGATGCCGCAGCTCTTACTCAGGCAGATGTGGGGATTGCCATGGGTACGGGCACCGATGTGGCAATGAATGCGAGCGACTTGACGATCGTGAGCGGAGACTTGCGCCTGGTATCGGATGCGATCTTGTTGTCACGTGCGACTCTGCGCACCATTACCGCAAACGTGTTTTGGGCATTCGCGTACAACACTGCGGCGATACCAATCGCGGCATTGGGTTACCTCAACCCCATGTGGGCAGGTTTGGCGATGGCGTTCTCCAGTGTGTTCGTGGTGACCAATTCATTGCGTCTTCGGAAGGCCAAGCTCACCCAGCACACTGCCTTCGTGCACGCAACACGTTGACGGCTTCCCGACGCCATCCGCGAACGGTGCGGGCGGTGACGCCGAATTCCTTCGCGATTTCGTCAAACGAATGACCTTCGGCACACCGGCGCATGATGTCTCGTTGTTGCCGAGTGAGTCTCGGTGACTCGTCAAGAACATCGACCAACTCGTCCAGGGCATTCGTTGGTGTCGGCGAGGGTTGCGTGGTGATCACACGCTCGGTGAGGCTGCACTCGGCCACTCTTTTCAGCCGTGCCTCGCGGACGAATGCGTGGTATTCGGCATCGCGTACGAGGTTGGATGCGATTTTCGCGGGTCGACGATCGAGCGGATAGGTGCGGATGAGAACCCAGGCATGTCCAAGCGTGGTGCTGAACGCTTCGTTGAATCCGCCCTTCACGATGCGACCGCGGCGTGCGGCAATCGCAATAAGTGGTGGAAGGATTCGCTGCAGCACGATGCGAGCAGCAAGTTCGTCATGACTCGCTCGGGCAATCACCTGGGCGAGACACCGATCACCGTCGGAGAAGGTGGCTTCGTGTCCAAAGCCGCATCGCTCGAGCACTTCATCGAGTTGGTGCAGAGGCCCACCAGGCAGGCCCCACTCGTTGACAAGTCGGAGCACGCTCGGCTTGGTGGACAGGGCTGCCCACTCGGCAACGAGTTGTTTGACCATGGGGGACTGCCCCGAGGGATGGCGGACTGATGGGTGTTGTGGACTGATGTGTGTCATGCCGACATTGGGACAAACGGTCGCCACCCACCGAGTCACCCGGCGGCTCACCATGCCAAGATGAGCCCATGCGCATCACCCTTCCGTCAGGAACAGAGGCCGAAATCGACATGTCGGTGGCCGATGCCACCCAAGGAATCGTGATCGCCCCGGACATCTTCGGATTGCGCCCTCTGTTCGACGAGTTCGTGGCGCGGATTGCTCGCGAGTGGCAGGTGAAGGTGATTGCGGTCGAACCGTTTCCGGGTCGGGGACTACCGCTCGAAATCGAACCTCGGGTTCAGGCGATGCCGTCAATGGACGACGATCTACATCTACGCGACCTCGAGGAAGGCGCAGCAGCGTTGGGTGTGGATCGAGTTGGTTTGATGGGTTTTTGTATGGGTGGCATGTATTGCCACAAGTCGTCGCGAAGTGATCGATTCACGAAGATCACCTCGTTTTACGGCATGATCCACGTTCCCGAGAGTTGGCGTGGCCCAAAGCAGGACGATCCGATCGAGATCCTCACCAAGAGCCACGCAGATCGCGTGCTTGCAGTGGTGGGATTGAAGGATCCGTACACACCGAACAGTGACATTGCCGAACTGAAGAGTGTCGGCGTGACGGTGGTGGAGTATCCCGATGCGGAACACGGGTTTGCTCATGACGCGGCTCGCCCGTCTCACCGACCTGCGGATGCGGCGGATGCCTTTGCCCGCGCGAAGGCTTGGTTGCTCGACTAGATCGAGCGCTACTCGCTTCGTCTTCGTTCATTCCCGTTACCCTGAATGAACGTGTCAGCCGTGCCGAACGAAGTCGTTTGGACGATCGTCGTCGCTGCAGGTTCGGGTAATCGTTTCGGGGGACAGAAACAGTTCATGATGCTCGGTGACAGGCGCGTCGTCGATTGGTCGCGTGATGTAGCGCACTCGGTGGGTAGTGGTGTCGTGCTCGTGGTGCCCGCGGAGGCTGCAAGTGCTGAGGGTGGCGTTGCGGGTGGCGCCACGCGAAGTGAGTCGGTCCGTCGTGGGCTTGCTGCTGTGCCGAGTGAGGCAACGATCATTTGCGTGCACGATGCGGCACGACCCTTCGCCTCGGAACACCTCTATAAAGATGTCATCGCGGCCGTGGTCAACGGCGCGGATGGGGCAGTGCCGGCTATGCCGGTCACCGACACCATCAAGAAGGTGAATGCCGAAGGAACAGTCCTGGAGACACCAGAGCGAGCAATGTTGGTTGCCGTGCAGACTCCACAGGCTTTTCGCGCAGCCGTGCTGCGAGCGGCACACGAATCAGGCAATGAAGGAACCGACGATGCCTCGCTCGTGGAGCGCGCGGGTGGCAAGGTGGTCGTGGTGAACGGTGAAGCAATCAACAAGAAGCTCACCACTCCAGAGGATTTGGAATGGGCGCGAGCAATGGCAGCAACGGAGATCTGATGGGTGCGGTGCGAGTGGGCCAAGGTTTCGACGTGCATCGCCACGTAGAAGGAGCGAGTGACCGGGTGCTCGTGCTCGGTGGCGTGAAGTTTCCTGGCGAGCGGCCACTCGTCGGTCACAGCGATGCCGACGCAATTGCTCATGCGGCGGCAGACGCGCTGCTCGGCGCCGCGGGGTTGGGCGACATCGGCGAGCACTTCAGCGATACGGATCCGCGGTGGAAAGGTGCCGATTCGGTGAAGATGTTGGAAGCAGCCGCTCGGATGGTGCGTGATGCCGGCTACATGATCGGCAACGTGGACTGCAGCGTGATTTGTGAGCAACCCAAGATTGCGCCGCACAAGCAGGCGATGCAGGAGATTCTCTCCAAGGCAGCTGGTGCCCCCGTCACGGTGAAGGGCCGTCGCGCAGAGGGACTCGGAGCGATCGGCAGGCAAGAAGGCATTGCATGCTTTGCCGTCGCAGTGATCGAGCAAGCATGAAGCCGCGCAAGAATGCGCGCCGAGAGCGCGGCAACGAGCGCAGCGGGGGTCGTGGAAAACCTGCGCATGGCAGGAGCAGTGCGACGCGCGGTGACTCTCGTGGTGATGGGAACAGAGGCAAGCCACGCCGCACCAACGTGAAGCACTCCTCGCGGGGGAAAGAACGCGAGCTCGATGGCACTCAGGTGGAGGGCCGTCAAGCAGTTCGGGAGATGTTGATTGCGCAGAAGCGGCGAGTGTTCGAGGTGTACATCGCAGATGACATCGACAACGTGGCGATCGTGGATGACATCATCGCGCTCGCAGCAGATCAGCGAATTCCATTGCATCGTGTTGCTCGTAAGGACATCGAACGGATGGCGCGCAGCGAGGCCCCTCAGGGCGTGATCGCCAAAGGTGCCGAGCTTCCCGAATCAGACATCGCGGATTTCGTACGGACGACAGGTGAGAAACCGTTCATCGTCGCGATCGACGGTGTGACCGATCCGGGCAATCTCGGCGCGATCCTGCGTTCATGTGATGGTGCAGGTGTGACGGGTGTGCTCTTGCCAAAGCACCGCGCGGTACATGTCACTCCCACTGCCGCGAAGTCGGCCGCGGGTGCCGCCGAGTACGTGCCGATGGCGCTGGTGAGTGGCCTACCCACTGCACTCCGTCAGCTGAAGGAAGCAGGCGTGTGGATCGTTGGTCTGCACGATGCTGCAGACAAGAGCGTGTGGGAGTTGGGTTCGCTCGCCACCGAACCGATCTGCTTGGTGCTCGGAGCCGAAGGTCCTGGTCTCTCGCGTCTCGTGCGCGAACGATGTGACGTGTTGTTGAGTATCCCGATGCTTGGTGCACTGTCTTCTCTCAACGTGTCGGCTGCTGCTGCACTTGCCACCTATGAAGTGGTGCGTGCTCGGCGTTCGGCAACGTGATCATTGCTCGTATCATTGACGAGTACGTTCGCCGGGTTAGCTCAGGGGCAGAGCAACCGCCTTGTAAGCGGTAGGTCGTGGGTTCAATTCCCACACCCGGCTCAGTGACACTTTCGTGAAGTTTGGGCAGGGTACGGTGGAGCCATGAGCCAAGAGCGCCGTCGCCCCACTCGAGCCCCTATGCCACGCAGTGCAGCATCCAACAGCACGCTGTCGATCGTGATCGCAGTCGTAGCAGTCGTGCTCGGCTTCTTCATTCTTCGTGACATCAGTGCAGACGGGTCGTCTTCACCTGCCGCAACCGATGAATCGACCGCCACCGAAGAGGTGACCGAAGAGACGATCGCGACTGAGACCACGGTTGCTGCTCCAACCATCCCGCTGACTTCGTTCAAGGTCCAGGTGGCCAACGCCTCGAAGATCTCCGGTAGCGCCGGTCAGCTGACCACCGAGTTGCAAGGACGTGGATACATCGTGCAGCCGGCGTTGAACGCCAATGACGCCACACCGAAGCAAGAGACCACGGTCGTGTACTACCTGCCAGGTAGCGAGTCGCAGGCCGCGCTCGTAGCTGCCGAGTTGGGTGGTGTCGCCACTGCGCCGATGCCCGCACCGATTCCTACCGACTCCGGCAACTTGGGTGAGGCGAGTGTCTTGATCATGCTCGGCACCGACATTGCAGGTAAGCCGCTCGGCACGCCGGTGCCGACCGCACCGCCGGCCACGGCAGCACCTGAAACCACCGTCGCCGAGGGCTAGAACTCAGCGAGAGCGCGCTCGGTTGCGCGCTCGATACAGGTAAGTGTCTGGTTGAAGGCTTCGCCTTCTCCGAATTCATCGACGAGCACCTTCGCCTTCACCCGGTTGCGCACGCTTGCCTTCGCGCCTCCGCAGATGACGACGACCTGCTTGCCCGCACTCTTGGCAAGTTCGCACACTTCACCGACGACCTTCCCGTCGAAACTCTCGTCATCCATGTACCCCTCACCCGTGATGATGAGGTCGTGTGATGCGACAAGTTCGTGAAGACCGACTTCGTCTGCAACCACGTCGAACCCAGGAACGAGCTTGGCGCCAAGTGCGGCGAGCCCACCGGCGAGTCCGCCAGCTGCGCCCGATCCAGGAATGCGAGATACGTCGACTCCGTATTGATCGTGGTACTTCACCACGAGACCCTCTAGTCGCGCAGTGAGGAACTCGATTTGTGCCGGTGATGCGCCCTTTTGCGCACCGAACAACTTGGCTGCGTCGGTGAACAAGGCCCGCACATCGCATGCCACGATGAACTCGACTCCGCGCAGTCGGTCGGCGGCACGGATGGCCTTGATTGCGCCGAGCCCTCCATCCACCGTGGCGCTTCCTCCTACGCCAACGATGATTTTCTTCGCACCATCGTTGAGTGCGGCATCGATGAGTTCGCCAGTGCCAATCGTGCTCGCGTTGATGACATCGTTCTTGTCGCGACCGCCCACCAACGTGAGGCCGGAGGCACGAGCCATTTCGATCACCGCCACATCACGATGGAGGCGCCACTCTGCGTCGACCGGCTTGCCGAGAGGATTGGTGACTCGGGTCACGCGGTTGGGGCCGCCGAGCACTTCGAGGGTGCCTTCGCCTCCATCTGCGATCGGCACTTCAGTGCAATCGTGTCCGAGGTTCCAACATGCGTGGCCAATGGCGGTTGCTACTTCGCGCGCGGACGCCGTGCCACGAAACTTGTCTACCGCTGCCAACACGCGCACCGCATCAGGCTAGGTTGCCTGCGTGATGGGTGGCGACTGGTTGAGTGTGGTTGCCCAGTTGATCGCCGGCATAGCTGCCCTGCGAATGATCGTGCGCGCAGCCCGACGAAGGCCACCTCTAGCGGAAGCAAGTGGAAGCGTTCCCTCGATCAGCGTGGTGATCCCGGCTCGCAATGAAGCATCACGTTTACCTGAGTGCCTGAGCTCACTCGTGGGTGCACCAGCAGTGGTCGAGGTGATCGTGGTGGACGACTGCTCGGATGACTCCACTGCGAGCGTTGCACGCGATGCTGGCGCGACGGTGATTACGGGTGCTCCGCTTCCGGACGGTTGGGCGGGGAAAGTGTGGGCGCTGCATCAAGGAGTGTCCCAAGCCAAAGGCGAGTGGGTGGTGATGCTCGATGCCGATACCCGAGTCAGTTCGCAACTTCCGGCAGCACTCGTGAGCCGCGCCATCGCGGAGCGTTGCAACGTATTGAGCGCGGCGGGGAAGTTCGAGTGTCCGTCGTGGGGTGCACGTTTCCTTCACCCCGCGATGTTGACCACGCTGATTTACCGCTATGGCCCTGCAGACTGGCGCGGAAGGGTGAAGCGCGACCAGCGCATCGCCAACGGTCAGTGCATGGTGATGCGAACTGTCGAGGCGGGCGTGGCACTTGCAGGAGTGAAGAAAGAGACGATCGAAGATGTGGCGATCGCCCGCAACGCAGAGAGTGCGGTGATGGTGGATGCCTCCACGATGCTCACCACTCGAATGTACGAAGACTTCGCATCCACATATTCGGGTTGGGGACGATCACTTGCGCTTTCCTCCGTCGAGTCAACGCGAAGACTGTGGTGGCACCTTTTCGTGGTGTTCTTCGCCCAGGTGTTACCCACGATCATCTTCTTGTTCTGGTATCCCACCATCGTGTCGACCGTGCTCGTTCTCGTGAGAATCGGCACATTGATCGGAACTCGGAGTGCCTACAGCAAGATCGATCTCGCCTACTGGTTGTCACCGTTTGCTGATGTCGTGGCGTGGTGGGCACTCGTCGTTGGAGTGGCCCGGCGTGGCTCACCCGAGACGTGGCGAGGCCGCACCTACCGCTGAAGGAATCGGAGACCGATCAAGGTCATCATGAGTCCCGACATGGCAGTTCGCCAGGGACCATCGATCGCAATCTGGATAAATGGAAATGCGATCACTGCGATGCGCACAGCCATGACGAAGTTGCGTCGTACCAACCAGATCACTCCGAGAGCCGCAATGGCGAGAGAAACGGGTAGAGGTGCGAGCATCGATTGTGCACCCACCCACGTGAGCACACCCTTGCCGCCGCGAAAACGGGCAAACAACGGCCAGGCGTGACCGACCATTGCGGCAAGTCCGACGAGGTACGACTGCCACCATTCCAAACCGACCGCGAGAGCGACGATCACCGGAATGGCGCCCTTCAACACGTCGCCGACGAACACGGTGGTTGACGAACCTCTGCTGAGGTGTGCCTTGGCGTTCCAGAAACCGGGGTTCTTGTCGCCCACCTCGCGCAGATCGGGGGCGCCAGACCGGCGAGCAACGATGTTGGCGAGTGGGATCGATCCAAGGAGATACGCGAACACTGCGACAACGATTGGGTGGCCCAAGTTCATCGGTGTAAGCATTGCTGATCGTGGGTCGTATTGCCTCGTTTCACCTCGTGCGCTGGGCGAATGCGTTGCAGGGCATGAACGCGCTTGCTCGCACGCGCTTTGCATTACGTGGAGCGGACGGGCTCGAGTTTTGGAGAGTGCTGGGCACGGGCAAGGGGGACGACACGTCGCCGAGCGCCGACCTTTCGAGAACGGCACTCTTCCTCACGTGGCGCAACGAGGACGCCTTGCACAATTTCATGCGCGAGCATTCGGTGGCACATCAGATGGCTGAAGCCAAGGAGCACTGGCAGGTCAAACTTCGCTCGGCTGGCGGGATGGGCTCATGGAAGGGGAATGCGATCCCCGAGATGTTGATGCGGGGAAGTGACGCCGGGTCGATTGCGATCATCACTCGAGCACACGTGCACGCACGGAGTTGGCGTGCATTCGGTAGGGCTGGTTTTCCCGTGGATCGTTCGTTGAAGACTGCGAGTGGATTGCTCGGAGTGGTGGGAATTGGCGAAGCACCTATCGGGATGCTCGGCACATTCAGTCTGTGGCGGAGCGTGAACGACATGAAGCAGTGGGCGTACGAGTCGCCTCAACATCAGGAGGTGATGCGACGTACTCGCGACGAGCGCTGGTACGGCGAGGAAATGTTCGCCCGGTTCGAGCCTTACGACTCTGCGGGTACCTGGGACGGCGCCAATCCCTTGGCCTGACGCACCATCGGGAGGAGCATTCCGTATGGCTCACCGTTGGTGGCGTGGTGCGTGCGATGGGCATCGGCGAGGTACTCGAGTGCCGCGGGCTTGCGTTTGCCCCACCACTTGATGCGGCGGTGGATATAGACGTCATGCACGGTGAAGTACGTGGCGCCGTACAACGTGATGCCGACACAGACGGGAATGAGGACGGCAAAACCTGAGGCATTGAACCCGATCGCGAGTAGTGCCATCACGACACCGGCAAACGCAACGGGGTAGAGATCGTTGGCTTCGATCAGGGCAGGTTTGGAACGTGCTGCATTGCGGTGGTGACTGCGGTGCAGGCGCTCGCCGAACCCGTGCATCACCCAGCGGTGGGCGGCATAGGTGAACGGCTCCATCAATACAAAGGCCGCGGTGGCAATCAATACGCTGCGCACGAGTGCCAACGCTAGTAGCGCAACGGCCACACTTGAAGAGTGGAGTGGCAAGTTGTGGTGGCGCTGGACGCAGTGGTGTGGCTGGTGGCAGGTGTGGTGGTCGGCCGTTTTCAGGCCCGCCGCTCACTCGAGGCTTTGGCCAAGCCTGGTCCCCTCACTCGGTTGACCAAGTGGGAGCTTGCCGGTTCACCACTTCACCGGTGGACCAAGGTGGACCTGTGGAAAGACCGCCTTCCCGATGCAGGAACTTGGTTCGGTGGATTGACGAAGAAGCGACTCCCGTCAGACGGTGAGGGGGGTTGGCAACGATTCGCCGCCGAGAGCTTGCGCGCTGAACGCACGCACTGGGCGATGTTTGCGGTCCTGCCACTACTTGCGACGTGGAATCCGCCCGCACTCTTCGTCGCCAATGTGGTGTTTGCAGTGGTTGCAAACGTGCCGTGCATGATCATCGCGCGACACAATCGTGCGCGGGTGGTGAGGCTCACCCAACGAACTCGCCGTCTAGCATGAAAACGTGCTGAACATTCGTGGTCCATTGCAGTGGTCACTGCTCGGCATCACGGTGGTGAGTGGAGTGCTCGCTTTCCTGTTTGCACAGGATGACGGTGGTTCCCAAACGGTCGAAACCACGGTGCCGACGACCGAGGTGGTCGCCACCACGACGACTGTCCCATACGAGCCGATCTTCTACACGGTGCAGTCAGGTGACTCCTTGTTTGGAATCGCTGAGCAGTTTTCCGTGAGCATGGAAGATGTGATGCGAATCAATGGCATCACGAATCCTGACAAGGTCTTTGCAGGTCAAGTGCTTGAATTGCCGGCGCCGACGGGATTCGTGCCGATCATGTCGTCGACGACGATGGAGCCCTGATTACTTCGAGCGTCGTGCGGTGACGAGATCAGTCATCTCGGTGATGATGCGTGCGATGTCGAAATCCTTCGGCGTGTAGATCGCCGCTGCACCACTCGCCATCAACGACTCTCGGTCTGACTCGGGGATGATTCCCCCCACCACCACCGGCGCATCGACGCCGAGTTGGGCGAGTTGGCGAAGAACGTCGGGGATCAGTTGCATGTGCGAACCAGAAAGAATCGACAGTCCGACGATGTCCGGATCTTCATCACGTGCCGATGCGGCAATTTGCTCCGGAGTGAGTCGGATGCCTGCGTAGACCACTTCGAAGCCGGCATCACGCGCGGCGACAGCGATCTGCTCGGCACCGCTCGAATGACCGTCCAATCCGGGCTTGGCCATCAGCAACTTGGGCGGTCCACCTGGGAGCGACTTGACGCGCTGTGCGGCCTCGGCGAGATCCCCGGTGCGTCGGCCAATCGCTGCTCCCACGCCCGTCGGGGCGCGGTATTCACCGAATACCTCGCGCAAGGTGCCCGCCCACTCACCAGTGGTGCCACCAGCGACGGCCAGTGCAATCGAGGCCGTCATCACATTGGTCTTGCCAGCAGCTGCACTGCGTAGGTCGTCGAGTGCCCGCATCACCGCGTCGTTGTCGCGAGCCGCTCGCCATGCGAGGACGTCTGCCACGGTCTCCTGTTCGACCCGCGGGTCGACCTTGAGGATGTTGTCGACGTCGTTCAGTGGTGACTCGGCAGCCTCGGTGAACTTGTTGACACCAACTACGACTTGCTCGCCCGACTCGATCCGTCGCGTTCGATCAGACATCGACGACACCAGACGACCCTTCAGATCTTCCACGCACTCGAATG
>CAZWKD010000013.1:10240-27079 GCA_964633985.1 uncultured Acidimicrobium sp. | reverse complement strand
AGAAGTTCGTGATCGCGCCCTTGTCGGCGCCCTGCACCAACTTGGCGAACTTGGCAAGCACGCCCGTCGTGTAGCGCGGAGCCATCGGCTTCCAGCCCACCTTGCGCTTGGCCAACTCGGCCTCGTCCACGAGCAAGTCGAGACGTTTGGTGGGAACATCGATGCGAATGCGATCGCCGTCGCGAACGAACGCGATCGGTCCCCCGTCCACCGCTTCAGGAGCAACGTGCCCGATGCAGAAACCCCAGGTACCGCCGCTGAATCGACCGTCGGTGATCAACGCAACGTCGGCCCCGCGGCCTGCGCCCTTCAACGCCGCCGTGATGGCGAGCATCTCGCGCATTCCCGGGCCACCCTTCGGACCTTCGTAACGAATGACGATCACGTCGCCTGGCTTGATGTTGCCGCTCATCACCTCGTCCATCGCCCCGTCTTCGCCGTCGAACACTCGGGCTTTGCCTTCGAAGGTGCGCTGATCCTTGGTCAAACCAGCGACCTTGACCACCGCGCCGTTTGGTGCGAGCGAACCAGTGAGGATATTGATGCCACCCTCGGCATGAATTGGCGAAGTGAGTGGGTGTACGACGTCGCCATCGGGTTGCGGTGGGTTGTACTCAGCCAAACTCTCGGCCATCGTCTTGCCCGAACACGTCATCACGTCGCCGTGCAACAGACCCGCGTCGAGTAGGTGCTTCAGCACCACCGGCACACCACCGACACGATCGATGTCGGTCATGTGGTACTTACCACCGGGCTTGGTGTCGGCAATGTGCGGGACCTTGGCTGCGATCCGGTTGAAGTCTTCCAACGAAAGATCGACCCCCGCCTCGTGGGCGATCGCCAAGAGGTGCAGCACCGCATTCGTGCTTCCGCCAAGCGCACTCAAGATGGCGATCGCATTTTCGAAGGCCTTCTTCGTCATGATGTCTCGCGGGTAGATGCCGAGACGTGCAAGGTTGACCACCGCCTGACCTGCGCGCTCGGCATCCGAGTCGCGACGCTTGTCGACGGCGGGTGGGGACGCCGTGCCGAGCAGGCTCATGCCGATTGCTTCGGCGATCGAACTCATGGTGTTGGCGGTGAACATGCCACCACAAGCACCTTCACCCGGACACGCAGCGCGTTCGATCTCGCCGAGTTCTTCCTGGGTCATCGTTCCAGCAGCGCACGCACCAATTGCTTCGAACACCGTCGTGATGTCGATGTTCTTGCCGTTGTGTGTGCCTGGCAGGGTCGACCCGTTGTACACGAACACGCTCGGCAGGTTCAGACGCGCGGCTGCCATCAACATCGCCGGGATGCTCTTGTCACATCCAGCCAGACCGACGAAACCATCGAAGCGTTCTGCGTGCACCACCGTTTCGACACTGTCGGTGATCACTTCACGGCTCACGAGCGATGCACGCATGCCTTCGTGTCCCATGCTGATGCCGTCACTCACCGTGATGGTGCCGAACTCGAGCGCCACACCACCCGAGGCGCGCACACCCTTTTTCGCGCTTTCAGCCAGGCGTCGCAGTGAGATGTTGCATGGCGTTACCTCGTTCCATGCAGACGCGATACCGATCTGCGGCTTCTCCCAGTCATCGTCGGTCAGGCCAACTGCTCGCAACATTGCGCGCGCAGCTGCTTTCTGGTTGCCGTCGGTGACGTCTCGACTCCGAGGTTTGACGTCGACGGGTGTTTCCTTTGGCGCAGACATGGCGGCAAGGCTAGTTATGCGACGAGAACGTGAGGTGTCGGCTACCCGCGACGAGCCTGCAGGATTGCGGTGACCACCTTGCCGTCCGCTTTGCCCTGACTGACCTTCATCACTGCGCCAACCAAGGCTCCCACGGCCTTTTCTTCACCGTTGCAGTACTTGGCCCACGCATCCGGCTGAGCAGCAATCGCCGCATCCACCATCGCTTCCACCGCGCTCGTATCGAGTGCCTCGAATCCCTTCGCCTTGGCGATTGCCGCAGCATCTCCACCGCCACTCGCGACGATCTCGGCAAGGATCGTCTTGGCCTGGGTGGCCGTTACTTTGCCGTCGCGTTCGAGCAACGTCAATGCGGCAATGTCAGAAGCGGGGACTCGTGGTCGAGCACCTTCTTCGGCGAATGCCTGCTGTACGTACACCACGGTGCGTCCAGGTTCGCCACCTGCACGCACTACTTCAGCGACGTATTCATCCTGTCCGCGCTCCACCACCACATAGGCGGCTTCACTCTCCTTGTCGATACCGACGATTGCGGCAAGTGCTGCGCGGCGTGCAGCAGGCAGCATCGGCAATGCAGCACGGATCGACTCCACCCACTCGCGCTCAGGATCGAGCAACACGAGGTCCGGCTCGAGGAAGTAGCGGTAATCATCGGCGTCTTCTTTCGCCCGCAACGTGTGCGTGCGCCCCTCGGCATCGTCCCAGTGCCGTGTCTCTTGACGAATGGTGCCGCCCGACTCGATCTCCTGGATTTGTCGGCGTGCCTCGTAGTCGATCGCGCGACCAACTGCACGCACGGAGTTGACGTTCTTGATTTCACAGCGCGTGCCGAACGGTGCGCCTGGTCGACGCACCGAGACATTGACGTCCACTCGCATCGAACCTTCTTCCATCTTTGCGTCGCTGGCACCGACGGCCACGAGGATGCTGCGCAGTTCGTTCACGTACTGGCGAGCCTGATCGCTGGTGCGAATGTCGGGCCTGCTGACGATTTCCACGAGTGGAACTCCGGCGCGGTTGAAGTCCACGAGCGAGTAATCGCTGCCATGGATACGACCACTCGAACCACCGAAGTGTGTCGACTTGCCCGTGTCTTCCTCGAGATGTGCTCGCTCAATGCCGATACGCACATCACCGGGCAACATCAGATAACCGTCGACGTTCAGCGGCTGGTCGTACTGGCTGATCTGATATGCCTTCGGCAGGTCTGGATAGAAGTAGTTCTTGCGGTGGAACGTGCACGACTGCACCGAACAATTGAGCGCGAGACCGAGACGAATGGCGAGTTCGACGGCCTTGCGGTTGAGCACCGGTAGGGCGCCCGGAAGACCCAGCGTCACTGGGTCGATGTGCGTATTCGGATCGTCACCGAAACGATTGGGACTGCCAGAGAACAACTTGGTAGCGGTGTCGAGCTCGACGTGCACCTCGAGTCCGACGACCATCTCCCAACCGTCGGGCAACGACGCCGCGTTGGATGGTGCACTCGTCGCATTGCTCATCGCGAACGCTCCAGTTCCGCCGCGACGCGGAACATCGTCGTTTCACCGAGCGCGGGCGCCAGCACTTGCACGCCTACCGGCAAGGCATGCGCACCAGTTCCGAAAGGCACGCTCATGGCGGCGTGTCCGGCCAAGTTGGTGGGAATGGTGAAGACGTCACACAAGTACATCGCGAGCGGATCGGCGGTCTTGTCACCGAAGGGGAACGCCACCGAAGGTGAAGTCGGCGTGAGCACGACGTCACACGACTGGTATGCCTTCGCAAAATCGTCGGCAATCAAGCGACGGACCTTGAGCGCCTTGCCGTAGTAGGCGTCGTAATAGCCGGCGGACAACGCGTAGGTGCCGAGCATGATCCTGCGCTTCACTTCGGCGCCGAAGCCTTGTGAACGAGTGGCTGCGTACATCGCGTTCAAATCGGGAGCATCCACACGCATGCCATAACGCACCCCGTCGTAACGCGCAAGGTTGCTCGATGCCTCAGCAGGTGCAACGAGGTAATACGCCGTAAGACCGAACTGCAGCGATGGAAGCCGCACGTCGACGATGGTCGCACCACGTTCCTTGAGCGCGGCAAATGCTGCCTCGAGTCGTGCCAACACGTCTGGTTCACTGCCTTCCGGCATGTCCACGACTCGGCCGATTCGCATTCCCTGAACACCTTGATCGAGCACGCTCGTCAGGTTGGGTGCGGTTTGCGGCAACGAAGTTGAATCCAACGGATCGTGCCCCGCAATTGCCTCCATCACGAGCGCCGCGTCTTCCACTGTGTGGGCAAATGGACCGATCTGATCGAGGCTGCTGGCGAAGGCGACGAGTCCGTAACGGCTCACCACTCCGTAGGTCGGTTTGACACCAACGAGACCGCACAACGCAGCCGGTTGACGAATGCTGCCGCCCGTGTCACTTCCGAGACTTGCTGCAGCAAAACCTGCGGCCACCGCGGCCGCGCTGCCACCACTCGATCCACCAGGCACGCGCGATGTGTCGAGCGGGTTGCGAGTCGGGCCGAATGCCGAGTTCTCGGTGCTCGATCCCATCGCGAACTCATCGAGGTTCGTCTTGCCCACGATCACTGCACCCGCCTCGCGCAACTTCGTGACCACAGTGGCGTCGTATGGCGGTTTCCAACCCTCGAGAATCTTCGACGAGCAGGTGGTTTCCACTCCCCGCGTGCACATGTTGTCCTTCAGCGCAATCGGCACACCAGCCAACGGACCAAGTGGCCTACCAGCCTTCACGGCCTCGTCGACCTCAGCTGCCTTTACTCGCGCCTGCTCCGTAGTGACGAGGTTGAAGGCATGAATCTCGCTTTCGCGTTCGTCGACTCGCTTGAGGTGCTCCTCGAGAACGGCAGAAGCCGTCACTTTCCCGTCACGAATATCGCGAGCAATCTGCGCCACGGTAGGAAACGTCATCGCTACTCCGTGAACCCGACGGTGGGAGGAACTCGGAATCGCTGGTCTTCAGCCGCGGGGGCATTGGACAAGACCTCGTCGCGATCGAGAGACGGCACCACTACGTCCTCGCGAAACACGTTCTTCAGGGGGAGCGGCTGTGGCATTGGCGCCACGTCAGCGAGATCCAGCTTGTCGATGTCTCGGAAATGCTCGAGCATTCCAGAAAGCTGCTCGGTCATCCGCGACAACTCGTCAGGCGTGAGATCCAATCGCGCGAGACGCGCCACCTTGGCCACCACCACGTCGTCGATTCGCGCGTTTTCCACGCGCTTCAGGCTACTGAGCGTCGTCCAGAATTTGGCCGTGCTGTCGCGCCCCACGCAACTTCACGATGAAGCCAACCGCAATCACGAAGACCACCACTGAAGTCCATTGGTTGAGACGCCAGCCTCCGAGGTCTCGAGCGGGGTCGATACGCAATCCTTCGATGAAGAACCGCATCAACGTGTAACCGGCCACGTACCAAGCGAACAAGGCACCGTCACGCAACGGCTTGCGACGATCGAAAACGATCAAGGCAAAACCAAGCAGCGCGCAACCGATCGATTCATAGAGGAATGTCGGGTGGAACAACGTGCCTGACACATATCCATCAGGCAGGTGGCGGTCATCGATCTCGAGACCCCATGGCAGCGTCGTCGGTCTGCCGAACAACTCCTGATTGAACCAGTTGCCCCAGCGACCAATTGCTTGCGCGAACGCGAGAGCGGGAGCCACGCAGGTGAGTGCGACAGCCGTCGAGATTCCCCGGCGCTTGGCAACGAGGATGCCCACGACTACGCCAAGGGCTATACCGCCCCAGATGCCGAGACCTCCCTTCCAAATTTCGATCGCCTTCAACGGATCGTTTTCAAAACGATCCCAATCGGTGATCACGTGATAGATCCGCCCACCGACGACTCCCGCCGGCACTGCCCACAATGCGATCGTCGACGCATCGTCACGCGTACCCACCCCACGACGTTCCAGCCGCCTGCCGAACACCATCACCGCAACGACGACTCCGATGGCGATCATCGCGCCATAAGCGTTCAACCGCAACGGACCAATCGAGAGCGAACTACTCGATGGGCTGGGTAACGAAGCGAACAGCGCGACCATCTGCGACATGCAAAAAGACGCTACTTGAGTGGGCGATGTCGGTCGTGTCGGCGATGGTTGAATGAACACATGGATCGGCGCCATGTGGATTCGTCCGCGTTTACTGCTCTCGCGCCGCTTGCCGTGTTGTTCCCACCATGGGTGGTCGCGATCTTCGTGATGTGGATTCCCGTCGGCCTCACCACGCCAGTCGACTTCCTCGCGTTTGCAGCCGTGGCGCTGGTCGGTTGCGTGGTGCTGTTTCTTCGACCAGTGCAACGAATCGTCTTCGTCCGTCTTCTCGGAGCGCGCACACCGACATCCGTCGAACTCGAACGTCTGGAGCCCGCATGGCGGGAAGTTGCACGAGCCAACTCGATGGATCCAAGTCGGTTCGTTCTCGCGGTCGTGGATGCCGACGACCTCAACGCCTTCGCCTGTGGCGGCCATCTTCTCGTCGTGTCCTCCTTCGCCGTCGAAAATCTCACCGACGACGAACTCACCGGCGTGCTCGCCCACGAACTCAGCCACCACCTCGGCGGCCATACGGTTGCACTCACCATCGCTCAGTGGATGAGCATCCCCGTACTCGGTGTCGCCCGATTGGGTATTCGACTCCGCAACCTGAGTGATCAAGCCACCTCACGTTTCGGCGCACGCTCGACCCTTCTGCGAATTGCGGGGGTTGCCATCACGTTGGTGCTCACCGGCGCGTCGCGACTGCTGCTCCTCGGGCTACTTCTCTCGCAGATGCTCGGAAACTTCGTCGGTCGAGGCAGTGAGTACCACGCCGACCGAAGAGCATTCGAAATGGGATTCGGACGTGAGTTGCTGAACGCCTTGCGCCACGTCAGCAACAAGCAAGGTCGAGTCGAAGCACACGCCGGAATGGTGGTGATGTCGCACCCACCTGCGCGCACGCGCATCGCTCGCCTCGAGGCGATGATGCGCGGTGGTTCTCATTCATGAGTCGCACGTCCAAGTACCTCGCGCTGGTAGGAGCCGGCGTGCTCGTCGCCGCGAGCCTTCCCCCTTGGGGCTTCTGGCCACTCGCGTTCATCGGCGTCGCTGTGTTTGCCTTCGTCACCAGATCGTTCGAGAGTTCTGGCAGTCGATTCTTGGGCGGTTTTCTCTTCGCGCTCTCTTGGTTTGCCCCAGGCATGGGGTGGATGTGGCACCTCACTGCGCCTGGCTACCTGATCGCGGTTCCATTGTTTGCATCGCTGCACGGTGTCGCCACGATCCTCTCGGCTCGCGCCAAGCACTCGCTCGTCGCCGCGCCACTCGCCCACACTTTGGCAGAAGCGTTGCGCTTTTCAATGCCATTCGGAGGTGTTCCCCTGGCGACGCTCGCCATTTCTCAAGCGGATTCTCCGACCGTGCATTTGGCGGCGATCGGTGGACCGATCCTGTTGTCGTGGTTCGTCTTCCAAGTTGGCTTTCTCATCGGTCATCACGCGACACGTCGACACGTTCGAAGTGCGATCACTTCGACAGCAGTGATCGTCTTTGTCGTTGCAGTGATCCCATTCGCCGGTGGCGGTAGCAACACTGGCGAAGTCTTGCGTATCGCCGCGGTGCAAGGCGGCGGTCCACAGGGAACACTCGCCATCAACACTCGTTCCCGTGACGTCGTAGAGCGTCACCTCGACGCGACCCGCTCCATTGATTCGTCAATCGAACCCGACCTGGTGATTTGGCCTGAGAACGTGGTCGATGTCGACGAGTTCTCGATGAGCATCGAGCGTGAGGAGATCGCGGCGGAAGCCGTGCGACTGAATGCTCCATTCCTCGTTGGCATCACCGAAGACGTTGATGCATCGGCATTCACGAACGCTCAGGTGGTCGTGAACGTGGACGGAACTCTCGGCGATCGCTACGACAAGGTGCGTCGTGTGCCCTTCGGTGAGTTCGTTCCACTTCGCGGCGCGCTCGAAACGCTCGGCGCTCCAGTCGACAGGATTCCGCGGGATGCTCGCGCCGGAGAAGGGCCCGGTCTCTTGCGTGTAGGCGAGTCGACCCTGGCGGTCGCGATCTCGTGGGAAGTGTTCTTCGCTGGTCGTGCAAACGAGGGCGTCGAGCTTGGAGCAGCGATGCTCATCAATCCCACGAACGGTTCGAGTTACACGGGAACGATCCTGCAAACGCAACAAGTTGCTTCTTCCCGACTTCGCGCGGTGGAGACGGGTCGTTGGGTTGTCCAAGTCTCACCGACTGGATTCTCTGCATTCGTCTCTCCATCTGGCGAGGTGTTCGATCGAACGGGCGTGAGCGAACGACGCGTGATCGTCCGCGAGATTCCGATGCGCGAAGGTCGAACCATCTATTCGTATGTCGGGGATCAATCGATCCTGATCGTCACCTCGGCCACTTTGCTTGCCCTGCTGATGTTGGGAAGACGCAGAAGGGATGGAAATACCGCTCGGTAGGCTGACCCGATTATGTCGGAGCCGTTCGATCCAAACGGTCCGTTGCGCATCGCGTATCTCACTTATCGCGGCAAGCCCCATGTGGGTGGGCAGGGGGTGTACACCCGTCACCTGACCAAGGCGCTCGTCGACCTCGGTCACCACGTGGAGGTGTTCGGAGGACAGCCATACCCCGTTCTCGACCCACGAATTCCGCTGCACAAGCTGCCGAGTCTCGACATCTTCAATGACCAATACCCCGGTCGATTCCCTGCCTATTGGGAAATCAAGGACTGGCCCGCATTCGTGGAGATGGCGCAGTTCCTCAAGGGCACCTTCGGTGAACCGAGGACGTTCTCGCTGCGCGCCTTACGCGCGCTCGAGACTCGCGTCGACGACTTCGATCTCGTACACGACAACCAATGCCTCGGCTACGGCATCCTCGACATCGAGAAACTCTTCCCCACCATCGTCACGCTCCATCACCCGATCACGAAGGATCGCAAGTTGGAGATGGACCACGCACCCAACTGGTGGAAGAAACAGGCGATCGGTCGTTGGTACTCGTTCGTCAAGATGCAAGGCAAGGTAGCGAGCAAGATGCCTCGCGTCGTCGTGGTGAGTGAAAACTCGATCAACGACATCCACGAGGACATGGGAGTGTCACTCGACCGCATGCGACTCGTCCCCGTCGGCGTCGACCCCGACTTGTTCACTCCATTGCCCCACCTCACGCGCAAGCCCGGTCACCTCATCACCACCGCATCAGCCGACGTCGCTCTGAAGGGCCTGTCCTATCTCTTGGAGGCTCTCGCCAAGTTGCGCACCGAGCGAGACGTTCACCTCACGATCATTGGCAAGCCGCGCGAGGGTGCCAACGCCGACCTCATCCGCAAACTCAACCTGCAGGACTGCATTACCCACGTGTCGGGCGTCAGCGACGAACGCATCGTCGAGCTGTATGCAGAGAGCGAACTTGCCGTTGTCCCGAGTCTGTACGAAGGCTTCAGCCTCCCCGCCATCGAGGCGATGGCAACGGGAATCTGCCTCGTCGCCACCACAGGTGGCGCGTTGCCCGAAGTGACCGGTCGCGACAACGACACCGTGTTGTCGTGCGCTCCTGGTGATTCCGAAGCGCTCGCCGCCACCATTCGTCGCGGTCTCGATGACGCTGAACTACGCAACCGCGTCGGTCACGCGGGTCGACAGCGTGTGATCGAGCGTTGGAGCTGGCGCTACTGCGCCTCGCTGACCGTCGATCAATACCGCGAGGTGCTCTCCATGCCCCACAACGTGGAAAAACTGCGGCGCAGGAGTTCGCGCTGATGCTGACGGTTCGTTTCGAGCAGCTGCCAATCGGTGAAGGGACGCTGTTTCTCGACGCAGGTGCGGGATTCGGCCGACACGCGTACGAGGCGGCGCGACGCGGAGCCCGTGTAGTCGCGCTCGACTATGCGGAAGCAGAGACCACTACCACCCGTGCCACGTTCGCCGCAATGTGCGAAGCGGGCGAGATCTCGGCCGATCGACTCACCGGTGTATTGCGCGGCGATGCCACTCGATTGCCATTCCGCGATGGAGCCTTCGACGTGATCGTCACGTCCGAGGTGTTGGAACACATTCAAAACGACGTCGCTGCGCTGGCTGAGCTGAGCCGCGTACTCAAGCCTGGTGGCACCTTCGCCGCCACGGTGCCGTCGTGGTTTCCCGAAAAGGTGAACTGGATGCTGTCTGACGAATACCACGCACCATTCGTCGAGGGTGGACATGTGCGCATCTATTCGTCCACCGAGCTGCGCGCCAAGATGCGTGCGGCCGGGTTGGCCGTGATCGGAAGTCATCGCTCACATGGGCTGCACTCGCCGTATTGGTGGCTGCGTTGCGCCGTGGGACCGACACGGGAAGACCATCCGCTCGTGGCCAAGTACAAGAAATTTCTGGAGTGGGACATCATCAAGCGCCCCGTCACCACCCGCATCCTGGAGAAGTTCTTGGCACCTGCAATCGGAAAGAGCTACGTGCTCTACGCACACAAGCCTCACGAGAAGGCCAGTCGATGACGATCGATGAACGACGACTCGACGGGATCGTGACCCTGTCGGAGTTGCAGGACACCGCACGATGGATCGCTTCGCTGCAACGACCGAACGGAATGATCATGTGGTATCCCGATGGGCACTGCGACCCATGGAACCACGTGGAGACCGCAATGGCCCTCGACGTCATGGGCATGCACGAACAGGCACGCAACGCGTACCTCTGGCTGGCTGACATACAACGACCGGATGGCTCGTGGCACAACTACTACTTCGCTGATGGCTCGGTGAAGGAACACAAGCTCGACACCAACGTCTGTGCATATGTTGCGACTGGCGTTTGGCATCACTGGCTATGCACCGAAGACCGTGACTTCGTGTCTCGCATGTGGCCGACGGTCAAGCGTGCCCTCGAGTGGGTGCTATCGATGCGCAAGCCGAACGGCACGGTCCTGTGGGCCCGTGAGGTGGACTCCATGCCTTGGGACTATGCGCTTCTTACGGGTTCGTCATCCATCCGCCATGCTCTCCACTGCGGAGCAAACGTTGCGGCAATTCTCGACGACCACCAACCAGCATGGCGCGTGGCGGCAGATGCCATCGACGACCACATCAACGGAGATCTCGGCGTATTTGAGCCGAAGGAGCGCTGGGCGATGGACTGGTACTACCCCGTTCTGTCGGGCGCATTGATAGGTCTTGAGGGTGTTCGCAGATTGACCAGTCAGTGGAACTCGTTCATCATCGATGGCGTCGGCGTGCGTTGCGTGAACGACGAAGACTGGGTGACTGCTGCCGAAACGGCAGAGTGCTCACTGGCACATGCTGCGATCGGGGACATCGACACGGCCAAGGAACTTCTCGCGTGGACGCGGGCTCACCGCACCGACGATGGTGAGTACATCACGGGAATCGTGTACCCGAATCGAGTCGTGTTTCCCGCCGATGAGAGGAGTGCATACACCGGCGCCGCCGTGATCCTCGCTGCCGATGCAATTTCTGGTGGCTCACCTGCGAGCGAAATCTTTCTGCGGGCTACCGTCGTCGACTGACCATGCAGCATCTCGACGACGAATCCCTCGCGCTCCTCTTCACCGAAGCACACACCGCGCACGACTTCACCGGTGAGCCATTGACCGAATCCGAGCTTCTCCGCCTGCACGACATCGTGAAGATGGCTCCGACATCGTTGAACTCCCAGCCAATGCGAGTGGTCTACGTCCGAAGCCCAGACGCTCGAACTCGTCTGATTGGGCACTTGAGCGAGGGGAACAAGGCCAAGACGGCGAGTGCACCCACCATTGCCATTTTGTGTTACGACTCCATGTTCCACGACTGGTTTCCCACCGTGCTGCCACACTTCGCCGCGGCTCGTGACTTGTTTCAAGACGAAACCCCTCGTCACGCATTCGCCTCTGGCCAAGCGTGGCTGCAGGCCGGCTACTTCATCCTTGCGGCGCGCGCTCTCGGCTACGTCGTCGGACCGATGACTGGATTCAACGCAACCGGTGTCGATGAGGACCTGCTCGCCGGCACCACGCTCAAGTCGATCTGCGTCGTCAACATCGGTCAACCCGGAGCCAACGCCTACAAGCCGCGTAATCCGCGCGTCGAGTTCAACGACGCAGTGACGATTCTCTGACTCGGCGAGTCAGGGCTTGCGCAACACGCGCAACGAACCAGTTCGCGATACTTCGACGAAACCTGCCGTGACCGCAGGCAGATAGATCTCCTCGAATGGTGCCCGCCCACCTTCTCGCTCGTCCTCGAACACGTCATGAATCGCGAGCGTGGCACCACTGCCCACGAGCGGTGACCACGAAGCCCAATCGGCTCGTGCCACCTCACGACCGTGTCCACCATCGATGAACAGGAACGCAATGGAACCGGACCACGATGCAGCCGCAAGGTGCGACTCCGCCACGACGGGAACTACGACGTCGCGAAGGCCCGCACGATCGATGGTGTCGAGGAAGTGCGGCAAGGTGTCGATCCGACCAGTGGAGGGATCAACGAGCGATGCATCGTGCCATTCCCACCCAGGTTGGTTTTCCTCCGACCCACCGTGGTGATCGACGGCATGCAATTTCACTCCACACTGCCGTGCAGCCACGCCTAGCCACACGGTGCTTCGACCGCAATACGAGCCGATCTCCACGAAGTCTCCCGCAACTCCATCCTTCGTCGAGTCGATTGCGGCAGCGAACAATGCGTCACCCTCGTTCTCGGGCATGAAGCCCTTCGTGGCAAGAGCAACGTGCTTCATTTCCGCAGGCATCGTCGCAGTCATCGCGTTGGACGCTACAGCCAAGGTTTTCGGCGTTCATGCTGGCAACATTGATGCCATGCCGAGCCCCCTCGACGACCTCGTCACTCTCCTCGATCTCGAATTGATCGAAGTCAACATCTTCCGTGGACAATCTCCGATGGAGAATCGGCAGCGCATCTACGGAGGGCAGGTGGCGGGACAGGCACTCGTCGCCGCATCGCGCACGATCGACGAGTCGGATCGCCATGTGCACTCGTTGCACGCGTACTTCCTGCGACCGGGAGCTCCGGGCGTCCCCGTCGTGTACGAAGTGGACCGCATTCGTGACGGCAAGAGCTTCTCCACGCGGCGCGTCGTCGCCATCCAGAACGGCAAACCGATCTTCAACCTGCATGCGTCGTTCCAGAAGCACGAAGAGGGCCTCGAATATCAGATCGAAATGGCGACAGATACGCCGGGCCCGGAAACTCTTCCCGACTTTCACACGCGGATGGCTCCGTACAAGGAAAAACTCGGCGAATGGTATGACCGCCCGCGACCGATCGACCAGCGTTACGTGGATGGTGACCCGATGACTCGGGCCAACAATCCGCTGCCTGGACAGCGTGTCTGGTTCCGCGCCGACGGCACACTCCCGAACGACGAAGTACTACACGCATGCATCGTCACCTACGCCAGCGACTCATCGTTGCTCGACACGGCATTGCTGCCACACGGTCGAGGATGGATGGACGGCACCGTCCAGATGGCCTCACTCGATCACGCGATGTGGTTCCACCGTCGGTTCCGCGCCGACGAGTGGTTGCTCTACCAGCAGAAGTCGATCAGCACGTCTGGTTCACGTGGACTCGCCGAAGGGCACATCTTCACGCGCGATGGACGGCTTGCCGTCACGGTGGTGCAAGAGGGACTGACGCGTCTGATGAAGTGATTCCGCTCAGCGGCGCGAATCCATGAACATGCCCTTCAAGGCTTGGTAGTTCTCGATGCAGTGACCTGCACCGAAGACGACCGCCTCGAGCGGCTGTTCTGACATCACCACTGGTACTTGTGTGTCACGCTCCAAACGCTGGGCGAGACCCCGCAGCATGGATCCGCCGCCCACCAGGTACATCCCGCGATTGAGGAAGTCCTGCGACAACTCCGGCGGAGCGACGGCGAGGCAGCGCATCACCGAATTCACCATCTGAGTCACCACTTCGTCGATTGCCTCTCGCACCTCGGCTGCCGTCAGCACCACCGTCTTCGGCAAGCCGGTGACGAGATCGCGCCCCTTCACTTCCGCGTCGCAGTCCTCGGGGGTCGGCATGGCGCTCCCGATCGAGATCTTGATCTGTTCGGCGGTGCGCTCACCGATCGCCAAACCGTGCGCCTTGCGAACGTGCGCCTGGATCGCCGCATCGATGTCGAAACTTCCCACTCGCACGGCTTCGAGCGCGACGATGCCACCGAGGCTGATGACTGCGGTCTCGGTAGTGCCGCCACCGATGTCGATCACCATGTTGCCGACAGGTTCGTTGATCGGAAGATCGGCACCAATCGCTGCGGCCATCGGCTGCTCCAACAACTGTGCGTCAGCAGCACCCGCTTTGCGCGTTGCATCGGTAACTGCGCGGCGCTCCACTTCGGTGATTGCAGATGGCACACAGATGAGCACCTTCGGGCGAGAAAAGCGTGAAACGCCCGCACGTTGCAGCAACAAGCGAATCATTTTCTCCGTGATCTCGAAGTCGGTGATCGCACCGCCGCGAAGTGGGCGTACCGCCACGATGTTTCCGGGCGTACGGCCGATCATGTCCCACGCTTCGCGACCCGTTGCGAGTACTTCTCCCGTGGTGCGGTTGACCGCGATCACCGATGGTTCGTCGATGACGATTCCCTTGCCCTCCATGTACACGAGCGTGTTCGCCGTGCCGAGGTCGATGGCGAGGTCGCGAGCCATGGTTAGCGGTTCTCGCGAATTCGGTTCTTGGACTCCTGCAACCGCTGACGCAAGTGGGCCCGTGAGTCGTCGGACAATGCGTTCAAGTGGCGCTGAAATGCGGCCATTCCGTTGTCTCGGGACTCCCTCCGCGATTCCTGCAACATGAGGTATGCAAGTGCAAGCGCCGATGCAACGGAGATTCCGGCGAAAAGAAACGTAAGTGGTGAATACGCGATCATCGAGTTGCACGCTCCTCGACGAATGTCGACAGGTCAGTCACATGCTGCGCAGTCTTTGCCCAGTCGTCACCGCCTTTCCATGTCTCTCGTTTCCAAATTGGCGCAGTCGCTTTCAACGCATCGATGCCGAAGCGTGCTGCTTCGAATGCTTCAGGTCGATGCGGCGCAGACACCACCACCAACACCGATGACTCCCCGACCGGCACGTTGCCCACTCGGTGGATCAATGCAACTCTTCGAACGGCAGACCACTTCTTGCGTATCTCGTTGGCCACATTGTTGAGTGCGGGCAGGACGGCCTCGTCATAAGCCTCGTAGGTCAGTGTTTCCACGCCTTCGCGCCCTTCGGAATGGTCTCGCGCAGTCCCCGAAAACATCACGACGGCACCAGCAGATGGCACCACGGCCCAGTCGTACGTCTGACCCGCCCGTAGCGGCTGGTCGGTCAACTCGAGCAAGGTGTCTCCACCATCGACGAGTTGGCGCGTACTCACGATCTCAGCGTATCCGAGTGGCACGACACCACTGTGAAAAGCAACGTGACTAATCTGCCAACGATGACCGCGCACGACGATGACGACTCGTCTGGCGAAATTTTCTTCAACCCTCCCCTGCCGATCTACGAACGCTCATGGCGACATCCGAGCGAATTGGTCAAACAAACTGAGGTTGAATCGCTTGGATTGCGCACGATGCGCAAGGTAGCCATGGCGACGGCCGGAATGAGCCTCGTCATCTCCGTGGTTCTGGCCGCAGTGCTCCTTCCCGCACGACCAGAGCGTGAGCCCGGTCCCAACTTCGCCGAAGCATCCATCGCTACGACAAGACAGTCGCTTACCAACACCGGGGAAGCAGAAAAGTTCGGTTACCTCGCAGGAACGGACATTGCTGTTGCCGCCATGTCACAGTCCGGATTCCTCGTTACATCGATGACGTCCGCTGAAGCTGGCGAGGCAGTGAAAGTTCGTGCAGTCGACGACACCCTCGTCACGGCAATCGTGGTCAACCACGAGTCAGACCTCGGCATCACGTGGCTGCACGTGGTGGACGAGTCGTCGGGAGAATATCTGCCACTCGTCCCACCGCTCAACATCCCCCAGAAACAGATCATCTCGTTTTCTCGCGGTAATCGTCTGTGGGTACAAACGACGCCATCGAAGATCCACGAGGCTGAAGTGGGGATTTCGAGCGATGACAACCAGCAACTTGTGCCGATCGAACCGAACTCAGCACCGGAGTCGATCGATGGTGGACCCGTATTCGACGATGGTGGACACTTCGTGGGTTGGTGTGTGAAGCGCCAAGGGGGAGCATGGATGGTCCCGCTGGCCGTACTCGAGGAGCGCCTCCTTAGGCTTGAGTCCGGTGTCGAATAGCCCGGACGAAAATCCCTTCAGCGGCATGCCCTTCTTCGGTGATCTCGCCAAAGCCATGGCGTCCCAAGGACCGTTGCAGTGGGATGTGGCTCGCCAAGTGGCGCTCATGACCGCCACCCACGGAACGAACACCGAGGCCAACGTGGATCCGGCTTCGAGGATCTCGGTGGAGCGGCTCGCCCCCATCGCCGAGATGCATGTCCGAGAGAGCACGGGGATCGATCTCGGCGCGGCGAACTCGGTGCAGGTCGTCAACAGATCGATGTGGACTCACCTCGCGCTCGAGGCATACAAGCCGATGTTCCACAATCTTGCAGCCTCTCTCTCGTCGGCTCCAGCGACCGTCGACGAGAGTGACGACCCAATGGCCAACATGTTCGCCTCACTGAACAAGATGATCGCACCAGCGATGATGGGCATGTCGGTGGGCACGATGGTGGGTCAGCTGTCATTGCGCGCGTTCGGCCAATACGACCTCCCGGTTCCACGCGACACGAGTGGCGGCGTGCTGATCGTTGCGCCGAACATCGAGGCGTTCGCTAGTGACTGGAGTATCAGCACGGACGACATGCGCATGTGGGTGCTCATACAGGAGTTCACCTCGCACTCGATCCTCACACGCGACCCTGTTCGACACACACTCACCGAAATGCTCGGCCGTTACATCTCTGGTTTCCGACCAAACCCCGATGCCCTGATGGATCGCCTGAGCAACGTGGAGCTCGGTACCGACGACCCGATGAAGGCAATGCAGAAGTTCCTCACCGATCCGTCGATTCTCCTGGGTGCCGTGCGTTCATCCGCCCAAGAACAGCTCGCACCGGAACTCGATGCGATCGTGGC